>CANBRM010000093.1 GCA_947371915.1 Comamonadaceae bacterium | reverse complement strand
CTGAGTTTGTCGGGGTCGATCTCGGCCAGCTTGGCTTGCAGTGGGCTGGGGCCCACATCGTCTTGCAACGGGGGAGGCGCAAAGAGGTCGACTTGAACCTTCGATGCATCAGCCCCCGCTTCGAGCGAGGCCAAGGCATGGCGGGCATGGCTGAGTACAGCAGAAGGCATGCCAGCTAAGCGGGCCACTTGAATACCGTAGCTGCGGCTGGCGGGGCCAGGCTGAATTTCGTGCAAGAACACAATGCTCGCGCCACTCTCGGCCGCGCTCACGTGCACGTTCACCGCAGCGCGGTGGTTGGCAGGGAACTCGGTGAGTTCAAAGTAATGCGTGGCAAACAACGTGAAGGCTTGGGTCTTGTCGTGCAAGTGCGTGGCAATGCCGCTGGCCAAGGCCAAGCCGTCAAAGGTGGATGTGCCGCGGCCAATCTCGTCCATCAACACCAAGCTGTGCGGCGTGGCGGCGTGCAAGATTTGCGCGGCTTCGGTCATCTCGAGCATGAAGGTGGATTGTGCATTGGCCAAATCGTCGGCCGCGCCAATGCGGGTGTGGATGGCGTCAATCGGACCTAAGCGGCACGCCGTGGCCGGCACATGGCTGCCCATGCTGGCCAGCAACACGATGATGGCTACTTGGCGCATGTAGGTCGACTTACCGCCCATGTTGGGGCCGGTGATGACTTGCATGCGTTGTTTGTGGCCCAGCATGGTGTTGTTGGCAATGAAGGTTTTCGCAGCACCGCCTGCTACCACGCCATGCGTTTCGGCCAAGCGAGCTTCCACCACGGGGTGACGTCCTTGCACGATTTCAATGCATGGGGTTCTCACGAACTCCGGCGCGCACCAGCCCAGCGTGAGCGAGCGTTCGGCCAAGGCGCACAGCGCGTCCAGCGTGGCCACAGCTTGGGCCAAGCGGGTGAGGGCTGGCACAAAGGGCTGCAAGGTGTCGAGCAGTTGCTCGAACAAAAACTTCTCGCGAGCCAAGGCACGCTCTTGCGCGCTGAGGGCTTTGTCTTCAAAGGCTTTGAGCTCGGGCGTGATGAAGCGCTCGGCGTTTTTCAAGGTTTGACGGCGTGTGTAGTCGGCCGGCACTTTGTCGATTTGGCCTTGCGTGACCTCGATGTAAAAGCCATGCACTTTGTTGAACTGCACGCGAAGGTTGGCAATGCCTGTGCGCTCGCGTTCGCGGGCTTCGAGTTCGAGCAAGAAGCCGTCGCAGTTGTTTTGGATGGCCCGTAGCTCATCCAAGTCGGCGTCGTAGCCGTGGCCGATGACGCCACCATCACGCACCAAGACGGCGGGCTCGGGCAGCAAAGCGCGCTCCAGGAGTGCACCACATTCGGGCGGTACGCCCATATCTTGGGCGATTTGCGTCAGGAGCGTTGCAGGCGGAGCGCTCTGCTGCGTGTCCCCCGCTCGCTGGGCGAGCTCCTCCTTCACCTCCGCAGAGCGCTCCGCCTGGAACGCTGCTTGTGCTGGAGAGGTGGGAATGAGCGGCTGAATACGCAAAGCCTTTTGTAGCGCTTGACCCAACGACACCAATTCACGCGGACGCACTTGGCGCAGCGACACGCGTGCGCTGATGCGTTGCACATCGCCCGAGCCTTTGAGGGCGTCGCGAAGCACTTTGTAGCTTTGCGTGCGGTTGTCTTGCAGCGCTTCAATAGCAGTCAAGCGGTGCATGGCTTGTGTGCGGTCGCGCTCGGGCGAGAGCAGCCAGTTTTTGAGCTGACGGCTGCCCATGCCCGTCATGCAGGTGTCGAGCAGCGAGAACAAGGTGGGCGAGTCTTCGCCGCGCAGGGTTTGGGTCAGCTCTAGGTTGCGACGGGTGGTGAGCGGCAGGTCGATCAGCGCATCGTTGCGCGCCACGTATACACCGTGCACGTGCGTGAGGGCGCGGCCTTGGGTGTGTTCGGCGTAGGTCAGCAGCGCGGCGGCGGCGGCGTGGGCTTGCACCACGTCTTGTGCGTTCCACGCATTGAGCGAGGCGGCTTGCAAATGCTCCAGCAGCTTGCGCCCCCCTAAAGCGGCATCAAACTGAAACGCGGGTCGCACTTGGGCGGGCAGGCACAGTTGGGCACAAAAACCTTTGAGCTGTTGCTCAAACGCAGGGCTGACTTCGGCGCTGTAAATGATTTCGCTGGGTGCCACGCGGGCAATCCAGTTGGGCAGCTCGGCCGTCTCGCACTCGGCCAAATGCACCAAGCCTTGTGTGACGCTGAGCCAAGCCAAGCCGCAGCCATGGCGGTCGCTTTGGTGAATGGCCAGCACATAGGCTTCGGTTTTGTCGCTGAGCAAGGCGCTATCTGTCAGCGTGCCAGGCGTGACCACGCGCACCACTTTACGCTCGACCGGGCCTTTGCTGGCACCCACATCGCCCACTTGCTCGCAAATCGCCACGGATTCGCCTAGCTTGATCAGGCGTGAGAGGTAGGTTTCGAGTGAATGAAATGGCACACCGGCCATCACCACGGGCTCGCCGTTGGACTGACCGCGCTGGGTCAGCGTGATGTCGAGCAGCCGCGTGACCTTCTCAGCGTCCGCAAAGAACAACTCATAAAAGTCGCCCATGCGGTAGAAAAGCAGCGTCTCGGGGTGGTCAGCTTTGAGCCCCAAATACTGCTGCATCATGGGGGTGTGCCCAGATAAGTCCGGACCGGATGCCTTGGGCGATAAATTCTCTTTTGACATCAATAACGGGGCTGAACGGAGCGACTTGAAAAAATGAGCGACTGACGTGAATCAGCGGTATTTTGACATTGTCGAGCATGGCGACAGCCTCGATGTCTGCTGAGACCGTTGGCTGAGGCCTTGAGGCCGCTGCAGTTCAGAAGTTGCGGGTTTGATGGATGGGGTCGTCAAACCTAGCCACTTGCCCAGTTTGGGCGGCAGCGCAGGCAATGCGCGCGCCTTGACGTGCAAACAGGGGCAGTTTGTTGAGGGGGGCAGGCACGGTGTGGGGCTGACCCGCTGCAAAACGTTCACCCGTTTCAAAGTCAAACCAATACTCGCCTTGGGCCAGTTGAGGCAAGTAAACCTCACGCGTGGTTTGGCCCGCGTGCACCACGGGCGCGACCAATAGCCATGCACCCAGCATGAAATCGTCGCTGTCTTCAAAGCACTGCGCGTCGTCCGGGAAGTCGTAAAACGTCGGTCGAATGATGGGCTCGTGGTGTGACGACGCCCGTTCAAACAAAGACCACAAATAGGGCATCAAGGTGTAGCGCAACTCGATGGCACGAATCACATCGTCTTTGACCTCGGGGTGCATCCACGGCAAGTTGCTGGCATTGCCCGGTTTCCACGAGTTCATGACCAAGCGTGGGTTCAAACAACTCGCTTGCACCCACCGTAAAAACAATTCCGGATCGGGCAGGGGTCCGTAAAAACCGCCCACATCGTGGCCGACGTTGAACATGCCTGACAAGCTCATTTGCAGGCCGGTGCGAATGTTCCATTTCAGCGTGCGCCAACTGGTGGTGTTGTCACCCGACCAAGTTTGTGCGTAACGCTGAATGCCGGGTGGGCCTGCGCGTGTGACGGTGAACACTTGGTCGCGGCCCAAGGCTTGTTCTTGCGCCTCAAAGGTGGCGCGGGTCATCAGCAAGGCATGCAAGGGACGCGAGCGATGCATGGCCATGGCTTGGCCCCAGCCGTTGGATTGCGCGTCTTCGTTGAGGATGGCGTATTCGTTGTTGTCGTTCCAGCCTGCGTCCATGCCCATGTCCAAAATTTGGGCTTTGAGCTGGGTTTGCCACCACTGCACGGCTTGGGGGTTGGTGAAGTCTAAGTGCGCACCTTGTCCGTCCCAATAGGGCTCGATCACGGCTTGGTGTGCGGTGTCTTGAATGAAAAGGCCGTCTTTGACGTGCCCCTCAAACGCGGGATGGTCGTCCAGCAAGCATGGCTTGATGTTGGCCACCAAGTGCATGCCGTGCGCGTGAAATTTCTGGTTCAAGGACTTGGGGTCTGGAAACTTGTCGTGATTCCATGTGAACACGTAGCGGCGTTTGCCGCGTGAGGAATAGCCCGAGCCGTAATGAAATGCTGACACGGGCAGTTTGTGCTGCTGCGTCAAATCAATGAAGGTCGACAGCTGATGTTGTGCATCGGGCGAGTCTGCCAAGCCCATGGCGGTTTGGGCGTAGCCTACGGTCCAACGCGGTGGTAAGTGCGTGCCACCGATCAAGGTCATGAATTGCTGGATGACTTCAGCGGGCGTGTTGCCCACCATCACGTAGTAGTCGAGGTCGCCGTCGTCGATGTCGACGTAGCGGTAAAAGTCGTGGTAGTTGTCGTGTTCGCAGCCAAAGTCAAACGTGCAGCTGGCCAAGGTGTCGTAATAAAGGCCCAGCCACTTTCCGTTGGGTGTGCGGCTCAACACAAAAGGCCAGTGTTTATACAGTGGGTCGCCGTGTTCGGGGTCGTAGCCTAGCGAGTCCATGGCTAGGGTGCGCAGACGCCGACCACTGAGGTTGAGCGGGCCTGTTTTATCGCCCAAGCCATAAAACTTTTCGGCATCGTCGCGTTGGATGTAATGCCGCAACGCCCCCGTGCGCTTGTCACTCAGGTAAGCGCTGGTGGACCGATCAGACAGCACCACCTCGTCTTGGCCATCTTGCTGCCAGTGCCACACCAAGCGCAAAGGTTGTGTGTGCAACTCGACCCGCAAGCAAGGGGTGAACAAGGTTTGCAAACCTTGGCTGTGCTGGTGCGCCACCGCAGGCGTTGCAAAACACGACAGATCATCACGGTGGCGACCTTGCCATGGCGTGTCGCTGGGCGCGGGTGCGCTGAGGGGCGCAATGGCCCAGGTGTTGGGCTCGCGGTAGCCATCTTTGGGTTGGAAGGTGACGCGTGCCATGCGGTCGCTCAAAAAGCGTACCCGCAGGTTGCCGCGTGCGGTGAGCTGGACGTCTGCGCCTTGCGCGTGTGGCGCCCATTGTTCTGCGGTCCAGGGGGTCATGCGTGATGTCCTAGGGCTTGGCCGTTGGCGTCGAACGAATGAATGTGCGCGCCCGATGTTTTCAACGAGAGGGTTTGATGGAGTGCGGGCGGTGCCGTGTCTTGCAGCAGCGCCTCAATCTTTGTGCCGTCTTGCAAGGTGGCTTGCACCAAGGTTTGAGAGCCCATGTACTCGGTGTTGGTCACTGTGACCGACAAGCCTTCATGTGCGCCACACAGCATCAAATGTTCAGGACGAATGCCCAAGGTGTGCGTGTTTGAAGTCGGTGCATATTGATCGGCAGGCGTGGCCGATAAGCTGCTGACCGGAATGAAGTTCATGCGCGGACTGCCAATGAAGCCCGCAACGAAAGTGTTGCCAGGGCGCTCATAAAGTTCTTGCGGTGAACCCACTTGTTCGATTTGTCCTTGGCGCAGCACCACGATGCGGTCCGCCAAGGTCATGGCTTCGACTTGGTCATGGGTGACATAAATCATGGTTGCCCCCAAGCGGTGGTGCAGCTCGCGCAGTTCGCTGCGCATGGAGACGCGCAACTCGGCATCAAGGTTGGACAAGGGCTCGTCAAACAAGAATATCTTGGGTTCTCGCACAATGGCGCGCCCGATGGCAACACGTTGACGTTGACCGCCAGATAGCTGGGTGGGGCGTCGGTCTAGCAAAGGGTCGAGGCGCAACAGTTTGGCCGTTGCGGTGACTTTTTCTTGGATCAGGTCTTTGCGCATGCCCATGTTTTCAAGGCCGAAGGCCATGTTGGCATACACACTCATGTGGGGGTAAAGCGCGTAAGACTGAAACACCATGGCGCAACCTCGATCCGCAGCCGACACGGTGTTGACCACCGCGTTGTCGATCAAGATGTCGCCCGAGGTGGTGTCTTCCAAACCCGCGATCATCCGTAGCAAGGTGGATTTGCCACAGCCCGACGGCCCTACAAAGACCATGAACTCGCCGTGCCGGACCTTCAGGTCGATAGGTTGGATGACGTGTGTGTCACCAAACGATTTGGTGACGGCGTGAAGTTCAAGCGTGGACACAGAAAATTCCCGAGTTATTTGACACCGGCGCTGGCAATGCCCGTGGTGATGTAGCGCTGCAAGAATGCAAACACCAAGGTGATGGGCAGCAGCGTGATGACCGTCATGGCCAGCAAGTAATGCCATTGGGTGTTGAGTTCACCCTGGAATGAGTTCAACGCCAATTGCAAGGTAAAGAACTCCGACTTGGACAAGACGATTAACGGCAACAAGAAGTCGTTCCAGCGCCACATGACCGAGAAAATTGCCAACACGGCCAATGCCGGCGCACTCAAGGGCAACACGATGCGCCAGTAGATGCGCCATTCGCTGGCATGGTCCATGCGCGCTGCCTCAAGCAACTCGTCGGGAATGGTCAGCATGTATTGGCGCAGCAAAAACACGCCCGTGGGGGTGGCCACAGCGGGCAAGATGACGCCCCATAAACTGTTGAGCAGACCGACGGAATTGATGACCAAAAAGATGGGCACCAACACGATGGTGGGAGGAATCATCAAGGTCGCAATGATGAGCAAAAACACCGTTTTTTGTCCGGTGAATTTGTACTTGGATAGCGCAAATGCCGCCATCGAATTGAAGAGCAAGGTCATCACCGTGGCCACAACGGTGATGAACACGCTGTTGAACAAGTACTTGCCAAACGCAAACTTGCCAAACAGTTCTGTGTAGTTGCTCGTGGAGAAACTCAATTCACGAAGGGGTTGGCGTTGTTGAATGTTGACTTGAACCGTTTCTTGGGGCTTGGCCGGGTCCACCATGGTGGCCATGATGCCGATGCGGCTAACTTGCGCCATGGGCTTGACCACGCCTTGCTCGGTGGTCACGTTGAACAAGGGCAAGGGCTGCGGGTAGTTGTCGAGCTGAACTGTGCGCTGGGCGTAGGGCAAGAACGTGGGGGGGAATTCGCCAATCGCCGCTTCTGTTTTGAAGGACGACATCAGCACCCACACCACAGGGGCAAACAAGGTGAACAAGCCAATCACCAAATACGCATAGCTCAGCGCATCGGTCCAGCCGAAGCGCTGAGCGTGTCGGGTGCGGGTGAGAAATTTCAACACCATGTCAACGCACCTTTTGCCCGGCGTCTTTGGCGCGGGTCAATTTGAGTTGTAGCAGCGTGAGCAGGATCAAGCCCACCGCCAGTGCCAATGAAGCGGCCGCAGCCAAACCGTACAAATGAATTTGCTCGGCAAAGCCTGTTTGGTAAATGAATTGCACGATGAACGTGGTGGCCGAGCCTGGGCCCCCACCCGTCAGTACAAACACTTCGTCAAAGACCTGCACGGCACGAATCATGGCCAGCACCAGCACTACGATTAAATTGGGCATGAGCAAGGGCAGGGTGATGTGGGTCAGCGTGCGCCAAGACGACGCTTTGTCCATCAAGGCGGCTTCATACACATCTTTGGGGATGGCTTGCAGGCCAGCCAGCAAGATCAGTGTGTAGAACCCCATGTGTGCCCAAATCGACACAAAGATGGTCCAAAAGAAAGCCCAATGTCGGTCCGTGAGCCAATCTACGGGCCCTTGGTTCATCGAGATCAAGACCGCATTGAACACGCCTTGACTTTGCAGCAGCCATTTCCAGATCAAGGCAACCACCACCGGCGAGAGCAGTACAGGGTAGAAAAAAACGCCACGCCAAAAACCACGACCGATGATTTTTCGGTTCAAGACCAAGGCCGTGAGCAGCGAGAAAAACACCATCAGTGTGACTTGAATGGCGCTGAATTTCAGGGTGTTGGCAATGGCACGCCAAAAGACGTCTTTGCGGCAACTTTGAAAGTCGAAGTAATCGCGGCACTCAAACAGAATTTCAAAATTCTCTAAGCCTGAATAAGGCCGCTCTGTGGGCATGAGTGCCACACCCGCCGATGTGGCGTAAAGCACGTTAATGACAATCGGCAAAAACGTGAAGATGCCAAACACCAACAAGTTGGGCGCAACGAACAACCAAGCGAGACGCGACTGACCCAGCCACTTCTGGCTGAGTCGGAAGACGGGTTCAAAAAGGTTAAAAAAGAACGCGAGAAAACGCACAGCGCCGACTTACTTTTGCGCTTGTTTCACCGCGTCTTGCATGTCGGCATTGATTTTGTTGAGGGCTTCGTCAGTGCTCAACTCGCCCACCAAGGCTTGTGTGACGCGTGACACGGTGGGCAACATCAAGGCCCGGTTGTACTTGTAACCTTGGAATTTGTAGGCAACGGGCGACAACTGCGCGACGCCTGATCCAAACACGCCCAAGGCTGCTCGTGCTGCGGGTTGCGCGTTGACGTAGTTCACGCCTTTTTTGGCCAAGCCTGCGTGTGCAGGAATGTTGTTGGTTTTGGCAATGAATTCGGCGTAGTTGGCTTCAGCGGCCATGAAGTTCAAAAACGCAGCAGCTTCTTTGGGCGATTTGCTGGTTTTTAATGCCACCCAAGCTGCGCCACCGGGAATGCCAGTGCATGCAGCCACGCCACAGGGGTTGGGGACGGCCACCCAGTCAAATTTGTTGCCAATGTCTTTTTGCAGACGGTTGATTTGCCACGAACCAGACAACACCATGACGGTGTTGCCGTTGATGAATTCGCCAATGGAGTCGGCATAGGTCGAACCACCTGAGCCTGCCCACACTTCTTTGAGCAGGGTGCCGTCTTTGTGCCAGCCCACAAATTTATTGACCGTGGTTTTGTAGCCCGCATCCAGCGTCAAATCCCCCTT
>CANBRM010000092.1 GCA_947371915.1 Comamonadaceae bacterium | reverse complement strand
AATGTGCGTCAAAGTGGTGCCCATGAAAACATTCAACACATTGCAAGACGTTCAAGCGTCGGTTGGTCAAGCAGGCGTTGTCAGCGATTGGCTGACCGTGACGCAAGACCAAGTCAACCAATTTGCCGAAGCCACGGGCGACCATCAATGGATTCACATCGATCCCGAGCGCGCCAAAGAAGGTCCCTTTGGCACGACGATCGCGCATGGCTTTTTGACCTTGTCGTTGTTGCCGCGTTTTTACGCGACGGCCTTCAAGGTGGAAAACGTGCGCATGGGGGTGAATTACGGCTTGAACAAGGTTCGCTTCACGTCACCCGTGCCGGTAGGCAGCCGCTTGCGTGCGCACATGACGCTTCAAGCTTGTGAACCGATTGACAACAATGGCATGCAGCTGACATGGCTTGTGTCGGTGCAGCGAGAGGGCTCCGACAAGCCCGTGTGTGTGGCCGAGTCGCTGACTAGGCTTTATGCGTAAACCCGTTTTGTCGCCAAGCCTCAAACACGATCACCGCGACGGCGTTTGACAGGTTGAGGCTGCGTTGGCCCTCGCGCATGGGCAAGCGCAGACGTTGGTTGAGGGCGAAGGTGTCGCGCAAGTCAGCCGGCAAACCGCTGGTTTCTGAACCAAATACAAACCAGTCGCCCGGTTGAAATGCTATGTCGTGGGCCGTGCCCGAGCCCTTGGTGGTGAGGGCAAACATACGGTCTGCAGCGGGTTGAGCGTCTTGCAAGAACGTCGCCCAATCGGCGTGACGCAAGACGGGCGCGTACTCGTGGTAGTCGAGTCCGGCGCGGCGCATGTGTTTGTCATCCATCGAAAACCCCAAAGGTTCCACCAAATGCAAGGTGCAGCCCGTGTTGGCCGCCAAGCGAATGATGTTGCCCGTGTTGGGGGGGATTTCAGGGTGAACGAGGACGATATGAAACATGCCCACATTGTCTCGCAAGCTTCAGTCGTCCGGTCCGTGATGGCGCGTTTCGGTGCGGGCCAAGACCATGGCTGTGATGTGTGCTGCTCCTGCGGCCCGCAAAGTGCGCGCGGCCTCAAAAAGTGAGGCACCCGTGGTCATCACATCGTCGAGCAAAACCAAGCGCCGACCTTGTACGAAGGTCATCCGTGAAGGCTCAATCCAAAAGGCGTCGCGCACATTGTCAAAGCGGGCGTCGCGTTCAGCGCCGACTTGATGGGCGCTGTCTGTGGCGCGTCGTAAGGTGTGGGCGTCGGCTTTGTCGGGGGCAAGGTGACGGGCCAGTTCGAAGGCTTGGTTAAAGCCACGCTCGCGCAATCGTTGGGCAGAGAGGGGCATGGCCATCACCGCATGGGCGGCGTCTAGTGCCGGCTCGACCCAAGGCGCGTGCCGCATGACCTCGGCCAAACTGCGTCCCAAGCTGGGCTCGGCTTGGAATTTGAAGCGCGCGATGCACTCAGACCATGGGAATGTGTAACTGACGGCAGCCACGCAGGCATCGATCGGTGGCGGACTTTGGACGCATTGGCGGCAGTGGCCAAGGGTGAGTGTCAGTGCGCAGGTGGGGCAACGTGGTTGTGGTTGCGCGAAGCGCACCATGCAGTTTTCGCACACCGGCCGGCTAGGCCAAGCTTGGCAAATCTGACACAGGCTGGGCCAAGCGCGTGGCTTGAGCCATGGACTCAACCCAAATTCGAACAAGGCTTTGCTGCGGGATGCGAACGTCATGCCTCAATATACTGCTGACCCATGTCTGATACTCCTGCCGAGCGCCCCCCCACTCTAGACCCCATTGCCAGCGCCCGTTGGGCGCAGTGGCCACACGCCCAGTCGCCTTGGCTCAATGAAGAGGTGGGGCGACGGATGGAAGACCGCCTGCAATGGATTCGCCTCGAACCTAAACGCTGGGTGGACTGGGCACCTGTGAGTGGTGGACTGAACACCCACAAGGCCGTGCGTGCGCGTTACCCCAAAGCCTTGTGCGATGTGGTGGAACCATCGGCCGAGCGTGCAGCGCGGGCTAAAAAAGAGCTTCAAACGCCTTGGTGGCAGCGGCTGGCGCGCCCTGACCGCGTGTCGTTCTCGCCCCCCGAGCTGGGGACTGCCGAGATGGTGTGGGCCAACATGGCACTTCACACCGCTGCTGACCCACAGGCTTTGCTGCGTGAATGGCACCAAATGCTGGCGACCGATGGCTTTTTGATGTTCTCTTGTCTCGGACCGGACACGATGCGTGAACTCAATGCGGTGTATGCCCAAGCGGGTTGGCCACCGGCTTGCCATGCCTTCACGGACATGCACGATTGGGGCGATATGTTGGTGCAAGCCGGCTTTGCTGAGCCGGTGATGGACATGGAGCGCATCACCCTCACGTATGACAGCCCCGCGAGCTTGTTGGCTGAATGCCGCGTTTTGGGGCGTAACTTGCACCGAGACCGCTTTGCCTCTTTGCGAGGAAGGGCTTGGCGAGCCCAGCTTGAACAAATGCTGTTGACATTGGCTCAGCCTATGCATGACGGTCGTTTGGCAGTCACGGTCGAAGTTATTTATGGTCATGCACTGAAACCCTTACCACGCGCCAAAATGACCAGCCAAAGTACAGTGACCCTTCAGGATATGCGTTCGTTGCTCAGTCAATCAAAGCGAGATTGACCCTTGCTAGAATCCCTGCTGGATATTTATAGGACAAACCCCAACTTTGGACATTGAGTTACATCAGTGTTTGTTGAGTTTGTAATGCTGAAAGCTATCAATTGAGGCAATCTAACGTGATGAAGAACAATCTTTTACAAAAGGTGGCTTCGGGTTTGCTGTTCGCCGCCGCCTGGGCGAGTACAGCAGCTTGGGCTGTGAATGACTTGCCCGGAGGCCCGGGCGTCAGGCAACTGAATTTGCAAGCCGGTGCGACAAAAATTGCCCAAGAGCAAGGCTGGTTGCATTGGTTCATGCTGATCATCTGTACGGTGATTTTTGTGGCCGTGTTTGGTGTGATGTTTTATTCCATCTGGAAACACCGCAAATCCGTGGGCCACAAGCCCGCCACTTTTCACGAGTCTGTCAAAGTTGAAATTGCATGGACCATCATTCCTTTTGTGATCGTGATCTTGATGGCACTGCCCGCCACGAAGGCCGTGGTTGCTCAAAAAGACACGTCCAATGCTGACCTGACCATCAAAGCCACGGGTTACCAGTGGAAATGGGGTTACGACTACCTCAAAGGTCAAGGCGAGGGCATTGCCTTCATTTCGACTTTGGACAACGCACAGCGCGAAATGTCTAACAACGGCGCCAAAGGCGTTGATGTGGATGACTACTTGCTCAAAGTTGACAATCCTTTGGTCGTGCCTGTGAACAAAAAGATTCGCATCATCACCACCGCCAATGACGTGATTCACGCCTTTGCCGTGCCTTCCTTGGGCGTGAAGCAAGACGCGATTCCCGGTTTTGTGCGTGACACCTGGTTCCGTGCAGAAACCGTGGGCGACTTTCACGGTCAATGTCAAGAGTTGTGCGGCAAAGAGCACGCTTACATGCCCATTCACGTCAAAGTGTTGAGCGCAGAAGACTACACCGCATGGGTGGCTGATCAGCAAAAGAAAATGGCTGCGTTGCAAGACGATCCATCCAAAGTCTGGACCTTGGAAGACATCACCAAGCGTGGTGAAAAAGTCTATGCAGCCAATTGCGCAGCATGTCACCAGCCCAACGGCAAGGGTGCAGGCCCGATCAAGCCACTCGACGGCGCAGCTGTTGTGTTGGATGCTGACAAGACCAAGCAAATCAAAGTGTTGTTGAACGGTCAAAACAACTTGGCGATGCCAAGCTGGAAGCAACTGAGCGACACCGACATTGCGGCCGTCATCAGCTACACCAAAAACAATTGGTCGAACAAGACCGGCCAGCTGGTTCAGCCCGCCGAAGTCAAAGCCGCCCGTTAATTCACTAGCGTTTAGAAGGAAAACATCATGAGCGCAGTACTCGACTCTCACGGTCACGCAGTGGGCGACCACGGCCACGACGACCACCACGGCGCGCCACACGGCTGGCGTCGTTGGGTTTACGCGACCAACCACAAAGACATTGGTACTTTGTACATGTTGTTCGCATTCACCATGCTGATGATCGGCGGCGTTTTGGCGTTGCTGATTCGCGCTGAGCTGTTCCAGCCCGGTCTGCAGCTGGTCAACCCTGAGTTGTTCAACCAACTCACCACCATGCACGGTTTGATCATGGTGTTCGGTGCCATCATGCCGGCCTTCGTTGGCTTTGCGAACTGGATGATTCCATTGCAAATCGGCGCGTCTGACATGGCTTTTGCCCGCATGAACAACTTCAGCTTCTGGTTGATGATTCCTGCGGCTGCCATGTTGGCCGGTTCGTTCTTCATGCCTGGCGGCGCACCCGCTGCGGGCTGGACTTTGTACGCACCGTTGACCCTGCAAATGGGTCCCTCGATGGACGCTGGTATTTTTGCCATGCACATCTTGGGCGCTTCGTCCATCATGGGTTCGATCAACATCATCGTGACCATCTTGAACATGCGCGCCCCTGGCATGACCTTGATGAAGATGCCGATGTTCGTTTGGACTTGGTTGATCACGGCTTATTTGTTGATCGCTGTCATGCCCGTGTTGGCTGGCGCCATCACCATGACGTTGACGGACCGCCATTTCGGCACCACGTTCTTCAACCCCGCCGGCGGCGGTGACCCGGTCATGTACCAGCACATTTTCTGGTTCTTCGGTCACCCTGAGGTGTACATCATGATCTTGCCGGCCTTCGGCATCATCAGCCACATCGTGCCTGCGTTTGCGCGCAAGAAACTGTTCGGTTACGCCTCGATGGTGTATGCCACTTCGTCGATTGCGATTTTGTCGTTCATCGTTTGGGCACATCACATGTACGCCACCGGCATGCCTGTGACAGGTAAGCTGTTCTTCATGTACGCCACGATGTTGATTTCTGTGCCAACTGGCGTGAAAGTGTTCAACTGGATCGCGACCATGTGGAAAGGTTCGATGACGTTCGAGACCCCCATGTTGTTTGCTGTGGGCTTCATCTTCGTGTTCACGATGGGTGGTTTCACTGGCTTGATCTTGTCGATGGCACCGATTGACACGCAAGTGCAAGACACGTACTACGTGGTGGCTCACTTCCACTACGTGTTGGTGGCGGGTTCTTTGTTTGCCATGTTCGCTGGCTTCTACTACTGGTGCCCCAAGTGGACTGGCGTGATGTACAACGAAACACGCGGCAAGATTCACTTCTGGTGGACCCTGATCTCGTTCAACGTGACCTTCTTCCCCATGCACTTCTTGGGCTTGGCCGGTATGCCACGTCGCTACGCTGACTACCCCATGCAGTTCGCCGACTTCAACGCCTTGGCTTCGGTTGGTGCTTTCTTCTTCGGTTTTGCTCAGGTTTACTTCTTCCTGTTTGTCGTGGTGCCTGCCATGCGCGGCAACGGTGTGAAAGCTTCTGCCAAGCCATGGGAAGCTGCGGAAGGCTTGGAGTGGGAGGTTCCATCTCCTGCACCTTTCCACACCTTTGAAAACCCACCCAAGCTGGATGCCACTGCAACCCGCGTGATTGGTTAATGATGATGACGCCCGAGCAGCGCAAAAAGAACCTCCGCATGGGCCTGATCTTGGCCTCTGTGGCGGTGGTCTTCTTTGTTGGCTTTTTCGCCAAAGTCATGCTGTTGAACCGCTGAAGCCATGTCCACCACTCGTAATAACTTGCTGATGTTCAAAAAGCTGCTCGTTGTGGCAGCTGGCATGTTTGCGTTTGGTTATGCCTTGGTGCCCATGTACAAAGCAATTTGCGAGTTCACGGGCATCAACATCTTGGCTTTGGGTGAGCGTGAGTTGCCAGGTGCGGGCTCTGCTCGCGCCAAGGTGACCAACACGCAAATTGACACCAGCCGCACCATCACGGTGGAGTTTGATGCCAATGCCCGCGGACCTTGGAAGTTCAAGCCTGCGCAAAGCTCGTTGCAAGTGCATCCCGGCGAGATGATGACGGTCATGTACGAATTCGAAAACGTGCAAGACCGTGTCATGTCGGCCCAAGCCATTCCCAGTTATGCGCCACGCCAAGCGGCGGCACATTTCAATAAACTGGAATGTTTTTGCTTCAACCAATACACCTTGGCACCTGGCGAGAAAAAGCAGTGGCCCGTGGTGTTTGTGATTGACCCCAAGCTGGGCAAAGACGTGACCACCATCACTTTGTCTTACACCTTCTTTGAGGTGGGCTCTAAAACCCCGCCTGCACCGACAGCCGCTTTGAGTGTGCTGCCTAAAACAGGAGAAGGCGTGTGAGTAACGAAGGCTCTTTGTGGCGTTCGGTGCGCGCTGTCGCTTGGTCGTTTATCGGAATTCGCAAAAGTAGCGGGTTCCAAGAGGATGTTGCCAACATCAAACCCTTACATGTTCTGGGTGTGGGTGTCGTGGCAGCGTTGTTGTTTGTGATTGGGTTGATCGTGTTGGTCAATCTGGTCGTTGCTAAATAAGAATTGAAGGAGTGAACATGAGTAGCACCGCACACGGTTCAACACCGTATTACTTTGTGCCCCACGAGTCGCGCCATCCGGCGTTTGCGGCCTTGGGCTTGTTTTTTGTGATCTTGGGCGCAGGCCAATGGGTCAACGGCGCAGATTGGGGCAAATATTCTTTGTTCTTCGGTCTGGCGCTGTGGCTGGGCGTGTTGTACCAATGGTTCGGTGACGCCATCGCTGAGAGCGAAGGCGGTCAGTACGGTCACAAGATTGACTTGTCATACCGTTGGAGCATGAGCTGGTTCATCTTCTCGGAAGTCATGTTTTTCGGTGCCTTCTTCTCGGCTTTGTGGTGGGCTCGCTCGCACTCTGTGCCAATGTTGGGCAGCTTGGACAACGCATTGCTGTGGCCTGATTTCAAAGCCGTCTGGCCCTCGATGGCCGCAGGCATGACAGCGTCACCTGCAGGCATCATTGAACCCTTCCAAACCATGACCCCATTCTGGTTGCCCACCATCAACACAGCCTTGTTGTTGAGCTCTGGCGTGACTTTGACGGTGGCTCACCACGCGATTCGTGAAAACCATCGATCAACCGCGATCAAGTTCATGTGGCTGACGGTGCTGTTGGGTGTGGTCTTCTTGTTTGTGCAAGGCTACGAGTACTACCATGCGTACCATGAAATGAACTTGAAGCTCACTTCAGGCATTTACGGTTCGACGTTCTTCATGTTGACCGGCTTCCACGGTTTCCACGTTTTCTTGGGCATGTTGATGCTCTTGGTCATCACCTTGCGTTTGCAAAAAGGTCACTTCACGGCAGACAAGCACTTCGGTTTCGAAGGCGCTGCTTGGTACTGGCACTTTGTGGACGTGGTGTGGTTGGGCTTGTACATCCTGATCTACTGGCTGTAAGTCAAACGGATCACCCAAGCAAAAGGCCGCATGTGCGGCCTTTTTTGTTGAGATGACGAAGTGTGGATGCTTTGCTTATTGACCCGCTGTAATGCCTGTTGGGTGGATGTATCCAAGCTTCCAGCCGATCAAGATAAACAAAAAAATCAGGATTGAAAAGCCAACGCGAAAAGCCAAAGCCTTCACCATATTGCTCGATTTCGCTTGTCCATTGCGACCGTCTCGCATCATGAACACCAGCGCAGAGCCCAAGCTCACCAAAATAGCCAAGAACGCAATTGCAACAATGAATTTCATAGGCACCATTATCTCTTTACCGCGCAGCCGTGCTTTCGCATGGGTGACGCTGGCCATGTTGGTCGGCGTGGCGGTGACGGTGCGTTTGGGATTTTGGCAATTGTCTCGGGCGGATCAAAAGCAAGCCCAGCATGACGCCATCGTGGCGCAGCAAGCTGCGCCTGTATTGCCAACCAACGCTTTGCTGGCTGAGCCTGCGTTGTTCTCACAGATACACCGACGCGTGCAGTTGCAAGGGCGTTGGTTGAGCGAGCACACCGTGTATTTGGACAACCGCCCCATGCAAGGCCGTGCCGGCTTTTCGGTGGTCACGCCTTTGGCGCTGAATGACCACACCATTGTGTTGGTGCAGCGGGGCTGGATACCCCGCAACAGTCAAGATCGCTTGCAGCTAGCCCCCATTGAGACGCCAACGGGCGTGGTGCTGTTGCAGGGGCGTTTGGCACCCTCACCATCGTCCGTGTTGAGCTTGGGTGGGGCAGAGGCAGATGCCAGCGCTGACTCAAGGACATCCAAGATTCGGCAAAATCTAAACTCCGATCAAATGGCGGCGCTCGTTGGCATTCGTATTTCAGCGACGGTGCTGCAAACCGATGCCGCATCAGACGGTCTTTTGCGTCAGTGGCCCGAAATTGCTTCAGGCATCGACAAAAACCTCGCCTATGCGTTTCAATGGTTCGCCTTAGCTGCTGTGCAGCTCATGCTTTATTTTTGGTTTCAATTCATTACCCCTTATCGCCATGTCCGACGCTCCACGCCCTGAATCCGATCATCCCTTAGGGATGACGGTGTACGACTTGCCCTCACCCAATGCGGTGGCACAAGCCGATGCCAAACGCACAGCCATGGGCCGATTGCGCATGCTCGCGGTCTTGCTCATTTGTGCGGCGCCTGTGTTGGCGTCCTACTTCACCTATTACGTGGTGAGGCCAGAAGGTCGTCGCAACTTTGGTGAGTTGATTCAACCAACGCGCGCCTTGCCCGACGTGACGGTGCAGAGCCTAGAGGGGCAAAAAATTCAGTTGCCTGAACTCAAAGGGCAATGGTTGTTGGTGAGCGTGGCGGATGCGGCTTGCGACGCTACTTGTTTGCGTAATTTGTATCTGCAGCGCCAAATTTTGATGGGGCTGGGCAAAGAGCGTGATCGCACGGAATGGGTTTGGTTGGTCACTGACAACGCCAATGTGCCTGTTGACATCAGGCCCGGTTTGAAAGAGGCCAATGTTTTGCGCGTCGATCCAAAGGCCTTGCAGCAATGGCTGGTGCCTGCAGAGGGCAAAGCCTTGTCAGAGCATTTGTTTGTGGTGGACCCGCATGGCGAATGGATGATGCGTTT
>CANBRM010000091.1 GCA_947371915.1 Comamonadaceae bacterium | reverse complement strand
ACCGGCTGCAGCTGCACATCACCGGCCTCGGTAGCAAAGGTCAAGGTGCCCACGCGGTCTTCGTCGTGCGCCGAGACCGCTTGCATGGGGTGGACTGACAACAGGTCACCCAACACCACGTTGGGTCGAAAACGGCGCATGTCGACTGTGGGCTGCCCTTGCTGCGCCAGTCGCGTGTTGAGTTCAGCCAGCGATGCGGTGCTGGCGACCAAGACCGGAAAGCCGTCGCTGAATTGGTTCACGGCGGGCACGCCTTGCGTCCATTTTTTGCTGGAGAGGCGGCGGTGACGCGTGTCGAACTGCACCAAGCGTAAAGGGCCCATTGCAGAACCTAAAAAAGTGGTCAACCAATCGCCCGCCGCTTGGCCTTGGTCAAAGGCAGGGACGGTGTCTTGCCAAACTTGGACGGAAACAGGCTCGGGTTGAGGAGCGGGCTGTGTAAAAGGCGTCAACTCGGCCGACTGCACGACTGGCGTCAAAGCCAAATCAGCCATGCCTGGCGCTCGCAGCAGCCAAGCGGAGTTGTGACCCAACGCGTCCGATGAGGCCTCTGGCAAAACAGGCTGAATCAAAGCCATGCGAGGCAAATCGCGCTGGGTCACCATCATGCCCTTGGCGTTCACCACCATCCAATTGCGGTCCCCTGCCAAGCCGGTTTCAGTCAGCTGGGCGGCTTGCACCGACACACCGGCACACGACTTGATGGGATAAATCCACAGCGCTTCAACTTGGGCGGCAAAGGTCTTTGTCATGCCGCATTGTGCCGCCCTCCTACAATCTTTCACATGGCTCAAAAATTCGACGTTTGCATTCGGGGTGACGGCATGGTGGGGCGCTCATTGGCGCTGCTGCTGGCCCGCCAACGCCTGCGCGTGGGCTTGGTCTCACACAACGCGCCCACCGACCCAGCCAACGACAAACCCAAAGACGTCAGGGCTTACTCCCTGAACAGCGCTTCTCGCGACCTGCTGTCTGAGTTGCGCTGCTGGCCCAGCCCACAACACGCCACCCCCGTGCAACACATGCGTGTGTGGGGCGATAACGGCGGCTTCACGCATTTTGAAAGCTCCACGCCCGATGGTCTGACCTGGATCGTCGACGTGCCAGTGCTGGAAAACCAACTGGCTGAGGCCGTGCGTTACCAAGCTGAAATTACCTGCCTCACAGAGGCCGACAGCACAAGCATCAGCGCGGACCTCACCGTGATTTGCGAAGGTCGCCACAGTGCCACCCGCGACGCGCTGGGCGTGGACTTTGAGGTGATGCCTTACCAACAACATGCCGTGGCTGCCCGTGTGCGTTGCAGCACAGCCCACCGTCAACAAGCTTTGCAATGGTTTTCTCAAGGGCCCGAGGGTTTAGAGATTTTGGCGCTGCTGCCCATGGGCGGCGCGCAAGGCGACACCGCCAGCTTGGTGTGGTCGTTGCCGCCAGCGCGGGCGCAAGCTGTGTTGGCACTCGACGCCACCGCTTTTTCACACACTTTAGAAGAAGCCAGCCAAGGCGTGCTGGGCCAACTCACCCTCACCAGCGAACGGGCCATGTGGCCACTGCAACTAGCCCGCGCCCAGCACTGGACCGGTCAATTGACTGACGGCAGCGCCTGGGCCTTGGCCGGCGACGCGGCACACAACATCCACCCACTGGCGGGTTTGGGACTGAACCTCGGCTTGGCCGACGTGACCGAGTTAGCGCGAGTTTTAAAAACTCGCGACGGCAAAGACTACTGGCGCACAGCGGGCGACCGCACCTTTTTACGCCGCTACGAACGCGCCCGCAAAGCCGGCCTGCTGCCGACTTGGGCCGCCTGCGATGGTTTGCAACGCCTGTTCGTGCACCCCAATCCCAGCGTGCAAGCCCTGCGCAACTGGGGCATGAACGGTTTCAACAGCCTAGCGCCTGTCAAAGCGTGGGCCATGCAACAGGCGATGGCCTAGGCTTTTTTGCAAAACATCCGTCGGCCATTCGCGCCTCACAACCACTCCTTACTCATAAAGCCAACCACCATGTCCTTTTCAATTCGCCAATGGGTCGCTACTGCTTTACTTGCCCTGAGTGTGACCGGCGCAGTTTGGGCGCAAGGCCAAGAAGCCACCATCCGCAAAAACATCAGCGAACGCATTCCGCAAATTCCAAAAATCGAAGAGGTCACACGCGCACCGATGCCGGGTTTGTATGAAATTCGCTTGAGCACCAACGAGATTTACTACACCGATGCAGAGGGCAACTTCCTCATCCAAGGCAGCTTGATCGACACCAAAAGCCGCCGCAACCTGACCGAAGAACGCGAAGCCAAATTGGGGGCGGTCGACTTCAACACACTGCCCATCAAAGACGCGATCACCATGGTGCGCGGCAACGG
This sequence comes from Comamonadaceae bacterium, assembly GCA_947371915.1. Classification (GTDB taxonomy): domain Bacteria; phylum Pseudomonadota; class Gammaproteobacteria; order Burkholderiales; family Burkholderiaceae_C; genus Limnohabitans. The sequence continues at coordinate 6,804 of CANBRM010000091.1, read as the reverse complement.
CAAACGCAAGCTCGCCATTTTTGAAGACCCCAATTGCGGCTACTGCAAACGCTTCGAACGCGACTTGGCCAAGGTCGACAACGTCACGATTTACCTGTTCCTCTACCCCGTGTTGGGCCAAAGCTCGGTCGACAAATCCAAAGCCGTGTGGTGCGCCAAAGACCCCGCCACCGCGTGGGGCGACATGATGACGCGCGACCAAGCCCCCGCCAACGCTGGCACCTGCAACACCGCCGCGATTGACCGCAACACCGAGTTCGGCCGCAAACACAAAATCACCGGCACCCCCACGCTGATCGCGCAAGACGGCACCCGCGTGCCCGGTGCCATCAGCACGCCGCAAATCGCAAAACTCTTGGCTGACGCCAGCAAATAAAAGAGGCACCCAGCATGGCCCACTCTCCCATCACCCCAGACTCCGAAACAGGTCTGTTGATCCAACGCTTGGGCTACGCAGGCTTGGCACCGTTCGTCACGCTGGCCTTGTTGCTGCACATCGTCACGCCTGAAGCCCACCCGTTTGTCGCCATCGCACTCAGCGCCTACGCCGCCACCATCGCGGCATTTTTGGGTGGCATCCATTGGGGCATTGGCCTGCGCCACAACGCGCCGCAACGCAAGCTGCACATGATGTGGGGCGTCACGCCCTCGCTGGTGGCTTGGGTGGCGGTCATCATGCCTGCCTTTGCGGGCTTGCCCGTGCTGGCCTTGCTGCTGGTTGGCTGCTACTTGGTGGACCGCAAAACCTGGCCAGAAGCGGGCCTGCGCGAATGGATGACGCTGCGCTTTCGCCTGACCGTGGTGTCTGTGCTGTCTTGCCTGATTGGCGCAGCGGCGACCTGACATGGCAACCCAAAACGCCCGCGTTCAAGCGGCTCACCTGCATTACCGCGTCGAAGCGGCTGACCTGCACGCCCACCTGTATGGCGTGACCCTCACCGTAGCCCAACCCGCCGCCCAACAGCGCGTGTCGCTGCCGGTGTGGATTGCGGGCAGCTACATGGTGCGCGAGTTTTCCAAACAAATTGTGGGCATCACCGCTCGCCAAGGCACACGCGCCTTGGCTGTGCAGCAGCTCGATAAATGCACGTGGGAAGTGGAATGCCAAGCCGGCGCGCCCGTCACGCTGCACTACCAAGTGCACGCCCATGACGACTCGGTGCGCACCGCTTGGCTGGATGCGCAGCGCGGCTTTTTCAACGGTACCAGCCTGTGTTTGCAAGTGGCTGGGCAAACCGAGCAACCCCTTCAACTCGAATTGATTGCACCGCAAGCCCGCTGGCAAGTCGCCACCGGCTTGACGCCACTCAAAGTCGACCGCCAAGGGTTTGGCACCTACATCGCCGCCGACTACGATGAGTTGGTGGACTGCCCCGTCGAAATGGGCACTTTTTGGTCCGGCACTTTCAAGGCAGCTGGCATTGAACACCGCTTCGTGGTGGCAGGTGCCACACCCTCGTTCGACGGCGAACGCTTGCTGCGCGACACACAACGCATTTGCGAGCAAGCCATCGCGTTTTGGCACGGCAAAAAACGTGGCCAGACGCCACACAAAAACTACGTGTTCATGCTCAATGCCGTGGCCGATGGCTACGGCGGCTTGGAGCACCGCAACTCCACCGCCTTGATTTGCCAACGCGCTGACTTGCCACGCTTGGACAACGCACCCCCCGTTCAAGCGGCCTCAACAAATGCGCCGAGCAAGGGGAGCCACCAGACCAGCCCCGCGCTCAGCGACGGCTACACCACCTTGCTGGGGCTGATCAGCCACGAGTACTTTCACACCTGGAACGTCAAGCGCCTGCGCCCTTTCGAGTTCGCGCAGTACGACTACAGCCGCGAAAACACCACCGAGCTGCTGTGGTTCTTTGAAGGCTTCACCAGCTACTACGACGACTTGCTGCTGCGTCGCGCTGGGTTGATCGACGATGCGGCCTACCTGCGCTTGCTCAGCAAAACCGTCAACCAAGTGCTGCAAACGCCGGGTCGCAAGGTGCACACCGTCGCGCAATCGAGCTTTGAAGCGTGGACCAAGTACTACCGCAACGACGCGAACACGCCCAATTTGACGGTGAGCTACTACACCAAGGGTGCCTTGGTGGCCTTGTGCCTCGACCTCACCCTACGCCAGCACGGCGTGAAAAACAACAGCGTCTCGCTGGACGACGTGATGCGTGCCTTGTGGCAACGCTGCTGCACCGGCAAACGCAGCGGCCCCATGCAAGAAGCTGATGTGCTGGCCGTGTTGCACGACCTCACCGGTCGCTCATGGGCCCCTGAGTTCAAAGCCTGGGTGCATGGCACACGCGAGTTACCTTTGGAAAAACTGCTCACAGCGCACGGCGTGACCATCCACCACGACCCTGCCCCGCTCGCCCAACGCTTGGGCCTGCGGGTGAGCGAAGACCACAGCGTGCAGATCAAGCAGGTATTGGCTGATAGTGCCGCACAGCGTGCTGGCTTTGCGCCGGGCGATGAATGGTTGGGGCTGGAGGTCAGCGCGCCCAACAAGCCAGCCACCCACTCGGCATGGCGCATCAAAAAGCTAGACGATGTGTTGCTCTATGCAGGCCGTGCTACGCAGCTGACCGCCTTGGTCAGCCGCGACCGCCTGCTGCTGCGCTTGTCACTGAGCTTGCCCAAAGCCAAAGACCAAGCGACTTGGCGCTTGGCCATTCAAGACAGCCACAAAGTGGCGGCTTGGTTGGTGTCTTAAGACAACAGCAGCGAACGCGTCTCGCACGCCGCTGCTACCCCACCCCAGCGGTTTACTTCAAGCTGCGCAAATCCACCACACGCTTGGCTTTGCCTTGGCTACGCTCCACGCCGCCCTCGGCTTTGAGCGTCACACCAATGCTGGTGCCCACAAACATCTTCACGTCGTGCTGCAAGGCCTGTGCTGCTGCTCGTGCTGCGGAGGCATCTGGGTCTATGCCGGGACGGGTTTCGACCACCACGGTCAAATTGTCCATCGGGCCTTCGCGGGTCAGCACGCATTGGTAGTGCGGGGCCAGCTCAGGGCGCTTCAAGATGTATTCCTCGATTTGTGAGGGAAACACGTTCACACCGCGCACGATCATCATGTCGTCGCTGCGACCCGTGATTTTTTCCATGCGACGCATGGTGCGCGCTGTGCCGGGCAGCAAACGCGTCAGATCGCGGGTGCGGTAACGGATGATAGGCAAGGCTTCTTTGGTCAGGCTGGTGAATACCAACTCACCCATTTCGCCGTCGGCCACAGGCTCGCCCGTTTCGGGGTGAATGATCTCGGGATAAAAGTGGTCTTCCCAAATGGTGGGGCCGTCTTTGGTCTCCACGCATTCGCTGGCCACGCCCGGGCCCATGACTTCGGACAAGCCATAAATATCCACCGCGTCAATGCCGCAGCGCTGCTCGATAGCGCGGCGCATGTCGTTGGTCCAAGGTTCCGCACCAAAGATGCCGAGGCGCAAACTCGACTCCGCAGCGGATAGCCCCAAGCGCTCAAACTCATCCGCAATGGCCAGCATGTAGCTGGGCGTGACCATGATCAGGTCGGGCTTGAAATCTTGAATCAACTGCACTTGGCGCTCGGTCTGACCGCCGCCAAAGGGGATGACCGTGAGGCCCAATCGTTCAGCGCCGTAATGCGCGCCCAAGCCACCGGTGAACAAGCCGTAGCCATAGCTCACATGCACCATATCGCCGCGGCGTGCACCTGCGGCGCGAATGCTGCGCGCCACCACGTTGGCCCAGGTGTCGATGTCGTTTTGGGTATAGGCGACCACCGTCGGTTTGCCCGTGGTGCCACTCGACGCGTGAATTCGCACGCATTGTTCACGCGGCTTGGCCAACATGCCAAACGGGTAGCTGTCGCGCAAATCGGCTTTGGTGGTGAACGGGAACTTGGCCAAGTCGGCCAAGGATTTGCAATCGTCGGGGTGCACGCCCGCCGCGTCAAACTTGGCGCGGTACACGGGCGAGTTGGCATAGGCCTGCTGCAACGTAGCTTTGAGGCGCTTGAGTTGCAGGGCACGCAACTCGTCGATGCTGGCCTTCTCGATAGGCTCTAACGGAAACTGCTGAGAGGTGAATGCGGGTTTCATGCGGGGATCACCGTGCCTTGAATTTGAGCGCTTTTGCCACGGAACATAGCGATCGTTTCGCCGTGTTGGTTGGTCACGCGCATGTCGTAAATACCGTGGCGACCGGACAGCGTTTGCTCCACGCCTTCGCACGTCAGCACGTCGCCTAGCTTGGCGGGCTTCAAAAACTCAATGCTGCAACCGGCCGCAACGGCGGCTTTGTTGTAGCTGTTGCAAGCAAACGCAAAGGTCGAGTCGGCCAAGGTGAAGATGAAGCCTCCGTGGCAAATTTGATGGCCGTTCAAATGCAGCGGCTGCACAGGCATGCGAAGCACCGCACGGCCCGGCTCACACACCAAAATTTCGATGCCCATGGTGTCTTTGGTCGCTGTGTCCACCGAGAACATGGACTGCGCAACCTGTTGCGCCAGAGCGATGGCTTGTGGGTCGTTTTGCAATGCGCTACGCATCATTCGCCTTTGAAAACTGCGGGACGTTTTTCCAAGAAGGCGGTCACGCCCTCGATGTAGTCGTGGGTGCGCCCCATGGCAGATTGCGCATCACGCTCGACATCTAAATGCTGGGTGAAGCTACGCGTGCCCGCGTCGCGCAACAAATGGCGCGTTTCAACCAAGGCTTTGGTCGGCATGACGGCCAGCTTGTCGGCATACGCCAGCGCGGCAGCCACGCTGTCATCGGCCACATCCCAAATGAGTCCCCACTCCTTAGCTTGCGCAGCGGGCAGTTTGTCGCCGGTCATGGCCAAAGCCATGGCACGCGCCATGCCCAAGCGCTCCACCAACAACCAACTGCCGCCGGCATCGGGAATTAAGCCAATCTTGCTAAAAGCTTGGATGAAACTCGCCGTGGGCGCCGCAATGGCGATGTCGCAACACATGGCCAACGAAGCGCCTGCGCCTGCTGCAACGCCATTGATGGCGGCCACCGTGGGCATGCGCAAACCTTGCAATTTGCGGGCAGTCGGGTTGAAGGCTTGTTCAATCACAGGACCTGGGTTGGCTCGCGCGATCAAATCGGGGCCGGGCGTGAAGTCAAACTCCGACAAATCAGCCCCTGCACAAAACCCACGCCCTGCCCCTGTGATGACCACAGCGCGAATCGCCGTATCGGCCTCAGCGCGGTCCAGCGCAGCCCAAAGGTCATGGTGCATTTGACGGGTGAAACTGTTGAGCGCTTGTGGGCGATTCAGCGTGAGCAAAGCAACGCTGCCGCGCGCTTCGTACAAGACGGTGGAACTGTCGCTGGCTGTGGGGGTAGATGCAGTCATGGGTGGTCTCCTGACGAGAAATTTAGCATTAACCGACCGATCGGTTGGTTAATGTTTACCCTTGGATCGCATCGCCTGGAGGCCGCACAAGCTTGGCTATAGTTAGCGTCAAAATCTTCTTACAAAACTTTTGGAGCTGCCCGCATGGCCTACGAATTCATCACCGTTCACACCGAAGCCGACAAAGTGGGCGTCATCACCCTCAACCGCCCCAAACAGCTCAACGCGCTGAATAGCCAGCTGATGGTGGAGTTGGGCCAAGCGCTCAAAGCTTTCGACGCCGACGAATCGATTGGCTGCATGGTCATCACCGGCAGCGAAAAAGCGTTTGCAGCGGGTGCCGACATTGGCGCCATGGCCACCTACAGCTTTGCCGACGTGTACAAAAACGACTACATCACCCGCGACTGGGAAACCATCCGCAGCATTCGCAAGCCCGTCATCGCGGCGGTCAGCGGCTTTGCCTTGGGTGGCGGCTGTGAGTTGGCCATGATGTGCGACTTCATCATTGCCGCAGACAACGCCAAATTTGGCCAACCCGAAATCAAGCTGGGCGTGATCCCAGGCGCAGGTGGCACGCAGCGCTTGCCACGCGCCGTGGGTAAAGCCAAGGCCATGGACTTGGCGCTGACCGGTCGCATGATGGACGCCAACGAAGCCGAAAAAGCAGGCTTGGTCAGCCGCATCGTGCCGCTGGACAAATTGATGGAAGAAACCTTGGGCGCAGCGCTGATGATTTGTGGCTACTCACAACTCGCCACCATGGCCGCCAAAGAGTCGGTCAACCGTGCGTTCGAAAGCGGCTTGTCGGACGGCGTGATGTTTGAGCGTCGCATGTTCCACGCCTTGTTCGCCACTGCCGACCAAAAAGAAGGCATGGACGCCTTTGTGAACAAACGCCCCGCTGCATTTAAAAACGCCTAATGAAAGCACGTCGCCAGATGATCGAATTGAAAGCATTGCTCAAGTGGAAGCGGCTCAAGCCGGTCATCTTGGTGATTGGGGTGTTGGTGCTAGTGCAAATCGGCAGTGGCGTGTTTGCGTTCAAACAGTCCAAGGCACTGCTGCTCGAGAGCAAACTCAAACGCGCTGAAAACCTCACGCATGGCTTGATCGTGGCCGTGGTGGACCCGCTGGTGCAGAAAGACTTCTCCACCATCGAGTCGCGCATGATGCAAACCATGTACAACGACGAGGTGCTGTCCATTCAAGTGGTGGACAAGCAAGGCAAGGTGCTCACCCACCTCGCCAGAACGCCAGGGAACGAGCCTTTAGAGATCTTTGACAACACCCTGGCGTCCTTACCCCGTGAAGTGGGTGTGGATCACATCAGCACGGTCGAAGGCGACATCTTGGTGTGCTGGGAAAAAGTGAACGTCGGGGTCGACTTAGGCTGGATTCGACTGGACATGATGGGCTCCGTCGATGGCGGAGAACTCGATGTGATCAAGC
>CANBRM010000090.1 GCA_947371915.1 Comamonadaceae bacterium | reverse complement strand
CGCCAGCCGAGCTCAATGAGACGGCCTCACTGGCGGCCATGTTGGCGGAGCTGGATTTGCCATTGCCATCGGCGTTGCCGATCACGGAGTCAACCACCGCGCCGCTTGATGTGGTGCCTGCGACACCGCCAGCATCTTCACGTCGAGGTCTGTGGGTTTTGGCGAGCGTGAGCTTGTTGCTGCTGTTGATCGCGCAAGTGGCATGGATGGGCCGTGATGTGTTGTTCGCGCAAATCCCCGCGCTGCGTCCAGCTTTACTTGCTGTGTGTGTGCCATTTCAATGTGAAGTAACTTGGCCTCGGGCGCCCGATGCCGTGCTGATTGAACACAGCAGTTTCAGCGAAGCGTCAGGTGGGGGGTATGCCGTCCAGCTGCGCTTGAAAAATACAGAGAACTATCCTGTGGCGACGCCCGCGTTAGAGCTCAGTTTGCTGGACTTGCAAGACCAAGTCGTGGTTCGTCGAGTGTTCACGCAAGACGAGCTAGGTTTGGATGACCATCTGTTGGCGCTGCGAGAGGTTCGCGCGCAGATTCATTTTGATTTAGAGACTGCTGCCAGTCAGCGCATCACGGGCTTTCGTGCCCTGGTTTTCTACCCCTAAGAAAGTTTTTATGGCTTCGTTGATTTGCGGCTCATTGGCCTTTGATTCCATCATGACCTTTGAAGGTCGATTCGCCGAGCAAATCTTGCCGGATCAGCTGCACATTTTGAATGTGTCATTTTTGGTCCCTGCGTTGCGTCGCGATTTTGGGGGCTGCGCTGGCAACATTGCCTACAGTTTGAAGATGTTGGGTGGTCAACCTTTGCCCATGGCCACGCTGGGTTCTGATGGTGCTGATTACTTGAAACGTTTGACAAGCTTGGGCATTTCAACTGAATTTGTCCGTCAAGTTGAAGACACGTACACCGCGCAGGCCATGATCATGACCGATCGCGATAACAACCAAATCACGGCATTTCACCCTGGTGCCATGATGCAAGCGCACAGCTTGCGCATTGAAAAGCGTGCGGACATCAAGTTGGGCATCATTTCCCCTGATGGTCGCGATGCCATGCTGCAGCATGCTGAGCAGTTCAAGGCCGCGGATATTCCATTCGTGTTTGATCCTGGCCAAGGTTTGCCGATGTTCAATGGTGATGAGCTCGCACAGTTCATCGAGCAAGCGACGTGGGTCACGGTGAATGACTATGAAGGCAAGATGCTCAGCGATCGCACAGGCTTGAGCCACGCTGATATTTCACGCCGTGTCGACGGGTTCATCGTGACCTTAGGTGCCGCTGGCTGCGAGGTCTGGATCGGTGGTGACAAGACGGTGGTGCCGCCTGTCAAGGCGCGTGAAGTGGTCGATCCGACGGGTTGCGGCGATGCTTGGCGCGGTGCCTTGTTGTTTGGTCTGGAGCAAGGCTGGTCGTTGGCGCAGTGTGCGACTTTGGGCAACCAAGTCGGCGCTTTGAAAATTGCCCAACGCGGGCCACAAAATTACAACGTGGCTGAGTTAGCCAAGGCCTAATCAACGCAGTTAAAGCGTCAGTGCGGCCCATATTGCCGTTTCACAGGCCGTTGCTGAGACGCGCAGCTGTTTGCGTTTAGACGTCTGTCCGCGCACGAGTTCTACATATCGCTTGGCAATGCCTAGCCTGTCTGCAAGCCACGCGGCGAGTGCCAAGTTGGCTTTGCCATCTACGGGCGGCGCATGCAGACGAACACGCAACGCCCCATCGTGTGTGCCATCAGCCTGTGTGCGCGATGCATTGGGGATGACATGAATATCGACGATCACATCACCGCTTTTTTCGAGTCGCAGGTAAGAAACGTCAGGGATGGGCATTTGCAAAAAGCTTCATAAGAAAAAGCCCGAGACCTTGCGGTTTCGGGCTTGAGCTGACGGTCAACCGTCGCCAAAGATCTGAATGATCAGGGCTTGCTGGCTGTTGGAAATGGCCAAGCAGCTTGCGGGTTCAGCGTGGTCTGCGCAGCGGCTGCTTTCGCAGCTTTCTTAGGGGCAGGTTTTTTAGCTGCTTTCTTAGCGGCTGGTTTTTTGGCAGCAGGCTTTTTAGCGACAGCAGCTTTGGCTACTTTTTTCGCTGCAGGCTTGGCGGCTGGCTTAGCAGCTGCTTTTTTAGCAACAGGCTTAGCAGCAGCTTTGACTACTTTTTTCGCTGCAGGTTTAGCGGCTGGCTTAGCAGCTGCTTTTTTAGCAACAGGCTTAGCAGCAGCTTTGGCTACTTTTTTCGCAGCAGGTTTAGCGGCTGGCTTAGCAGCTGCCTTTTTGGCGACTGGCTTGGCAGCAGCTTTTTTAGCGACTGGCTTAGCAGCAACAGCTTTTTTAGCGGCTGGCTTAGCGGCAGCAACTTTCTTAGCAGCAGGCTTTTTAGCTGCGACAGCTTTTTTGGCCGCGGGTTTGGCGGCGGCTACTTTTTTAGCGACGGGCTTGGTGGCCGCGACAGCTTTCTTTGCGGGGGCCTTTTTAGCGGCCGGTTTTTTTGCAGTTGCCATTTATATTCTCCTAGATCGGATTTAGATCATTGGGTGAAAACACTTCACACTTGTTTTGCGTGAGAAGCGATTCATGGCGCTGGACCCGGGTCCAACCCCATGAACACGGTGTATCCACCACAACGTCTCGATCACGGACGTTTTTAGCTGTGGCAGACAAATTTGGTGACATGTATATCGTGAATCAACTTAGTCCCAAGACAAAGCACCACCCGATTGGTACTCAATCACACGGGTTTCGAAGAAGTTGCGTTCTTTTTTCAGGTCAATCATTTCGCTCATCCAAGGGAAAGGATTTTCCTCGTTGGGGAACAGCGCTTCCAAACCGATTTGCGTGGCACGTCGGTTGGCGATGTAGCGCAGATAACCTTTGAACATGGAAGCATTCAAGCCCAGCACGCCGCGTGGCATGGTGTCTTCTGCATAGCGGTATTCGAGTTCGACGGCTTGCATGAACAAAGCGTTGATTTCAGCTTTGAACTCGGCCGTCCACAGGTGTGGGTTTTCGAGTTTGATCTGGTTGATCAAGTCGATGCCAAAGTTGCAGTGCATAGACTCATCACGCAAGATGTATTGGTACTGCTCTGCAGCGCCGGTCATCTTGTTTTGGCGACCTAAGGCCAAGATTTGGGTGAAGCCCACGTAGAAGAACAAGCCTTCCATCAAGCAAGCGAACACGATCAACGACTTCAAGAGCGTTTGATCTGTTTGGGGCGTGCCTGTGTGGAAGTTGGGGTCCATGATCGCTTCGATGAACGGAATCAAGAACTCGTCTTTGTCGCGAATGGATTTGACTTCGTGGTACGCGTTGAAGATCTCGCCTTCGTCCAAGCCCAAAGACTCAACGATGTATTGGTAAGCGTGTGTGTGAATCGCTTCTTCAAACGCTTGACGCAGCAAGAACTGGCGGCACTCAGGCGCAGTGATGTGGCGGTAGGTGCCCAACACGATGTTGTTGGCAGCCAATGAGTCGGCGGTCACGAAGAAGCCGAGGTTGCGCATGATCAAACGGCGCTCGTCGTCGGTCAGACCATTGGGGTCTTTCCACAAGGCGATGTCGCGCGTCATGTTCACTTCTTGTGGCATCCAGTGGTTGGCGCACGTGGCGAGGTATTTCTCCCAAGCCCATTTGTACTTGAACGGCACCAACTGGTTCACGTCGGTTTGGCCGTTGATGATGCGCTTGTCTGCAGCCGTCACACGGCGGCTGGCGCTCGGTGTTGATGCGCTTGCAGAGGGGCGTGCGTCAACCGGCTGCGATGCAGGCGTTGTCGAAAGAGGTGGGAGATCCATCGGGCGGCTGGAGGTGCCGCTTGTAAGAGGTGATGGCGATGAGGGCTTGACTTCTTCGTCCCAGGTCAACATATGTATTTATCCAATGTGTGAATTATGGATGCAAGAAAGTGAATCGCAAAGCGATCACGCACTTCCTTGCAAATTTTTGTTGTGCAATTGCAAATTACTGGCAGGACTCGCAGGTGGGATCGTCCACGCCGCAGAACTTGATGTCAGTGGCGGGGATGGCATTCATCTGCGCTTGCGCTGCTGCGGCAGCTGCGTCGAGTGCACTCATGCCACCTGCAGCGGGGCCCGAAGACACCGCGTTGTGTGAGCCTGCTTGCACAGTTGATTTCTCAACTTGTTGCGCGCTGGAGGTTCGGAGGTAGTACGTGGTCTTCAAGCCACGCAACCAAGCGAGCTTGTAGGTCTCGTCGAGTTTCTTGCCTGATGCACCTGCCATGTAAATGTTGAGCGATTGCGCTTGGTCAATCCACTTTTGGCGACGCGATGCTGCTTCGACCAACCATGTGGGTTCGACTTCAAACGCGGTGGCGTACAAGGCTTTGATCTCTTGTGGCACACGGTCGATGGGGCGCAGTGAACCGTCGAAGTGTTTCAGGTCCATGACCATCACGTCGTCCCACAAACCCAGACGCTTCAAGTCACGCACCAAGTAGCTGTTGATGACAGTGAATTCGCCAGACAAATTGGACTTGACGGACAAGTTGCCAAAGCAAGGTTCGATCGAGGCATCCACGCCAATGATGTTGGAGATGGTAGCGGTGGGCGCGATGGCCACACAGTTGGAGTTGCGCATGCCGTCTTGGGCGATCTTGGCACGCAACGCGTCCCAGTCCATGGTCTTGGAGCGGTCCATCTCGACGTAGCCACCACGGGCTTCGGTCAGCAAGTCGATGGAGTCAAGAGGCAAGATGCCTTTGTCCCACAACGAGCCTTTGTAGCTGGCGTATTTGCCGCGCTCTTTGGCCAATTCGCTGGACGCCCAGTAGGCGTAATAGCAAACGGCTTCCATCGAGCGGTCAGCGAACTCAACGGCTTCTTGCGAGGCGTAGGGCACACGCATGGCGTACAGGCTGTCTTGGAACGACATGATGCCCATGCCCACAGGACGGTGACGCAGGTTCGAGTCGCGGGCCTTTTTGACGGCGTAGTAGTTGATGTCGATCACGTTGTCGAGCATGCGCATGGCCACATTGATGGTGCGCTTGAGTTTGTCGTGGTCGAGTTCTTTGCCGTTGACGCCGTCTTTCAAATGACGCGACAAGTTGACCGAGCCCAAGTTACACACCGCAGTTTCGGTGTCGCTGGTGTTCAGGGTGATTTCTGTACACAGGTTGGACGAGTGCACCACGCCCACGTGTTGCTGAGGTGAGCGCACGTTGCAAGGGTCTTTGAATGTGATCCAAGGATGACCTGTTTCGAACAACATGGTCAACATCTTGCGCCACATGTCGCTGGCTTGAACCGTTTTGCTGGGCTTGATTTCGCCGCGTTTCGCTTTTTCTTCGTAGGCGACGTAGGCTTTTTCAAACGGAGCACCGAACAGGTCGTGCAAATCAGGCACGTCAGAGGGCGAGAACAAGGTCCACTCGCCTTTTTCCATGACACGACGCATGAACAAGTCGGGAATCCAGTTGGCGGTGTTCATGTCGTGGGTACGACGGCGGTCGTCACCGGTGTTCTTGCGCAACTCAAGGAACTCCTCGATGTCCAAGTGCCATGTCTCCAAGTAGGTGCACACAGCGCCTTTGCGCTTGCCGCCTTGGTTCACAGCCACGGCGGTGTCGTTGACCACTTTCAAGAAGGGCACAACACCTTGTGATTCGCCGTTGGTGCCCTTGATGTGGCTGCCCAAAGCGCGCACGCGGGTCCAGTCATTGCCCAAGCCGCCTGCAAATTTAGACAGCAAGGCGTTTTCTTTGATCAACTCATAGATGCCGTCCAAGTGGTCAGGCACGGTGGACAAGTAGCAGCTCGACAGTTGTGAGCGCAAAGTGCCGCTGTTGAACAGTGTGGGCGTGCTGGACATGAAGTCGAACGACGACAGCACTTCGTAGAACTCAATCGCACGGGCTTCGCGGTCGATTTCGTTGAGCGACAAGCCCATCGCGACACGCATGAAGAACGCTTGTGGCAGTTCGATGCGTGTCTTGCGCACGTGCAGGAAGTAACGGTCATACAGGGTTTGCAGGCCGAGGTAATCGAATTGCAAATCGCGCTCGGCTTTGAGGGCTTGGCCCAAGCGCTCCAAGTCGAACTGAAGCATCTTGTCGTCGAGCAAGTCGTTCTCGACGCCTTTTTTAATGAACTGAGGAAAGTATTCGGCGTAATGCTGGCCCATGTCGGCATGCAGCACTTCTTTGCCCAGCACTTCTTTGGCAATGGTGTGCATCAACAAGCGTGCGGTGGCGTAGGTGTAGTCGGGGTCTTTTTCGATCAGGGTACGGGTGGCCAAGATGGCCGCTTTGTACACCTCGTCCATGGGCACACCGTCGTACAGGTTGCGCATGGTTTCGGCCAAGATTGGCGCGGGTTTGACGTCAGCGCCCAAGCCAGCGCAGGCGTCGTTGATCAGACGTTGCAGGTGTGGCACGTCCAACGGCACGCGTTGGCCGTCATCGATCACATGCAGCTCAGGGGCTGCAGGCGCTGCTTGTTCTTTGGTGTGCGCACGTTCTTGGGTGCGACGCTCGCGGTACAACACGTAGGCGCGGGCGATTTCATGGTGACCACCACGCATCAAGCCCAATTCGGCTTGGTCTTGCACGTCTTCAATGTGGAAGGTGCCGCCGCCTGGACGTGAGCGCATCAAGGCGCGCACTACGTTTTGGGTCAACACATCGACGGTTTCGCGTACGCTGGCAGAGGCCGCGCCTTGCGTGCCGTGCACGGCCAAGAACGCTTTCATCATGGCCACGGCGATTTTGGCCGGCTCAAAAGGCACCACAGCGCCATTGCGGCGGATGATTTGGTAGTGACTCAGCGTGTTGTGGGCGTCCGTCACGGCGCGATCTTGCGCTATGGGTGCGTGTTGTGATGCGGCCGCGGTGTGGGTATGTTCTGCTGTTTGCATGTCGTTGTTCTTCCTAGCTTGGGGTTCAGTGGCGTGGGTCTTTGGGCGAGCTGTGTCGCGCTTTCAAAACCTGCTGCGCAGGGTCTTTTGATGAGACGTCTGCGCCAACACCACACACTATATCTGGTGTTTAGGCTTGTGTCTAAACACTACCGGTAGTGTTTTTGTATGTATTGGTATTCAATTTTATTTGGTGAAAAATTGAGCCCATTCATGGGGCGTCTGGGCATGTCGCGTGGAACCAATGTGGGTGTGAATTTTTGGATGAGATCTTGATCTCAAGCGCCCTTCAGGCTGATTTGGCTTGCCAACGCCCATGCTGTCTTGCATCGTCTTCTTGATGCACAAAATCTGTGCGGTGCCAAAGCGCCCAATAAATTTTTAGTGTGTGGCTAAAGAAAAATATTTTTTGGGAAAAATTTCGGATGCCAGCCCAAACTTCGGCGCAAAAGTGGCCAATCAAAGCCTGGACCTGGGTCTTGTTTGCGACCGGGGGCGATGTGTTCATGGCCCGCGATGTGCCGTGCGGGGTAGTGTTGGGCAATGGCTGCGCACAGGCTGCTGAGCGTGTCGTATTGCTCGCGGTCAAACGTTTGGCCTTCCAACCCTTCCAACTCAATGCCAATCGAATGGTCGTTGCAGTTATCGCGCCCTAGATGGTGTGATTTGCCCGCATGCCAAGCGCGGTCGTCGCAACTGACAAACTGAATCAAGGCACCGTCGCGGCGGATGAAGAAATGCGCCGACACCGCCATACCCCGTATCTTTTCAAAATAAGGGTGGGCGTCCCAATCCAAGGTGTTGGTGAAGAGGGCTGCAACTTCGGGGCCGCCGTATTGGCCGGGTGGCAAGCTGATGGAGTGGATCACCATCAAATCGGGGTGCACCTCTGATGGGCGTGGTCCAAAGTTGGGGGAGGGTGTGTGTTGCGCAAAGTTGTACCAACCGGCGTGCCACAAGGTGGTGTCTGCAGACATGTGTCAGCCTTCTTGGCGCTGCCGGTGCGCCTCGCTGCAATACACACCTTTTTGGCCTTGTAGGGCCTCCGAATCGGGCAGATGCACGCCGCAATGTGCGCAGGGCACCATCTCCTGCGGTCCGCCTTGCGTGTGGTGCGCCTTTTTGCCCGGTTTGCCAGAGGTGTTGTTAGATGGCGATTTGCGCTGTTGGCGAATCCACCAAATACCTGCAAACACGATGAGCAGCCAAATGAGGTACTTCATGCCACGCGGCCCAACACGACTTCCAGCACAAAACGCGAGCCTGCGTAGCCCAGTAGTAACAAGCCAGCACCGATGTACAACACCCGCACGGCTTTGCGACCCCGCCAGCCAAAGCGGTTGCGGCCGATTAACAACACGGCAAACGTGAACCATGACAGTAAAGAAAACACGGTTTTGTGGTCCCAGCGCCACGCGGCTTTGGCCCCGTACAAACTGTCGCCAAACAACCAGCCTGCGGCCAGTGTGGCGGTGAGTAAGACAAATCCCGCTTTGACAAAGCGGAAGGTGAGTCGTTCTAGCGTCAAAAGCGGCAACCCGACAGCGGTGTCCGCGGTGGCCATGCGCATGCTTTTCTCAGCCCGCGTCATCATCCATGCGTGGACCACGGCTGCGGCAAACAAACCATACGAGGCCACACCCAGAGCCAAGTGCATGGGTAACCAAGGCGATGCAGCGGTATGCAGCGGTGTGCCAGGGAAGAGGGCGGCGAGCAGCACCACGGCGGCCCCTAAGCCAGTCAGTGTCCAGCGTGTGCGCAGTTGGGGAAACCAGTGTTGTTCGAGCACATAAAAAGTCAACATCAGCCACGCGGTGACCGACAGCGCAGGGGCAAACCCAAAGCGCAGCCCCTCAGATTGCGGGGCAAACAAGGCAAAGATCAAGCCTAAACCGTGCAGCGTCCAAGGTGCCCACAGCAGACGATGTCCTTGGCGCAGCGCCAAGCGCGGGCCAATCAGTGCCGTCAACGCATAAGCCGTGGCAGTCAAGAGGCTGAGCCACAGAGTGACGGAGAAGTCGCTGGCTAAAATCATGCGACAAGTTTAGCGTTTTGCTTGGACTCCCTCACTTTGCCCACACAAGGGTTCTATATGGCCTCAGCCCTTACCGACAAACTCTCGCGCCTCGTCAAACAGATCAGCGGTCAAGCCCGCATCACCGAGAGCAACGTGGCCGACATGTTGCGCGAGGTCCGCATGGCCTTGCTCGAAGCCGACGTGGCCTTGCCCGTGGTGCGCGACTTCATTGCCCGTGTCAAAGAAAAAGCGCTGGGCCAAGAAGTCATTGGCTCTTTGCAGCCCGGTCAGGCCTTGGTCGCCATCGTCAACCAAGAGTTGGCTGCCACCATGGGTGAGGGCGTGAGCGACTTGAACCTTGCCGCCCAGCCGCCCGCCGTGATCTTGATGGCAGGTTTGCAAGGTGCGGGTAAAACCACCACCACCGC
>CANBRM010000089.1 GCA_947371915.1 Comamonadaceae bacterium | reverse complement strand
GCCCAAACCATCTGGATCGCTTGCGGCCCAGGAAACAACGGCGGGGATGGGCTAGAAGCTGCCATTCATTTGAAGCAATGGGGGAAACGCGCTGTCGTGACTTGGCTAGGCACGCCCGAATTAACGCCACCCGATGCCCAAAAAGCTTGGCAACGCGCCTGCGCCGCGGGCGTCGCGTTTGAAGCCACACCACCCGAAGAATTTGACTTGGCCATCGATGCTCTGCTGGGCATCGGCTGCCAACGCATGCCCGAGGGGCCCATAGCGCAATGGCTGGCGTTGATGCACACGAGCCAGTCCCCTGTTCTGTGCGTCGATGTTCCCTCTGGCTTGATGAGCGACACCGGCCAATGGCTCAAGCCCAATGCGGCAATTGAGTGCACGAGCAAACGCCACACCTTAAGCCTACTCACACTCAAGCCCGGACTTTTCACCGCCGATGGACGCGACGCTGCGGGCGAAGTTTGGTTCTCCAACTTAGGGATTGAAGGCAGCTCCAAGCCAACCGCGTGGCTCCAAGCTGGCACTGCCGCATCCACACCGCGCCAGCAAAATAGCCACAAAGGCAGTTACGGCGATGTGATGGTGATTGGCGGAGCCCCAGGGATGACGGGGGCTGCCGTCTTGGCGAGTGCGGCCGCATTGCATGGTGGAGCGGGTCGCGTGTTGACGTGTTTTCTCGATACTGCTGAGCACAGCAGCATCTCAGCACAGCGCCCCGCCTTGATGGTGCGACAGGTGGCAGAACTTGACTTCAAACACGCCACCATCGTCTGCGGATGCGGCGGCGGAGATGCTGTGCGCACCGAGCTGCCCCGCGTGCTCTCTACGGCGGCTCGACTGGTCATAGACGCTGATGCCTTGAATGCCATCGCGCGAGACCCATCGCTGCAAAGATTATTAAAAAGCCGCGCGGCAAAAGACTTGCCTACAGTCTTGACGCCTCACCCACTGGAAGCCGCCCGAATGCTCGGCTGCACAGCGGCTCAAGTGCAATTGAATCGACTTGAAGCCGCTGAGAAATTGGCCCAACAAACGCTGTCGGTGGTGGTCCTCAAAGGCTCAGGCAGCATCTTGGCGCAAACGGGTCGCACCTCCGTCATCAACCCAACCGGTAACGCCCGTTTGGCAACCGCCGGCACGGGTGACGTACTGGCAGGCTTACTCGGTGCCAAGTTGGCCCACAGCGATGACGCATTCTTGGCAAGTTGCGAAGCTGTCCGAACGCACGGCTTGGTTGCAGATACTTGGGATACAACAGGCCCAACGTTCGACGCAGCGCTGCTGGCTGCGTCGGTGCGCTGAGTTACTTTTTAGGTCGTCGCGTTGGGGCACCTGCGCTTTTTTTAGCGCTGGGTTTGGCGTCGCCCTTACGCGCTTTACCGCTGGCCTTGGTGAACGCTTTTTTCACGGCAGATTTGAAGTTCTGAATGGGCGATGCACCCCCCTCAAAACCACCACCGCTGCGCGAGGAAGCGCGATCTTTGCCAGCACGAACTGTGGGTGCCGAATCCTCGCCTTCACGCACCAAGCGGAAGTCAATTTTTCGGCCATCTAAATCCACACGGCTAACCTGCACACGCACCCTTGAGCCAATCGCATAGCGAATGCCCGAGCGCTCACCGCGCAGCTCTTGCCGAGCCTCGTCAAAGCGGAAATATTCGCCACCTAATTCGGTGATGTGCACCAAGCCTTCCACATACATGTCGTCTAGCGTGACAAACAAACCGAAGCTGGTGGCCGTAGTCACCACGCCGCCATACTCCTCGCCCAAATGCTCGCGCATGTATTTGCATTTCAGCCAAGCTTCGACATCGCGGCTGGCCTCGTCTGCACGTCGTTCGTTCGCGCTGCAATGCAAGCCCGCAGCTTCCCACGCTTGTTGATCGACCGTGGCTTTGGGTTTTTGCTCCAACTTCTCCGAGGGCTCACGCACACGAGATGCCAAGCGACGCGCCAATTTGGCATGCGCTTCACCCGGCGTGGGCAAGGCAGGCAATTGGTAACGGCGTTGCAACAAAATGGCTTTGATCACGCGGTGCACCAACAAATCTGGGTAGCGACGAATCGGACTTGTGAAATGCGTGTAAGCCTCAAATGCCAAGCCGAAATGGCCATTGTTCATGGGCGTGTAAATGGCTTGCTGCATCGAGCGCAACAGCATGGCGTGGATTTGTTGCGCATCGGGCCGGTCTTTGGTGGCGTCGGCAATCGCTTGAAACTCACTCGGCTTGGGGTCATTGCCCACCGACATATTCACGCCTGAAGCTTTAAGAAAGCCCCTCAAAATTTCGATTTTTTCAGGTGTGGGCCCTTCATGCACGCGGAACAAGCCCGGTTGCTTGCTCTGCAAAATAAAGTCTGCACTGCAGACGTTAGCCGCCAGCATGGCCTCTTCAATCAACTTGTGCGCGTCATTGCGCGTGCGAGGAATGATTTTTTCAATGCGCCCACTGTCGTCGCACACGATTTGCGTTTCTGTGGTTTCGAAGTCAACGGCGCCGCGCGCGTGGCGTGCTTTCAGCAACGCGCCGTACACGTCATGCAAATTCAGTAGGTCGGGAATTCGCTCTTTGCGTTTTGCCGCTTCTGGGCCTCGCGTGTTCGACAAAATTGCAGCTACTTCGGTGTAGGTGAAGCGGGCATGGCTGTGCATGACAGCTGGGTAAAACTGATAGGCATGCACGTCACCCGTTGAGGTGATCATCATGTCGCACACCATGCACAAGCGCTCGACATCAGGATTGAGCGAACACAAACCGTTGGACAGCTTCTCGGGCAGCATGGGTATCACGCGGCGTGGAAAGTAAACACTGGTGGCGCGGTCATAAGCATCAATGTCGATGGCACTGCCGGTCTCCACATAGTGACTCACGTCGGCAATGGCCACGAGCAGGCGCCAGCCTTTGGTTTTACCAACTTTGGCAGGCTCGCAGTAAACAGCATCGTCGAAATCGCGAGCGTCTTCACCATCGATGGTGACCAGCGCGATGTCCGTCAGATCAACGCGACCTTTTTTATCTTGGGCGCGTACTTTGTCTGGCAAGCCACGCGCCAAAGCCAAACAGCCTTCTGAAAATTCATGCGGCACGCCGTATTTGCGCACAGCAATTTCGATTTCCATGCCGGGGTCATCCACTTCACCCAACACCTCTTTGATGCGCCCCACGGGTTGCCCATACAAACTAGGGGGTTCGGTCAACTCAACCACCACCACCTGTCCAGAAATAGCTTTGCCTGTCGCACCTTTGTGCACGAGGACGTCTTGGCCGTAGCGCTTGTCTTCCGGTGCCACCAACCAAACACCGCTCTCTTGCAGCAATCGACCGATGATGGGCTGCTTGGAACGCTCCAAAATCTCAACGACGCGCCCTTCAGGTCGACCTTTGCGATCAAAACGCACCACACGCGCCTTCACGCGGTCACGGTGTAAGACGGCACGCATCTCATTAGGAGGCAAATAAATGTCTGGTGCGCCGTCATCACGCTGCACAAAACCATGACCATCTCGGTGACCCGACACGGTTCCTTCAAACTCTTCCAGTAAAGAACTGGCAACTGCGGAATTTTTGATACAATACTCTCTTTCCTGAGATGCCCAGGTGGCGGAATTGGTAGACGCACTAGTTTCAGGTACTAGCGAGTAACATCGTGGGGGTTCGAGTCCCTTCCTGGGCACCAAATATCGTTGATTTCAGTGGCTTCCGAAGGTTTTTGCTCTAGTTTTGCTCTAGTTTCAAAGAGTAAGAGCAAAAACTAAGCTCCTCCACGAAGTCGAGTGTATGCCACTCACAGCATCATTCTGTGAATCTTGCATGCATCGTTCAAGCAATAAATCACACTTTTCGCTTACGCAATAATGACTCCTTTATATTTCAAAGGGGTTGAAATTGAAAACCATTTTTTGCATCTTTGCAGTTGCTGCAATGGCCACTGGTTGTGCCACCAAACCATACATTCATGAAACCATTTCTGCGCCTGAAATGGTCAAAAAACAATTTGCCATAGACGATGGCGCATGCCTAGCTCAATCCTACAGTGCAGCGGCGCCAACTCAATACGTGGACAACACACGCAGGGCAGGCAATGGATTTGCCAGCGGCTTCAACAACGCCGGTGGGAATGACATTGAAAATGCCATCATCAGAAAGAAAATCTACAGCGGATGCATGCTATCCAAGGGATGGAGCAAGGCTGAATAATCAGCCTTGCAACCATTACCGGCCAGTCTTTGAGCGGAACTCTTCAATGATGCGCTTCTTCTTTTCTGCCTCGACTGCAGCCAGCTCGTCAAACTTAGTGCGGTCAATCTTGCGTCTAATGAGACGACGCTTAAGCTCAGTAATGTTCCCGTCTATTTCACCAATTTCTCCTTCCATCTTAGATACTAAGTTTTTCATCATCAGGTCCTTTGGATAGGCTCCCAGTTTCACGCCAAAAGAAGAGGCCATGGCCTGAGCAACAGACTGCTCACGACCAAATCCATCTGTAACACCGTCTTTTGCATCAAACACAGCCGTCGTGGCATACGTGCCAGGCAGTCCGAGAATGTTCGGTGCAAAGGCTTTCCACAGGTAATCGGCCATCTTTGCCACTTTTTGGGTGGTGGTGTCGGTTTCCAGCGTGATTGACTTTCCGGTGAACGCAGACTTGTTCAACACAATCTCGCCCATCATGGCCAGCGGACCGCCTGGCATCATGCCAGGCAGCATGGGTACCGCAGAATGGCCGGCCCCCACGTCGAACACGTCACCCACGGGAATGAAGCGGCGAATGTCAAGGTAGACAGCGCTACCGTTGGCGTCATTCCACGGCATGCGGATCAACTTGGGCACCAAGCCCCAAATGCGGCCAGCCTTCTCTTCTGGCAGCAACTTGCGCTCTTCGTCATCATCACCACCGGCCAACAGCACGCCCAGCGCATTGAGTGCGCCTGCAAGGGCCATGAGCTTGAGCAACTTGTGTGGGCGCTTACCGGCCACTTCCAGCAGCATGGGCACCGCGCGGTAGGTGTAGCTGATGAACGGCCAGCCGGTGTTCTTCATCGCGTTTAGCATCACCAATTCGCCCATGGCATCCTTGAAATCGGCCACGGCCTTGGCGCGCTTTCCGTCCGTGCCCGAGCCTTCACCTGTGCGCGTGCCCGGAAACTCATAAACGGCATCCAGCAATTTACGAATAGGCGCGTCAAAGCGAATCACCTTCACCGGCTCACCCATGGCCAATGCCGCCATCCACTGGTGATGGCCATCCAGCACATGCCCATCCGACGACACCAACACTGAGCGCTCGCCCGTGTGCATCGCAAAATGTTTGGAGATCTTGCTCTTGGCATACTCTGCCTGAGTGGGCTTGAGCGTGTCAGCCGCCACCTCTTCACTGGTGTACTCAATGCCCTTGGCTTTGAGAAACTGAATCAGTGCGCCGCGCTCTGTGCTCTTTACCTGCGGCATTTCTGCGCGCGGAATACTCAGCGTTCCCGAGTCCTTGGGGAACTCAACCCAATCGTCGCTTACTTCTTCACGATTGGCAGCGGATTGGGCAGCCCCAGCGCCTTCATTGCCGCCTTGATTGCCCTTCGCATCCGTGGGCTCGCCTCCAGCTTGTGCACCAGATTGCGTGTTTTTTCCAGCGTCTCCCCGCTGGGTGTCTTGGGCAGTGCCATCGTTTTCAACTCCTGAAATTGCAGCTTTTGCCGCTTTGATCAAATCTTGCTTGGCGGGGGCCGTTGGCTCGTCAAACATGGTCCCTTGGTTTGGGTCACCTGCACTGTCAAGCGCATCCATGTACGCCACGATGAAGTCAGCCATGCGCCGTGGGCGTCGGATGTTGTCGGCCAAGAACTGCAGCAGATCGCGCGTCTCTTGCGAGTACTTGTCACCAAACATGCCCGCTTGGGCCAGCGCGTCAGAAATTGACGTGCCTGAATCCTTGAGGCGTGAGAGCTCTTCCACCGCGGCCATCAAGTCGGGCGTGATGTCCGAATCAAAGCGGACGCCCTGCTTCACGGCATCGCGCATCGTTGCCACCTTGGGCGCGGCAGTCAGCAAGGCCTTGGACACGTTGCGCAAGTTGTCATCCATCGACTCAACCATACGCATGAGCACGGGCGAATCGCCGTAGGCCTTGGCCAGCACAGCATTGCGCACGCGGGTGTAACCGGCAGTGGACAACTTGCCGTCCGCGTCGATCATGCCCGCTTGCTCCGTGGTGGGCAGCTTGGCCATGAATCGGCGAATGAACGGCATCGAGGCCGCATTGGCAAAGTCACCCGCATCATCGGGCGCCAAATCATCCATCACATCAATGCGGTGTGCATCGCTCTTGGCTTGCTCGCTGGGGCTCATTTGCGCCACGGTCGAAGCATTGGCTTGGCGCGCAAACTCTGCGCGGTTGACCTGCGACGTGCGCACGCGTACCAACATGGGCGACTTCATGGCGTCCACGGCTTCGGGTGTCAATCCAAACTGTTCGGCGTTGTCGCGCAAAAACTGCTTGTAGTCGCTGGCCTTCTGGCCATTGGCTTGGTACACCCGCTTCATAGCGATGGTGCGCGCGTTGCCCGACTCCACCAAGCCATCGGCGCCCACAATCGGCGCACCGTTGGCGGCGTCAACGCTCAGGCCCAAGCGCGCTGGGTCAAGCTTGTGCACAATGCCTGATACCTGCAGCTCGCTCGCTGCACGGTCACGCTCGCGCGGCTGCAGCTCTTGGGGGTAGGCTGGGTTCTTGCGCAAGTTCTCATCGTGCGAGGTCACCAAGTCGCCGGCCTGAATCAGCGCGTAGCTCGCGTTCACGCGTGCGCCTGACTCGGTGGTGAAACTCATGTCAGAGCCCGCTACTGCCTTGGGCCAGTCTTTGGTGATGTTGTCGCGCTCTTGCGTCAGCTCTTGCGCCTTGGCTGCCACTTCGGCACGCTCGCCGTCAAACATGGGGCCGTAATCTTCGCCCGTGTTCAACTCAGCCAGTCGGGTGCTTGCTCGCTTAATCTCACTATCAAGCGCATCCACACGGTCCAACGATGTGATCGACTTGGGCGGTGCTGCCAGCGCCTTCTCTGCCTCACTTGGCTCGCCTGCCTTCGCTGTAGCGATCATGTCGCCTTTGTCTGGGCGTGTGGGCGCGGCTTGTGTGCCCACGGCATTGGCGCGGATTGTTGGGGCTTGGGCGCCTGCATCGTCCGACGCGTTACCCACCAGCTCGCCCGCCTTGTCGCGGCCTTCACGAAAAGCCGTGTATGTGCTCTGAATGGCTGGGGCGTTGTCCTTGATGTAGCCCGCACCGTGGCCACCAGCGCCCATGGCAAAACCGGCAACCATGTTTTGAGCCAGTGAGCCCATGGGGTCGTATTTCTTGTTGGGGTCAGCCTGCACCTCGGCGCCGTATTGGATGGCGTCTTCTGGAATGCCCTGCAAGCCCTCTTCCACTGTGTCGCCAGCCACACGCTTGCCAAACTCGCGCGCGGTCATCTTGTCAACACCGGCAACCGTCTTGGCCGTGGCGTCACCACCAAACAACTTATTAGCGATCAATGAACCGGCCGCAGTGCCCAAGGCGGTCAAGCCTGGCACTTGGTCTGCCAATTCGTTGGCCAGCTGAGTGCGTGCAGTTGCGGCGTCGCCGGTCTTGGCCAGAATCTCTTGGTAGCGTGGTGATTTTTGGAGCTGGGCGTCTGGGATTTGCGAAACAGCTTGGTACACACCTTCGCGTCCTTGCATGCCAGAAGTAACAGCCTCCGAAACAATGCCAGTTTTACTGGCTGCGGCCACTGCACGGTCTTGCACTTGTTTAACTGCAACCTCTGCCGCTGCGTTCTGAGCGGCTTTATCGGCACCTGCTGCGGCAGCGCGTGCGGCAGCCGATTCGGCAGCGCCACTTGCCTCGGCCATAACTCTGGTTGCCGCAAAGCGAGACAAACCAAGTCCGGCAACCATTGCAGGGATTGATTCAGAAATACTTTTAGACAATGCAACGGGGTTCGACAACATGGCCTTGCCCTTGTCGACAAAGCCAGAGGCATCGTCAATTTCTTTTTGTTGCGCCGTCAGCGTCTGGTTATTTTCCTTGTCATAGGATTGCAATTCTTTGACATGGCGACGGCCTTGCTCTTCCATTGAGGCGCCCATGCGCGCAACAATGTTCCCATTTGAAACATTCTCTGCGCGTGATTCTGCAGCCCATTGAGCCGTGTCCTGCGCACGCTTTTGAACACCTTGCAATGGCTCTGCGGAGCCTGGTGACACTTGATTTTGAAGCCATGTGACGCCGTTATCTATTGCAGCGCCTGCACCAGTAATTGCGGACGCGGTATTAGCAATAGGAGCCTGAATAAATGTGCCTACGCCAGCAATGCCGCTCATAACGCCTTGGCCAAGGCCAGAGCCTACGGCATTACCAACGTCAATGGTCTTATCAACTACGCCTTGTGGCTTTTCCTGCTTTGCCGGTGCACCGCCAAAAACATCGGCTGGGTCTATGTAGCTTGGGCCGCTTGATTGAGGGCCAAAAACTTCACTGTCGGGCAAATATGAGGGCATGGGAAAAGCTCGCTTAAATCAATAAGCGAACATTGCCATGCTTGGTGCGCTTTACGGCTTGAGTACCCAACCCTTGCCATCGAACACAGCAGTTTTCCCAGCGTTCGCACCGGCCTTGATGGTCATTTCTTGGCCTGACTTGTACTGTCCTGCGGCGGGTGCAGCGCCTGGGGTTGCGGACGCGCCGCCCCTAGCTATGTAAATCGCCAAACCGCGGTCTGTGTCTGTGATCTTGTTGTCATCCATCCACTTCAAGAACGCTTGTTCTTTGTCTTGGTTCCTATTGACAACTTGGCGGCCTGTCAGCGGGTCTGAGACTGGCTTTCCATCAGTACCAACAGCGGGGGTCCCAAAAGCATTGAACACCTCGCTCATATTCATCTTGTAGCCCTTCGCGTCTGGCACAGCAGGGATAACGCCGGTCCTTGCAGCTTGAATTGCCGCGGGCGTGGCATTCGGGTTTTGTTCGGCATAGATCGCGCCACGTGCTGCAATGGCCTGGTCTTCTTTGGTGTTGGCGTGATTTTGGGAATTTTGTGAAAGCGCCAAATGCCCTTGACTGACGCCAAGTTGCGCACGACTTATACCCAACTGCTCACCTTGGAAATGGCGCGCAAAAATCTTGTCGGCCTCGCCCAGCTTGTCCAGCTCGGCCAAAGAGTTGATCGCATGCAATTGGCCGTTGCTGTCTTTGAACTCGATCACGCGCGAGCTCACACCATCCTTGCCCTTAACTGTCTTGTCAGACACAACCTGTGATGGGTCTATCTTGTCTTGGCCATTCTTGTTGTAGTTGGCCAGCACATCAGCCAAGGGTGCACCACCCTGCGCCAGCTTGAGCGTTTGGGCATAGCCCTCGTCGCCCAGCTTGCGCATGGAGTTTGAATAGGCCATGAACTTGTCGGGGTCTACCTTGCCATGCTTCGCATCCACGGCAAACAACTTGGCGTTGTCCAACATGGTGTCACCAATTGAGAATTGGGGCTTCGATGGTGCCACGGGCGAGACAAGACCAGTCTTGCCTTCGGCAGTGTC
>CANBRM010000088.1 GCA_947371915.1 Comamonadaceae bacterium | reverse complement strand
GTGCTTCGCCAACAGGAGCCAGCACATGCCAGATTTCAATTCGCCGTTTTCAGGGGTGGCCCACGGCAAAAAGCTCACGCATGGGGAACTAATACGCGCCGTTCGTTTCCTTATTGCCTCTGAATATGAAGCTACGCAGATGTACATGCAGTTGGCCGAGGCCACCAACCACAAACTCACCATCCAAGTGCTGAAAGAAATCGCGGACGAAGAACGGGTCCACGCGGGCGAACTTCTGCGACTGCTGGATGAACTGGCCCCCGAAGAAGCCAAGCTCTATGCGCAGGGCGCACAAGAAGTCGAAGAAAAAATCGCGCATCCCCCCGCGCATTAACGAAAGAAATAGATGAAGCACTATCAAATCACTGTTCTTGTTGGCAGCTTGCGTCGCGAGTCGTTCAACCGTAAATTGGCAAACGCCTTGGCCAAGCTAGCGCCATCCAGCTTCACCTTCAAGCAAGCGCAAATCAGCGACCTGCCCCTTTACAACCAAGACGACGATGACCAGCAAGCGGCGTCGGTTCTCCGTTTGAAATCTGAAATCAAGATGGCGAATGGTCTGTTGTTTGTGACGCCCGAATACAACCGGTCTATCCCCGGCGTGCTCAAAAATGCCATCGACCATGCCTCGCGCCCCTACGGCCAAAGTGCATGGGCGAGCAAACCGGCAGGCGTGTTGGGTGTGTCGGTGGGTGCCATTGGCACCGCCTTGGCGCAGCAACATTTGCGCAATGTGTTGGCGTATTTGGATGTCCCAACCCTAGGTCAACCCGAAGCTTTTATTCAAGCCAAAGATGATTTATTTGGGCCCGATAACAGCATTGGCGCGGGCAGCCAAAAGTTTCTGCAAAACTGGATGGACCACTACGTCGCGTGGGTCGTTCAACACGCGGCATGAACGCCAAGCCGCCTCTGCATTTAAGGGTGCAGCAGCGCCACAGCACCTGAAAAGGTAAAAAATGCAGCGGCGGTCGTCACCAAAATAATGCGGGCGATGCGGCCCGTGTCGGCCTCGAAACGCTCGGACAACAAAGCCACGTTGCTGGCACTGGGCAAGGCCGCCACCAACACCACCACCATCAAGGTGAACCGATCAATCGTGTAACCCAACTGATTCACGGTGATCAGCACCAGCAACACCAACACGGGGTGCAGCACCAACTTGATGAAGGCCACGGGCAAGAAGTCGCGCCACAAAATCGGAGCGTGGCCACTTTCTTTCACACGTATTTGGGAGCGCGCCAGCACAGCGCCGATGGTGAACAGGGCCACGGGTGAGGCCGCATCGGCCAACAAGCCCACGGTCTTGGCGAAGGGCCCGATCAATTGGTATCCCAAAGCAGACGCCAGCGCGCCCAAACTGATGGCCCACGGCATGGGGTTGGTCAGAACGCCTTTGAGGGCGCTTTTGGCCGCCCGCGCAGCCCCATGCTCATCCGCGCCATCTAAACGCGACAAGGCAATGCACAGAGAGGTGGTGATCACCATGTCCACCACAATGGTCACGATGGCGGGCCCGGCAGCGCCAGCGCCCAACAAGGCCACCAACAAAGGCACGCCCATGAAACCCGTGTTGGGGAACGCCCCGACCAAGGCCCCAAACGCGGCATCATTCCAGCCAATGCGGCTATTCAAACTCACCGCCACCAAAAACGCCACCATCACCAATGCGCACAACAAGTACGCCACAAACAAGGTGGGGTCGAGCAACTGCACGATGGGCGTGCTCTCGCCGAATCGGTACAACATGCAGGGCAACGCAAAGAACAGCACAAAGCCATTCAAGCCAGGAATGGCCTCCAGCGGCAACATGCGCCTATGCGCAGCCACGAAGCCTGCCAAGACCAGCGCAAAGAAAGGGAAAGTGACGAGGAGGATGTTGAGCACACGCCTATTTTGCACGGACCGTGGACCGGTATCATTCCAAGCTTTGCCCACTCTGTCTCACGCATGTCTGCTGGTTTAAATTTCGCACAACAAGAAGCCGTCAATTTCTTGCACGGTCCTTGTCTGGTGCTGGCGGGCGCAGGCTCGGGCAAAACGCGGGTGATCACGCACAAGATTGGCCGCCTCATTCAAGCGGGCTGCGAGCCAGACCGCATCGCGGCCATCACGTTTACCAACAAAGCCGCCACCGAGATGCGCGAACGCGCCAAGGACTTGATCGGCCGCGCCGCCAAAGACGTGCTGATTTGCACCTTTCACGCGTTGGGCGTGCGCATGCTGCGCCAAGACGGCGGCGTGATGGGCCTCAAGCCCCAGTTCAGCATCATGGACAGCTCGGACGTGACGGGCATCTTGAAAGACGCGGGCGGCACCTCTGACGCCGCCACCGCGCGCAATTGGCAATGGACCATCAGCCTGTGGAAAAACATGGGCCTGAACTCAGCCCAAGCCATGGCCATCGCCAAAGACGACAACGAACGCATCATTGCCAAGATCATGGCGCGCTACGAAGAGCGCTTGAGCGCCTACCAAAGTGTGGACTTTGACGACCTGATCGGCATGCCGCTGAAACTTCTGCAAGAGCACGAAGAAGTGCGCCTCAAATGGCAAGCGCAACTCGGCCACGTGCTAGTGGACGAGTACCAAGACACCAACGCCACGCAATACGAAGTGCTTAAGTGCTTGGTGGGCGACAAAGCGCGCTTCACCGCGGTGGGCGATGACGACCAGTCCATTTACGGTTGGCGGGGCGCCACGCTGGACAACTTGCGCAAACTGCCGCAAGACTTCCCGAACCTCAAGGTCATCAAGCTGGAGCAAAACTATCGCTCCACCAGCGCGATCTTGCGGGCCGCGAACAACGTGATTCAGCCTAACCCCAAGCTGTTTCCGAAAACACTGTTCTCAGAACTGGGTGAAGGCGAGCCCGTGCGTGTGGTCGATGCCGACACCGAAGAGCACGAAGCTGAGCGCATGGTGGCCCGCATTCAGTCGCTGCGCTCAGGCACCGACGCCTCAGCGGGCGGGCAATACAAAGAACTCAAAGACTTTGCGGTGCTCTACCGCGCCAACCACCAAGCCCGTGTACTTGAAAAGGCCCTGCGCAAGGCGCAAATTCCGTACAAGGTGTCGGGCGGGCAAAGCTTTTTTGACCGCGCAGAAATTCGGGACCTGTGTTCGTGGCTGCGCCTGTGGGTCAACAACAACGACGACCCCGCTTTTTTGCGCGCCATCACCACGCCCAAGCGCGGCATTGGGCACCAAACCTTGGCCAGCCTGGGCGAGTTTTCGAGCAAATACAAACTCAGCATGTTTGAAGCGCTGTTCAGCAACAGCTTGCCGTCGGTCTTGAGCGCACGCGCCATGGGCAGCTTGCACGAGTTTGGTCGCTACGTGAACGACCTCGAATACCGCGCCCGCCAAACCATGGGCGCTGAAGACGCACGCGCGTTTTTGACCGACTGGCTCAAAGACATTGATTACGAAAAGCACCTCTACGACGGCGAAGAAAGCGAAAAACTCGCCGCCTCCAAATGGTCGAACGTGATGGACTTTTGCGACTGGATGGCCCAGCGCTGTGGCGGCCAACTGGACGACAGCGCCGGTGTGAGCGTTGGCAACGAGGTGAAGAGCCTGCTGGAAGTGGCGCAAACCATCGCCTTGCTGTCCACCCTGACGCAACAAGAGAAAGACCAAAACGTGGTCACCCTCTCCACGCTGCACGCCTCCAAAGGTTTGGAGTGGCCACACGTCATGCTGGTGGGCGTGACCGAAGGCATGTTGCCGTTCCGGCTTGACGACGAGCCAGGCAATGAGCACACCAACGAAAACATTGCCACGCGCCTGCAAGAAGAACGCCGCCTGATGTACGTGGGCATCACCCGCGCCCAGCGCACGCTGGCCGTCAGCTGGTCACGCAAACGCAAAAAAGGCCGCGAGATGGTGGCGGTGCAACCCAGCCGCTTCATCGCCGAAATGGGCTTGGACAAAGACACCATCAAAGAAGACCCCCGCGAAAAGCTCAAAGCCCTGCGCGCCGAGTTTGCCAAGCGCGCCACGGCCGCATCGGCGGAGAGTGCTGCGGCGAAGTAAGCGAAGCCATTAAAGCCACGGGCCTTGCGCATAATGCCCACGTCATCACAACCAACCAACTAGGAGAACCCAATGTTCAGTCACGTCATGGTGGGCGTCAAAGATTTAGACGCCTCGAAGAAGTTTTACGACGCCGTGCTCGGTACTTTAGGCATCGCCCCCGGCGTTGCCAACAACAACCGCTACTTCTACCGCAGCCCAACGGGCTCATTCGGTATCACCACGCCCCTCAATGGCGAGCCTGCCACACACGGCAATGGCAGCACCATCGGCTTCGCGGCACAGTCCGTCGAGCAAGGCGAAGCGTTCCACGCTGCGGGCGTGGCCAACGGCGGCGTGACCTGTGAAGACCCACCGGGCTTTCGCAGCACGCCCGCAGGCCAGCTCTTCTTGGCCTACTTACGCGACCCAGACGGCAACAAAATCTGCGTCCTACACCGGCCAGCCAAATAACGCGTCATAGAGCTTTGCCTTTAGTGCGAAGCTTTTTCACGCAACGCACGACGGGCTTTGCTTTGCATCCAGCCCTTTGTGAGCAAGGGCTGAACTCAATCAATCTTGGCGCCGGTGGACTTCACCACCGCAGACCAACGCGTGATTTCGCGCTCGATGTGGGCTTGCAACACGTCAGGCGTAGACCCCACAGGCTCGTAACCGCTTGCGGCCAACTGAGCCTGAACCTGAGGTTGACGCAACGCCGTGGCGATCTCGCGGCTCAAGCGCTGCTTGATGTCATTGGGCATGCCTGCAGGGGCAATGATGGCGTACCAGCCCGTCACGTCGAAACCTGCGATGCCTTGCTCCTGCACCGTTGACACCTCAGGCGCAAGCGCCGAGCGCTGCGGACTGGTCACAGCAAGCGCAGAGAAGTTTCCGCTGCGAATTTGCGGCATGGAGGTCGAAATACTGTCAAAGGTCAAATCAATGTCGCCTGCGAGCATGGCGTTGACCACACCCGCACTGCCCTTGTAGGGCACATGCGTCATCTTGATACCAGCAATGCTGCTGAAGTACTCGGCGGCGAGATGCCCCGTGTTGCCATTTCCCGCCGAACCAAAGGTGAGTTGACCCGGCGCGGCCTTGGCAGCCTGCACCAATTCATTCATGTTTTTGGCAGACAACTTGCGACTGCCAGCCACGACCATGGGCAGGTTGGCAACCAACGAGACGGGCGTGAAGTCCTTGCGTGTGTCGTAGGGAAGCTTGGGATAAAGGCTGTGGTTGATGGCGTGCGCTGCCAGCACCATCAACACGGTATAACCGTCGGGCTGGGCGCGCGCCACATACTGCGACGCCAACGTACCGCCTGCGCCAGCTTTGTATTCGAGCACGACGGGCTGACCCAGTTGCTGCTGCAACTGCACAGCAAGCGGTCGTCCCAGCAAATCAGCGCTTCCACCGGGTGGGTATGGAATCACAAGCTGAATCGGTTTAACGGGCCACGGTTTGTCAGCATGGGCCAGCGGCGTGATCAACGCGGTGGTGATCAGCGTCAAACTGGCAATGAGGGTGCGGCGTAACCGCGAAGATGGGTTAAACATGGTGGTCTTTCCGTCGTTGTGTCAAACATCAAAGGGGCGCGGCCGTCATCTGCGCGTATTGCTCGCGCAACTGGCGCTTCAGCACTTTGCCAATTTCACTGCGGGGCAAGACCGCAACCAGTCGCACATCCGCCACGCGTTGGGTCTTACCCACGCGCGTGTTGAGCCATTCGCTCAAGGCCTTCGCCTCTGGTTGTGTGTCTGCACGCGGGACCACGAAGGCCACTGGGGTCTCACCCCACTGCTCAGAAGGAGCGCCGACCACCGCACATTCATACACATCAGGGTGTTGTACCAATACGTCTTCGATGTCGCATGGGTACACGTTAAAACCGCCAGTGATGATCATGTCCTTCATGCGGTCTCCCAGCACGATGAAGCCATCCTCATCCATCCGGCCTACGTCGCCGCTGCGTATAAAGCGCTTGCCTTGCGCGTCGAACCACTCGGCCTCGCGCGTCTTCTCGGGCAAGTTGTAATAGCCCGTCATCATCCCCGCGGATTGACCCACGATCTCGCCGAGTTCACCTGTCGGGATTTGCTGCCCCTGATCGTTGATAAAACGAATATCGGCCCCCTCGCCGGGACGGCCCACGGTATGCAACTTGTGTGGAAAGTCATGGCAGTGCAATTCACAGCGCACGCCGCCCTCGGTCAGCCCGTAGTACTCAATCAGCCGCCCTGGCCAACGCTGCAACACTTCCGCCTTGAGCTTGGCACTGAACGGCGCGCTGGTAGAAAACTTGTGCTGCAACCGACTCAGATCGGTGTCGTTAAACGACGGGCAAGCCATCAAACGCAGATACTGAACAGGGACCAGCATGGTGTGTGTGGCACCGTGATGCGCGGCCAAATGCAAATAATGCACGGCATCAAACTTGCCCATCAGCACCAGCGTGCCGCCCAATGCCAGCGTTGGCAGCGCAGCCACCAACGTGGTGTTGGAGTACAGCGGCGTGGCACACAACGAGATGGCTTGGGGGCCATAGCCGTTGGTCAAAGCGCGGCGCACATGCGCCCACCGCATGGCCCAAGACTGCACGATGCCCTTGGGCACGCCCGTGGTACCTGATGAGTAAATGACGTTGAAGGGCCAGTCGGGCGCAGGCTTAATCGGCGCAGGCGCCTGCTCATGCGTGGTCAACCAGTCAGACCAAAGCTCACCCGCTTCAGAGGAATCATCCAGCGCCACACATCTCAGCGTACTGCCTGCATGCAAAGGCCATTGCAAAGCCACCGCACGATCGCGCAACACCAAGCGAGCGCCACAGTTATCGAGCATGGCGCTCAAGTGCTCGGCGGTGGCAGATGGGGCCAGCGGAGCAACAGCGACACCGGCGCGCAATGCACCGAAGTAAGCCATCATGTATTCGATGGAGGTGCCCGCGCAAATGGCCAACACATCACCAGGACCCAAACCCTCGCGTTGCAGGCTGGCCGCGACACGGTCCATCCCCGCTTGAAGTGCTGCATAGCTTAGACGCTGCTCACCGAGGATCACGGCAGTGTGTTGCGGTTGATGCGTGGCTTGCAGCGCAATCAATTCGGGCAAAGAACCAAAAGGTTGCGCAAGTAAGTGGTCGATATCTGGGTGCATAAAAATTGACCCATATTAAAGAAACTACCGTCATACAGCATCAGGGTTTCACGCTAGAGGAGTTCGTAATTTTCGAATCCATCTATAAGACGCCCAAAGAAAAACCCCGTAGTCTCTTGCGAAACTACGGGGTATATCTGGTGGCCTGGACGGGAATCGAACCTGTGACACGCGGATTTTCAATCCGCTGCTCTACCAACTGAGCTACCGGGCCTTAGAGCGTGAATTGTAACAGACTGAGAATAAAGGATCCCAGACTGGGCTAAAAATTTCATTCGCTATCAGTTTCACGGTCGTACCCTTCAAGACACTTCACTGCTACGTCAAGAAGTTGCGATCAAAATTCGCAAAACAATAGCCAAATGACTTCAACATCATTGATTTTGGCATTTATGACAATTTAAGTATTTTCCACAGCACCGTCTGCCTAATTAAAGCGCTTAATCTGACTGCCTATTTAAAGGTGTCTGAACGTTTCAGATGCCATCGCGTCTCGTGGCATTGTCAATTTCCAACTGTCTAGAAAGAAAAAATGAAATTACTCTCTTCTTTGAAAATCTCCCTGGCCGTGGTAGGTCTGATGTTGGGTGCCGTGACGTTCACGGCAAACGCACAAAGCGACAAGGTCAAAACCTCCATGCAAGCCTTGGTGGCGGAAGCTAACAAGTTAGGTGCGCCTCGCGCTGACGGCGACAACTTGTATTTCGGCACGACCAAAATCAATGGCGACTACACCGTCGTGGACAGCATCAAAGCCAAGCACGGTGGCACGGCCACTTTGTTCATTAAAAAGGGCAACAGCTTTATCCGCGTCAGCACCAACGTGATGAAGGGTGCCGAGCGCGCTGTGGGTACACCACTTGACCCCAACGGCCCTGCCATTGCCGCCAACCGTCAAGGCAATGCTTACTACGGCATCGTTGACATTTTGGGCAAGTTGTTTGACACCGGCTATGAGCCCATCAAAACGGCCAAAGGCGAAGTGATCGGCATTTACTACGTTGGCTACTTGATGGAATAACGTTTCCAAATTGTTGTTGGATTTCTCGTTATAAAAATGAAAGCTCAAATGCTCAGTGGTATGTCAATTGCAAAAAAAGTGATCTACGGATTCATCGTATTACTGTCCCTCACGATCGCTGCGGCCGCCGTGTCAGCATTTGGGCTTTCATCTACAGTTTCTGAGTTTTCAGGACTGATTACAAAAGAGTTTGAAATTGTTCGACATGTGAGCAATGCCAAGATTTCTTTGCTAGAGGCGCGTCGCCCAGAAAAGGAATTGATGTATGCCGATGATCCCACCTTGGTCAAAACAGCCTCCGAATTCATTCAAGGCATGATCGAAGAAGTGGCTGGCATCAATGCCTTGCTAGCCAAGGATGAAGCCACAAAAAAATCCGAGCTTGTCGCACAAATCACGACGCTCTCAGCCGAATACGAAACCAATTTCGTCAAAATGGCAATGGCCCCTGTGGGTCAAACTCGCATGTTGGCAGCGCTGACTGTGCGCAAGACAGCCAAGCAGCTTGAAGTCAGTATGAACGAACTTCTTGATGTTTTGAACCACGACATCGAAGCCAAGTCCAATGCCGCCAAAGAGTTTGGCGCTTCTGTTTTATTCACGGTCGCATTTGCGTGGGTGTTTGTGATCGCCACGGGCATCCTGATCGCCATGTTGCTGTTGCGCGCCATCGTGCGGCCCATTACCTTGATCAAAGATGCCATCACCCAAGTTCAGCGCACGGGAGATTTCAGCAAAAAAGTGAACTACACGTCTGCCGATGAGGTCGGCCAAACAGCGGCGGCATTCAACAGCATGATGGACTCACTGCAAGAAGCCATTACAGAAGTCAATGAGGTGGTGGGTGCGTTGGCGGTGGGTGACTTTGACAAATACGTCAAAGCCGACCTCAAAGGCAACCTCTTAGTGATGAAGACCGCCGTGAACGACTGCGCAAGCACGATCAAAACGACAGTCACGAGCCTGAATGGTGTGATGCAGGCCCTCTACAACGGTCAGTTCAACGCACGATTGAACACCGAGGCGAAAGGCGAATTCAAACTCGCGATCGACCAAGCCGTCATGGCCATGCAAGCCCTTGAGGGCATGGTCAGTGATGTGGTGAAGGTGGTCAACGGCGTTGCAGCGGGCAATCTCACCTTGCGTGTTCAAGTCGAAGCACGCGGCGATCTCACCCAACTCAAAAACAACTTGAACTTGTCACTGGATGCGCTGGGCGCCGCCATGCGCGCCATCAGCACCAATGCGCGCCAAGTGGCCGCAGCATCGAGCCAAACGTCCAGCGCCATTGGACAAATTTCGGACGGTGCGCAAAATCAATCGCATGCCATTGGACAAGTGGTGACCGCCATCCGGCAAACGGTCAACTCAGTCGGCGATGTGACTCGTAACACCGAGCTGGCCAGCCAAAAGTCACGCGAATCGGTGGCGGTGGTGCGCAGCGGCATGCAAAAAATGGAGCAAATGGTTGAGCTCATCAACGACATTTCGGCGAACTCTCAAAAGATCAACTCCATCACGGAAGTGATTGAAAAGATTGCCAACAAAACCAACCTGCTCTCCCTGAACGCCGCGATTGAAGCGGCTCGAGCTGGCGAACACGGCAAAGGGTTTGCGGTGGTTGCCGATGAAGTCGGCAAGCTCGCGATCAACAGTGCGGAGAGTTCACAAGAAATTGCGATGCTGGTGCAACAAGCGGTCTCTGGTATCAAGCAGGCCGTTAGCGCCGTGATCG
>CANBRM010000087.1 GCA_947371915.1 Comamonadaceae bacterium | reverse complement strand
GGTGACCAATTGAGCCGCTAGCTTCAAGTCTTCCGGTTTGTACTTGACAGCGTTCATGGCCAAGGGCGCCAGCATCAATTCCATGGGGGATCCCAGCACCAACTGATAACCATCAGCGGGTGCACTCAACACTTTCTGCACGCCTAAAGCGCCGCCCACGCCGCCAATGTTTTCCACCATCACCTGCTGCCCCAATTGCTTGGACAACTCCGGCTGAATTTGCCGCGCCACAAAGTCAGAACCACCGCCTGCGGGGTAAGGCACAACCATCGTGAGCAAATGGCTAGGGTAGTTTTGGGCCCAAGAAGACAGCGCCACAGCGCTCAAAGCCGCCAACATGAACGCGCGTTTGGTGGAGGTGAACAAATGCATAAGAGTCCTTCGCAAAGACGAGGTGTGTCAAAAACCCAAGCATGGCCGCGCCGCGGCGCAAGAGCTATCAAAAATTGGCAATTTCATGATCGGGATTACCCGCGCCCAATTCAAATGGGCGTTATGCAGAGGCACGTAAAGTGGTCGAGGGCAGCTCACCAAAGAGGCGTTTGTAGTCTTGCGAAAACTGCCCCATGTGCCAAAAGCCCCAGCGCGAAGCGATGTCAAACACGCTTTGTCCGTCATGGGCTTGCTTGAGCGCTTGCTGCGTCCGGTTGAGCCGCGTAATGCGCTGGTACTTCATCGGGCTCATGCCCAAAATTTCTTGGAAACAGTAATTGAGCTTGCGGCTGCTCACGCCCACACGTTTGCAAATGTCGAGCATGGACAGTGCTTCGTCGTCGCTGGTTTGCAGCATCCACTCACAGGCTCGGTGCACCACGGCTTTGCGCATGCTGGTGGCACGCACGTCAGACAAGTCGCAAAACGAGGGCAAAGCGTCAACCCATTCCAAAATCACATCGTCACGCAAAGTCTCCAGCGCCTTGGTATTGGCAGCCAGTGGCAAGCCCGATTGGCTACATTCAAAAATTTGATGGTGCAAAGCCAGCAAACGCTGCGCTCGGTCAGCGCCAATCGACACCACGCGCTGCTGCGACACCCACGCCGCCATCGACGGGTGATGGGTACGCGCCCACAACGACTCCAACAGCTCGGCATCCACCACGATGCCAATCAAATTGAAATGGGCAGGGCTGCATAAATCAAGGCCATCGCTAGGGCCGACCATGATGTCGTGCTGCCCGACCGTTGCGCCAGAAAACAAGGCCGACCCAGCGTTTGCCGAAGCTGGCAAGGCAAACAAATAACTGTCGTCCCCCAAATCACCGCGCTGCCGGATGGCCTGGTTGGCGCCCTCATGCACCAAGCTCACGCCTGGCAATTGCATGAGGTGAACTTGGCCCGCAAATTTGCCGCACGACAGTTGGTCGTACTGCAGCGACCAGCCCGCTTGCGCCTGCGCTTGCTCATGCGCGTCGTGAGTGGTGACAAAGCGTGACCAAGGCTGCGTGGCGGGGCCACCCAAGCGATGGTCAGAAACACAGGTGTTGGACATGGTGTGAGTTTAGTCAGCTGCGCCCTAGTACAAACCCCGAATCAACTGTGCCAAATCTCGATAGCGGCTCTGCCCCACGCCTTCTTAGGATGAAACAAATTTTGATGAAGGAGGGACTTGTGACCTTGCACATATTCACCATACGGCATGCGCCACGTTGGCTAACCCACAGCGCGCTTGGGGCAGTGTGGGCTGCTGCGGGGTTGCTGTGTCACGCTGCACCCGTTGCGCGGGCGGCCATGGAGCCCTTGCCTGCCGAGACATTGACAGTCAGCCGCATCGCGCCAGAAGCCACACAACGCGTGTACGTCGCCGACATCGCGATTGGCCATATTTCTGACGGCCGCATTCGAGTGTTTGATGCCAAGCAGGGCAAGTTTTTGGGCATGGTGTCCACCGCTTACGCCGGCAATTTCACCGTCAATCCAGCAGCCCACGAGTTGTACGTGGCCACCACACATCTGAGTCGCAGTTCACGCGGTGATCGCACCGATGTGTTGGAAGTGCACGACACCGAAACCTTGGGCTTTAAGTACGAGGTGATCTTGCCGCCCAAACGTGCCCAAGCCCTCAACTACCGAGGCTTGGTGCGCACCAACAGCACCGGCAATTGGGTGCTGGTGCAAAACGCCACCCCCGCCACATCGATCACCGTAGTGGACTTGAACCAACGCAAAGTACTGACCGAAGTCGCCACACCCGGCTGTTGGGGCGTGCTGCCATCGGCCACACATGCGATGCGTTTTTCGATGCTGTGCGGCGATGGCAAAGTGGCCACGGTCACACTCAACGAACAAGGCCAAGTGACGGATCGCCAAACCACCGCCCAGCTGTTTGACGCCGATCTGGATGCATGGTTTCACCACGCAGAGCAAGTGGGCGACCGTTATTGGTTTATCTCGTTCAAAGGCACGCTGACTGAGCTCGACGTCAGCGGCCCAGTGGCCACGGTGCGCCAGACACGCCCCTTGGTCAATGCCGCCGCAGCGCGTCAAGACTGGCGTCCGTGCGGTTACCAAAACTTTGCGGTAGACCCCAGCGGCCAACGGCTTGTTGTCGCCATGCACGCACAAGGCAGCGAAGGCACACACAAACGCCCTGCCCAACAGCTGTGGACCTTTGACCTGCAAAGCGGCAAACGGCTAAGCACGGTGCCCGGACGCGGCACGATCTCGCTCACTTTCTCGCGCGACGGACAACGTCTGCAGGGCTTAGATGGCGAACGCGGCGGCATGACCATTTGGCGCTGGTCAGACACCGGCCCCAAGCGCGTGCAAACCACGGTCGTCAAGGCGGGCGAGTCGTCCATGCACCTTGAATCGCACGACTAGGAACACGACATGGACATGATCTGGAACAACCCTCTGTGGGTCGTGATTGCAGCAGCGGCACTGGCCGTGTTGTTTGCCCATGCAGCTCTGCTCAAAGTGACCGACCTAGATTTACTGGTGCATCACTTGGCAGGCTACGGCGTGCCTGTGAACGCACGTGCCATCGTGGCACGCGCGGTGATCGCACTAGAGGGCCTCACCGCTGTGGCACTCCTTTCGCCATGGCGCAACTTAGGCGCTGGCTTGGCCGCTCTGCTCTTAGGCGTTTACGCCTTGGCCATGGCCTTGCAATTGCTGCAACGCCGTGTGATCGACTGCGGCTGTGGCGGCCAAGCCCTGCCCGTGTCGTGGGTGTTGGTATTGCGAAACACTTTGCTGGTCGCCTTGGCATGGACCGCCAGTCAACCCGCCGACATGCGCGAGTTGGTCTGGGTCGACTTTGGCGTGGTGGTGGCCGCCGTGTTGCTGATGGTGGTGCTCTACACCGCCATTCACCAAGTACTGATGCAGCAAGCTTTGCTGCGCCAGCGTCTGTTTTCTGGGAGCTTGTGATGAACGCTTTGACAATTTCTGTGGTCTTGTTGTGGGTCGCGGTGCTGGTGTTGGCTGTGCTGTTGTGGGCCATCTCGCGGCAAGTGGGTGTGTTGTTTGAGCGCGTCGCGCCCATGGGTGCCTTAGTCACCGACTCGGGCCCACCCGTGGGCGCCCCCTCGCCGGTGTTTCAGCTGACGGGCATCCAATCGGAAGTGGTGCAAATTGGTGGCGACCAAGCCTTACCCAACTTGGTGTTCTTCTTGTCGCCCACTTGCCCTGTGTGCAAAAAACTGCTGCCCGTACTCAAGGCCGTCGCACAGGACGAGCGTCAACAATTGCGCATCGTCTTGGCCAGCGATGGCGAAGCGGCTGAGCATTTGCAGTTTGTGCAACAACAAGGTTTGGGCGACATGCCTTATGTGCTGTCAACCCAACTCGGCATGGAGTACCGCGTGTCGCGCTTGCCCTACGCTGTGTTGCTCGACAAACAAGGCGTGGTGGTGTCTAAGGGTCTGGTGAATTCGCGCGAACAACTCGACAGCTTACTCAACGCGCACGACATGCAAACCCCCACGATTCAGCAATACCTCAGCGGCTCGCCCGCATAAAGGAGTTCGGACATGCAATGGCTTTTAAAACTTCTGGACCGATTCACCGAACGCTCGGTGCGCAACGTGGCCCACAACCACGGACGACGCAGCCTCATCACCAAAATTGGCGTTGCCTTGGTGGGTGGTGCGGTGTTGCCCATGCTGCCGTTTGACCGCAGCGGACAGTTCATGTCCGCCAACGCGGCGCAACCCAAAAAGGCCGCACCCAACTTAGACCCTACGCAATGTGAGTATTGGCGCTACTGCGCATTCGACGGCTACTTGTGCACCTGCTGCGGTGGCTCGCTGACGCAATGCCCGCCGGGCACCGAAGCGTCCAAGGTGAGCTGGGTAGGCACCTGCTTGAACCCAGAAGATGGACGCCACTATTTGGTGTCTTACAACGACTGTTGCGGCAAAGGCTCGTGCGGCGAATGCTTATGCAACAACAACGAGCGCGAACGCCCCGGCTATCGGCTGGGTGTGCACAACGACATCAACTGGTGCATGGCCAACACCAGCTCAATGTTCCACTGCACCACCTCCATCATCGTGGGGTTGGCATGATGGGGTGGCGGCATCGTCTGCTCGCACTCGCCTGCGCTTTCGCCAGTCAAAGCCTTTGGGCACAAACCCCAGGGGCTGCCTTGTTTGAAGCGCATTGCAGCGCGTGCCACCAAGCCGACGGCAGCGGCACGGTCGGCTTGGCCCCTGCGCTCAAAGGCGCGCACTGGCCAACCTTAGGCAAAGACCGCCAATACTTGCCCACCGTTTTGACCAAGGGCCTGTCGGGTCGAATTGAGGTGAATGGTCAAGTGTTTGTGGGCAGCATGCCTGCCTTTGCGTCACAACTCGACGATGCGGCCTTAGCATTGCTGGCCCAACATGTGCGTGTGTTGCAAAACAGCGCCGAAGGCGAGCCACCCTACACCGCCGCCGAACTGGCGACCGCCCGACAAACGGTAGGTAGCCCACCTCAAACGCGCCAAAGACGACAAGCCTTATTGGGCTTACGCTGAATGCGCCTGCGCAACGCCTTTGCCACAGTACTGACCAGCCTGTGTGCCACTTTGACTGGCGCGGGTGTGTTGGGTACCGCTGCCCCTGTGCGGCTCCATGCAGAGTCGGTCGCCAAAACCAGCAGCCCACGCAGCCTCTATGTGCTGCACTGCGCAGGCTGTCACGGCATGGATGGTTCTGGCTCTGTGCAAGGGCAAGTGCCTGACATGCGGCGCTTAGGCCGATTTTTACAACACCCCGAAGGCCGCAAATTTTTGGTCCAAGTCCCCGGCGTGATGGGTTCAGGCCTGAATGACAAAGACGTAGCCCAAGTCACCAACTGGGTGCTGACCACCTTGGCCACCGACATCGCGCCGCAAACCTTTGTGCCCTACACAAGCCCTGAAATTGCGGCAGCACGGGCCAACCCCTTGAGCGATGTGATGGCCACACGCGCCCGCCTACTGGCCACTGAGCCACACCCAGCCAGCCCTGATTGATAAGCGGAGGGGGCCACTATGATGGCGGGATTGTTAGATTCAACCTGTTTTGCCATGTTCCGCACCCTGCTCAAATCCAAAATTCACCGCGTAGCCACCACCCAGTGCGAGCTCCATTACGAAGGCTCCTGCGCCATCGACGAAAACCTGCTGGATGCCGCCAACATTTGTGAGAACGAACAAGTCCACATCTGGAACATCAACAACGGCGAACGCTTCATCACTTACGCCATCAAAGGCGAACGTGGCTCGGGCATGATTTCGGTCAACGGTTCAGCCGCACGCCGTGCCAGCGTGGGTGACTTGTTGATCATTGCTTCGTTTGCGCAAATACATGAAGACCAAGTGGCCGGGCATGAACCTCAATTGGTGTTTGTAGACGAGAAGAACCAGCAAGTGGGCTTGCGCCACCATGTGCCTACGCAGGCGGCGCCTGGGCATGGGGCGGATGAATGTTGAGCAACTAAGCGTCGTACGCTAATCACTTTTGACATATGGCACTGCTAGACGAACAGCTTGTCGAAGAGTGGTTGAACAGGAAAAGTTTTTTCACCATCCGTGGACTTAAAACGGGTGTAGACGAAATCGACTTGCTCGCAGTAAAGCATGGCGCAACCGCAAACGAATGCTGGCATGTAGAAGTGCAGGTCAGTTTTAGGCCTATTGGCTATGTGGGTGGAGACACCAGTGCACGTAAACGAACGGATCAAGAATTACGTGCTGGTGTTGAGCAGTGGGTCGATAAAAAATTTACAAGCCCACGCAAAATGGCTAAGCGTGACACGGTTCTGCCTGACGCCCAATGGCATTACGTTTTTGTGCATGGTGTGTTGCGGGATGAGCAAGAACTCGCGCATATGCAGCAGCTTGGTGTCCAGCTAATTTCCTACAAGCAAGTGCTGACTGAGTTGATTGACGATGACGCAACGCAAAGTTCGTCAGCAGCAAACAACATTGTTGAGCTGTTGCGATTTATGCGCTGAGCGGTTTGTTGAGCGTCGAGTTCATCTACGCTGGAGCTAAAACCATTAAGTTAAGTGGCATCCCCTCAAATCTCTAAACACTCTCACAACATAGTTTTCCATTACGCCAATGCCCCAATCGGCAGCATTGATATTCAGTTTAGTTGGATGACTGACTGCAATCCTTAGCGCCGAATACCTAGAACCAATCGTTGATTGTGTCGACCCTGAGCACGTAGTCGAATGAACCCACTTTCAATGGATTCAGGGGTTCAGATGCACATCAACTTTAAAAAATCAGCTATCCAGATAGTTCTTCTGGCTGCTGCGAGTTATGCAATCTCTATTTCAGCGACCAATCAAATTCGACCCGCTATTGGCTCTGAATTACAAGCCCCCGTTGTAGCAGCAGCTGCCATCAAAATTGAAAACATTTCCGTGGACTACGCACGTGCACATGCTGACGTGATGAAAACGCCAGACGAAGCAACGGTCAATACGTTTTGATAACGCCTTGGTTCTAGAGCGTATTTGTTATTGAACGAACGCTTAGCGACTCATACGATTTGGGTTGTTTTTATTCAACCATTCCTATGAGATTTGCCATCGTTACGTCAGTCTTGCATGGGGCCAAGGCAATTAATTGATGAAACCCCGTGTCCTTCTTACACTGCTTTTGTTCGTCACAGGCATCACTGCTGCCGTCCATCTTTTCTTAAATAACCCCTCAAAATCATCCAGCAAGCGAGCCAGCCCGACGCCTTCTGTCACCTTTCAATGGGGCGAGGGTTCTGAGGCCGGACAGCCAGACACAGCGACGCACAAATAGCTTAAATTAGTCATCATGTTTTTTGACGCAGGTGGTCACAATGAACGTGTTGACAAAACAGCGCAAGGGTTCAACGGCTCTCATCGCCTTACTGGCCTTATCAGGCGCGTGCTCATGCTTTGCACAAACGCTTGAGGGCACCAAACGTGTTCAAGCGGTGACGCGAGACGGGGTGAAGCTGCCCATTGGGGAAGTTAGTTTCAGCAAAGACAAAGCAGAGGTCACGCACTTTCGCCTCAGCTTGAACAGCTCGGCATTCACCGACTATTTTTTGTCGATGAAAGAATTCAAATGTCTGCAAGGTCCAGAGGTCACCTGCCATGTCCCTTACCCTTACGCCAACCCTCAAACTGTTCGCAACGGTGATTTGGTTTGGCTAGAGCACAGCCTGTTGTTTTTGTTCAAACAACCTCGCGACTTCGGTGCCAAACTTTGGAACGGCAGCTACTACCGACTCGAACCGCATGGCCAAGGCTGGATCGGGCGCGCCCAAGCCATCGACTTGAACCACATCAGTGCCCCATCCAACACGCCGCACTTACCGCCTTACACAGCAGATCTTCGCGTGGATATTTCTCCAGGCGAGCGTTGGATTGATCACTTGCTGATTGAATAAAGGCCAGCGCTATTGCTATCACTAGCGCTAGCGTTAACACCAACTCAAAAACCCTCCAACTCGATTAAAGTGATCAAATCAACGGCTAATGAAACGCACATGACTGCACCTCAAATTCAAAACCTTCTCATCGTGCTCCTTCTGATCGCTTTTGCGGGCATGGAGTATGTCAGCGGCAGATACAAAGCGACGGTCAAGGCCACGGCCAACGACACCAAGTTGGAACTGTTCATGTTCTTGAGCTTGCTCGCGATCACGCAGCCCTTGGCGATTTTGGTGACACGCAAATTAGGCACGTGGCTGGCACCCGACATGCAAGGTGCGCTGGCCGATTGGCCTTGGTGGGCGATGATTGGGGTGCTGCTGTTGGTGGACGACATGAGCCAATACTGGTGGCACCGTTTGTCGCATTCACCCTTGTTTTGGCCATTGCACCGCGCACACCACTCCGCTGAGT
Organism: Comamonadaceae bacterium; assembly: GCA_947371915.1. Taxonomy (GTDB): domain Bacteria; phylum Pseudomonadota; class Gammaproteobacteria; order Burkholderiales; family Burkholderiaceae_C; genus Limnohabitans. Next base: position 1,921 of record CANBRM010000087.1, on the reverse strand, counting down.
ACATGAGCATTCGGGTGACGTTCCGCAATAACTTTTTCTACTACCTGATGATGCCGGGCCTGTGGTTCGCTGGCGCACTGCTGTACTTAGGCGTCGGTGGTTTTGTTTACGCTTTTTACATTGCGTTCAAGCTCGCTGTGATTGTGGGCGCACACTGCGCTTGGCGCTGGGACGAGGCGATGTACCGCATCCCTGCCATGCGTCCTGTCATGTGGGTGTTGGAGCGAACCATCTCTACGCCTGCCACGCACTGGGCGCATCACGCCATCACCAACGAGGACGGCGTGGGGCATTACAAAGGCAACTTTGGCAATTTGCTGTTCATCTGGGACATCATTTTTGGCACAGCCAAGATCACCCGTCAGTACCCTGCGCAGGTGGGCTTGATCGACGACCAGTTGTTTGGCCAAGAGCGCTGGCAAAACCAAATGTTTTACCCGGTGCTGCAGTCGCAGCGCGAACACTCGGCATTGAAGTTTGGCGGCACGATTTACGAAGAAGAAAACGCCAAGACTTCTGTGTAAGCGCAGAAAATCGCACGCACGGCTAACGCAGAGTGGTTAGGGCAAAAACCTTTTCCAAGTGTGCGCAAAAAACAGCAACGGACAGACGGCCCCCGCCCAAAAGTGCACCGGTGAAACAGCGTCGTGCATCTGGGGGCTGCCGTAGAGCAGCACCAAGCCGCCCAAGGCAATGGCGGCCAACACCATGAAGTTGACCAGCCCGAGCAGCCATTGGCGTGTCCCGCTGTGTTTGTGCCACATGACACGCACATGCGGCCAAACGCCTCGACCGCACAAAATACAAAACGCCCACGTCGTCACGCCATGCACCACGCCTGAGGCGTGTCGCAACAAGGCCTGAACGGGCGTCATATCCATCACCTCAGACGCAGGCAGCAGATACATCACGACGCCCGTGCTCCAAAGCAACAGGCAGACAACGGCCATCATTAAAAATGTAGAACGGCCCCAGCCGGCTGAATGTTTGGTTTTCATCGTGATCTCCACATGCGGCCATGGTGTTGGCGCAGCACGCGTTTCAGTTCGGGGCAAAGCAAACTCGCTTGCATGGCCCATTTGGTCAACACATCGGCGGTCATGCAGGTGTCGGCTTGCACGGTGACGCTTTGCCAAGGCAGTTTTTGGTGCGCGCGCGAAGCCACAAACTCGGGGTTCAAGGGGCCGGAAACTGACGTGGCCAACGCGGTTTGATGCACCCGCAGATTGGGCTGTTTACGCCCATCCATCAAGCTGCGCTGCGCGTGCCTGACATCGATAGTCCAATGGCGCGGACCGATGGTGCGCAGGTCGCCACCCGCGTTCACCAAGGCGTCTTGCACGCCGTGCGCGATGAGCACTTCCACGGCACGGTCGACGGCGTAACCTTTGGCGATGCCGCCCAAGTCCAGCTGCACGGGTTTGGCCGTTCGCACCTCGGTCTCAGACAACAGCGTGATGTCACGCAAGCTGCCCATTGCCTCAACAGCGATGCCGGGCCTCAACTTGGCGCGCGACAGCGATTGCGCAGCGCGGCAGGGATTGAAGGCCCCACACGACAGCGCCGCCCAGTGTCGGGCTACACGCAGCACGCGAACAGTGTCAAGGTCCAACGTGAGCACTTCGTCCTGAGCGGCCCTCGACAAACGGCCTAAGTCAGAGCAGGCACGGTGCGCGCTCATCACTTGACCGATGTGCGCCATGGTGGCGAACACGTCAGCCATGGCACGTTCGGCCAGAGACACTTGCCCCTCGTCGATGTGCACTTGCAAGGACACCACGGTGCCCAACAAAGGCTGCGCTCTGGCCAACAACATGGCGCGCTTACTTGGCCGCCACCAACTGTGAGGCCAAGGCGCTCAGGCGCTGCATGCCCTCGGTCACGTGTTGGCACGACAAGGTGGCGCCCGAGATGTTGCGAA
>CANBRM010000086.1 GCA_947371915.1 Comamonadaceae bacterium | reverse complement strand
TACGACCGCTACTCCAACGAAGCCAAGCGCTTGTATGGGGTGATGAACAAGCAACTCGAACAAACCAAATACATCGCAGGCAACAGTTACAGCATTGCCGATGTCGCCATTTTTCCGTGGCTGCGCAGTTGGCAAAACCAGGGCATCGATTGGGCCGACTACCCCACGCTCAAACAATGGTTCGACACCATCGCCGCTCGCCCTGCCGTGCAACGCGGCGTGCAAGTGCTGGCCGATTTGAGCAAGCCCTTGCACGATGACAAAGCCAAAGAAATTTTGTTTGGCAAAGGCCAGTACAAGAGTCGCTAAGGCAACACCTCACTAGGGTTAGTCCCCTCAGAGAAGCCTTGAATTCGGTTGATAGTTCGCCCACTCAACTAAAGGAGACTTCGCAGATGATGACCCCTCAATCCAAAATGCCTTGGCGCACCGTTGCGGCCGCAGCGGCACTCGCAGTGACCTCATTCAGCGCCATGGCGCAAGAGACGTTCAAAGTCGGTGTGGTGAGTTTTTTATCGGGCCAAGCGGCGGAGAGTTTTGGCATTCCAGCGGTCAACGGTGCCAAGGTGTTGGTCGACGCGTTCAACAAAGGCCAAGCCCCTGCGCCTTACAACAAAAAAGGCTTTGGCGGCCTGACCATCGAACCGATCTACGTCGATGAAAACGGTGGCGCCACAAAGCAAGTGCAAGAGTTGCGCAACTTATATGACCGCGACAAAGTCGATGCCGTGGTCGGTTACGTCGGCTCGGGTGACTGCTTGGCCGTGGCGCCAGTGGCCGAAGAGATGAAAAAGTTTTTGATCTTGTACGACTGCGGCACGCCTCGTATTTTTGAAGACGGCAAATACAACTACGTGTTCCGCACGGCCGCCCATGCGACCATGGACAACGTGGCCTTGGCACGCTACTTGAAGTCTCGCAACATTCCTGTCAAGAGCTTCAACATGATCAACCAAGACTATGCGTGGGGCCAAGACTCGCGCAAAGACTTCATGTTCTCGATGGAGAAGTTGTACCCAGATGCCAAGCCCGGTGAAGATTTGCTGCCCAAGTTTGGCGCAGGTCAATACGGCACGGAAATTTCTGCCTTGATGTCTAAGCCTGCCGACTTGGTGCACTCCAGCTTGTGGGGCGGTGATTTGCAAGCCTTCATCATGCAATCCGCACCGCGTGGCCTGTTCAAGCGCTCTCAGGTGGTCTTGTCTGCGGGTGACCACGTGTTGCCAACCTTGGGCGAAAAAGTACCCGACGGCACGATCTTGGGTGCGCGTGGTGCTTACGGTTTGATGGCCCCTAAATCGGCGCTCAACGACTGGTGGTGGGAGTCCTACCAAAAGGCCAACAACGTCTACCCCGTGCAAGCCCCCTACCGCATGGCGCAAGCCCTGCTCGGTTTGAAATTGGCGGTTGAAAAAGCGATGGCTGCCAACGGCGGCAAAAAACCAACTGCCGAGCAATTGGCGGCTGCACTGAAGAACAGCGAGTGGGACTCACCTGCCGGCAAAATTCGCATGACCTTGGGTGGCGGTAACCAAGCCGTTCAGGAAACAGCGATTGGCCGCACACGCTGGGACGCCGCAAAGAAGATGGTGATGATCGACGACATCCAGCGCTTCCCTGCTGACTGCGTCAACCCGCCTGCCAACATGAAGTCAGATGACTGGCTCAAAGCTGGCTTCCCTGGCGCTAAGTGCAATTGAAGGAGTAGCGCATGGAACTTGCCATCACCATTTTCATTGATGGCTTGACCTATGCGTCGTGGCTGTTCATCGTCGCCTTGGGCTTAACGCTGGTGTTTGGGGTGTTGAAAATTCTCAATATCGCACACGGCAGTTTTTATGCCCTCGGCGCCTATGCAGCCGCCACGTTTGTCGGTTGGGTTGGCACCATGCATTGGGCACCAGGTTGGACCCTGGTGGCCATGTTCATGGCGGCGATTGCAATTGCAGTGTTGGTCGCGCCCTTGACCGAAAAAGGGCTGCTTCGCTTCTTCTATGGCCATGACGAAGTGCTGCTGGTCTTGGTGACCTATGCGCTGTTCTTGTGCATGGAAGACATCACCAAACTCATTTGGGGTGCCAACCCTTACTACGTGTCTGAGCCTTACGGTTTGTTTGGCAATGTCGAGATTGGCAACCAAATTTATGTGGGCTACGACTTCTTGCTGATCGTCATCGCCGTGGTGGTCGGCTCAATCGTGTGGTTTGGTTTGAACCGCACACGCCAAGGCAAGATCGTGACCGCCGTGATTCACAGCCCCGAAATTGCCAGCAGCATGGGCGTGAAAGTGTCCAAGGTCTACATGATGGCGTTTGGCGTCGGCGTGTTCTTGGCCGCACTGGGTGGCGCGTTCACCGCACCCATGATTTCTGTTCAACCCGGACTGTCTGTCGGCGTAATCATTGTGTCCTTTGCCGTGGTCATCATTGGTGGACTGGGCAGCATTGAAGGCGCAGCCATTGGTGCGTTGATCGTGGGCTTAGCCCGTGCCTTCGCCGTCCATGTGGTGCCAGTGGCTGAGTTGTTTTCCATTTACGTTGTGATGGCTTTGGTCTTGATGGTCAAACCTGAAGGCTTATTCCAACGCATCCAAGCACGAAAAATTTGACCATGCACCTCTCGATTCGGAATTTAACGCTGTGCATGGTGGTCTGCACAGCAGCCCTGCTGGGCATCGGTTTGGTCCTGCCCAAATGGTTGCTGTTCATGTGCACCATGGCCTTTGCCAACGGCTTGGTGTCGCTGGGCATTGTGATGTTGATGCGCGGCGGCGTGGTGGCGTTTGGCCAAGGTCTGATGTCGGCCATTGGGGGTTACACCGCAGCACTGGTGTTTCAACACATGGGTTTCAAAGACGGCATCGTGCTGACACTACTCGGTGGTTTAGCAGCCACCTTGCTGACTGCACCTTTCGCCCCCCTGTTGTCACGCTACCGCGGCATTTTCTTTTCCATGCTGACCTTGGCACTGTCCATGGTGGGTTACGGTATTTTGGTGAAAACCGAACGCTTGGGCGGCTCTGACGGGTTTAACTTGGGCCGCATCACACTCGCTGGCCTTGCACTTTCTGACGATGGTGTGGGCTACGCGCTATACGCCCTCGCGGTGTGCTTTGCCGTGGTGATGTCTTACCTGTGCCGCATTTACTTTGACTCAACGCGTGGCTTGATCACCCAAGCCATTCGCGACAACGAGTTGCGCGTGGAGTATTTGGGCGGCTCGGTGCGCCACACCATGGCCTTGAACTTTGTGCTGGCCGCATTTTTGGGCGGCTGCGGCGGTGCTTTGGCTGTCATGGCTTTAGGCCACATCGACCCCACCTTCAGTTACTGGACCACCTCGGGCGAATTTGTGTTTGTGGCCATTTTGGCGGGCTCACAAAGCGTAGTGGCCATCATGCTGGCCTCTGTGATTTTGGAGGCCGTGCGCTCGTTCTCTAGCTCATATTTTCCCAACACATGGCAGCTGGTGCTGGGCTTATTTTTGCTGTTTGTGATTCGGTTTTTACCTTTTGGCATTGGCTCGCTTTGGAGCAACAAGCAACACAAGGAGCGCGCATGACCGCCCCCATCTTGCTGAGTGCTCGGCACTTGCAAAAACAGTTTGGTGCGGTGGTTGCCGCGCAAGACCTGTGCATCGACATCCCGGTCGGCCAACGCGTGAGTTTGATCGGCAGCAACGGTGCCGGCAAAACCACCTTCGTCAACATGATCACCGGCTACCTCAAACCCGATCAAGGCAGCATCTATTTGGGCGAGACCGACATCACGCCCATGTCGCCTCGGCAAATCACGCGCTTAGGGGTGGCCCGCTCGTTTCAAATTCCGCAGCTTTACCCCAGCTTGAGTGTGATGGACAACATGCTGGTGGCCATGGCCTGTCACGGCAACCGACTGTCCGTTTGGCGGCCTGCCGCGCAGGCTGAGCAAATCGAGCGCGGCGCAGCTTTGCTAGAGCGGTTTGAATTGATTCAGCACCGCAACCGCCGCGTCAGCGAGTTGCCGGGGGGGGTGCGTAAATTGTTAGACATCGCTCTGGCCATGACCGGTTCGCCCAAGCTGCTGCTGTTGGATGAACCCACCAGCGGTGTCTCTGCTGAAGAGAAATTCCCGATGATGGAAACCGTCATGCGCGGTCTCGGGGACGAACCCTTGACCGCCTTGTTTGTGGAGCACGACATGGACATTGTGCGACGCCACGCAGACCGCATCATTGCTTTTTACAGCGGTCGCGTGATCGCCGACGACCCCCCAGAAAAAGCATTGGCCACCGACGATGTGCGCCGTTACGTCACAGGTGAGTTGCGTCAGGAGGTGGCTCATGCTTGAAGTTGAAAACCTGCATGTGGCCATTGAATCCGTCCAAGTGCTGCGCGGCATCAGTCTGCAAGTCCCGCTCGGGAAAATGACAGGGTTGGTGGGGCGCAACGGTGCCGGCAAAACCAGTTTGATGCGCAGCGTGATGGGGCATTTGCCCGTTCATCAAGGACGCGTCACGTTCAACGGCCAAGACTTGACCGCCTTGCCGCCCGAGGCGCGTGCGAGTTTGGGCATTGGCTACATGCCCGAAGATCGTGGCTTGGTGCCCGAGCTGACGGTTGAAGAAAACATCTTGATTCCGCTGTGGGTTTCACCGCATTTGAACGTCGACCAACGCTTGGCCTTTGTCTACGAAGTGCTGCCAGAGCTCAAAGCCATGTCACTACGCAAGGCCTTGTTGCTTTCAGGTGGTCAACAAAAATTGGTGGCGCTCGCTCGCGCCCTTGGCATTGGCACACATCTGCTGATGTTGGATGAGCCTTTCGAAGGCGTAGCCCCTGCCCTGTCAATGCGCTTGAGCGAGGTGATTTCAGGCTTGCGCGGCAACGACTTGTCGGTGTTGATCTCGCAATCGGATTTGAACCACTCCAGCAGTTTGATTGACCACACCGTGGTGATTGAACGCGGCGCTAACCTCATCGCACCCCACTGATGCATTGGCCCGCGCAGACATTACCGGCTCAACGCATTGAAGCTTGGGGGCACGATCGCTTGGTGCGCTGTTTTGTGCAACGCCCCACCTCGTTGATGAACATGTTGGTGCGCGCCAAAGACCTACACGGACATCGCGATGCGGTCATTTTTGGCGCACAGCGTTGGACCTATGAACACACGTGGCACGAGGTCCAACAGACCGCACAGGCCCTGCACAAGCTAGGGATTGGTGTGGGTGACCGTGTGGCTTTGTTCGTCAGCAACCGCCCTGAATTCGTCTTCGTGCTGTTTGCCGTTCAGTACTTGGGGGCCATTGCCGTGCCTGTGGGCACCCGGGAGCAACGCCCGGGCTTGGCCTTCATCTTGAACCAATGCGATGCCAAAGCAGTGGTGTTTGATGGTGTGCTGGCAGAGCGCATTCCAAGCAAAACCGATGTGCCCAGTTTGCAGGCCCGATTGAGCTTGGACGATGTGCAGGCCAATGACATCGTCCTGTGGTCGTCCCTAAGTCAAGCAATGAACGACAGCGAACTCGCCAGCCACACGGCACAAGGTGCTGACGTGGCCGTCATCCTGTACACATCAGGCACCACGGGGAACCCCAAAGGGGCCATGCTGACACAAAAAAACATCGCACATTCGGTGATGCACTTTGAACATGGCATGGTCTTGACCTGTGACGACAAATCGGCTTTGGCCGTGCCGGCCAGCCATGTCACTGGACTGATTGCCATCATCGCCACGATGGTGCATGTGGGTGGCGCGGTGGTGGTGTTGCCTGAATTCAAAGCGGCGTCGTTTTTAGAAACAGTGGCGCTCGAAAAAATCACGCACACCTTGATGGTGCCCGCCATGTACAACCTGTGCCTGATGTCCCCCAACTTCCAAGCCGCTGCGCTACAAAGCTGGCGCTTGGGAGGCTACGGCGGGGCGCCCATGCCGGTGCATGTGATTGAGCAATTGGCCAAAGAGCTGCCCCAGCTAGATCTGCGCAACGCCTACGGTGCCACCGAAACCACCTCCCCCGCCACGCTGATGCCCGCAGGCGCGAACCAGCTGCACGCCGACACCGTGGGCGCCGTGTTGCCTTGCGGCGATGTGCGCGTGATGGACGACGAGGGCTGCGAAGTTGCCGCAGGCGAGACCGGCGAGCTATGGATCAGTGGGCCCATGGTCGTGCCCGGCTATTGGAACAACCCACAAGCCACCGCCCAATCGTTCACCGCTGGGTATTGGCACTCGGGCGATTTGGGCTCTGTCGATGCACAAGGTTTTGTGCGTATCTTTGACCGCAAAAAAGACATGCTCAACCGAGGCGGTTTCAAAATTTACTCGGTCGAAGTTGAAAACTGCCTCACCAGCATTGACGGCATTTTGGAAGCGGCGATCGTGGGCAAGCCCTGCCCCGTCTTGGGTGAACGCGTGCACGCCTTTGTTTACGCACCCAACGGTGCACCCGAAGAATCCCACGTCATCGCGCACTGCCGCGCTGCATTGGCCGATTACAAAGTGCCCGAAGCTATCACGTGGCTGGAAGCGCCCTTGCCACGCAATGCGAATGGCAAGGTGCTCAAGCGTTTGCTCAGAGCTGGGGTCGTTTAAGGTGCGATGTTGAATTCACAGCGCTGAGAGTTCCTGGCGCATGCGCCGTCAAAGGCGACCAGGCTCCCTGCCGTGTTGATTTTGAATTGCGAGATAAAACCGTCGGTGGGCAAGTAAGGGTTGCTGGGTAAAGCCAACACCCCGTTGTAACCACCTTGTAGATTGAGGATCGAGTTAGCGCGACTGATCGCGCTTGAACTCTCATATTTCAAGACCATCATTTCCGTCGCGCTTGAAGACGTTTCCACCCCCACGTCTTTGGCCAATACATACAAAGCTTGTCTGCTGTCGGCCACCACGTCATAAAACTTCACTGCCACACCGTTGACGAGCTTGGCTTCAAACATGGCTGAAGCGCCCGTCGATGGACTGACGAAGAAATAGCCTTTGCGGACACTGTCGTTTTTCAAATAAATCGCATTTGAATTGGCACCCGCGCCTGTACCTGCAATGACCAAGTCGGGGTTGGCGTTGGTTTGTGGAATCAGAAACACCTTGCGGTGCAAAGTTGGAAAACTCTGCCCTCCGCCCCCAGTAGGCACACGTCCGGCGAGATCTTTGGCGAAGCTGTTTGCGCCATTTTTAAGGCCATCGTTCATGACAGCCAGCGTCATGTCGTTGTCGGTCACCACCAAATCAATGGCACCATTGGTATCACCATCGATATTGGCTGCAGCTGCGCCCCATGACTGCAAGCTGAAACTGGTTTCTTGGCGCTCATAAGCAATTTGGCCCGCCTTACTCATGAAGAAAACTTGGCGCATAGACCCAGCAGAACCACCACACGCGACGTACACATCAGGTTTGCCGTCGCCATTGAAATCTGCAGATATGGCTTGGACCACTTTGGTGCAAATGCTGCGATCGGTCAGCACGTCGGAGGTGGCATCAGTCCAAGTGCCTGACTCATTCTTTTTCAAGAAATAAGCTTTGGCTAAACCGTTCGCTTGGTTTGCTGCAACAAAGGCGGAATATTTGCCTTCTTGGAAAAAATCGCCAAGCGCTAACGACTCTGGCACTTGGGTCCACAGCGCAGCGTCAGCGGCCACCAATGGAATTTGCGAGGCATCCAATATCGCATCGTTCTTATTCTTGTAATCGTAAGAACTCGACAAAGCGACCAAGGGCGTCGGCGTCACTTTGCCATCTTGCCCAGCGCTGCCGCCACCGCCGCCGCAACCAGCCAACGTGAGCGTCATACACACCAACCACCATCCAGGAAACATGTTTTTCATAAGCTACTTCATCGGTTTGGATTCACTTTACTTGACCGCGCTGGGCGGTGTGCAGTTGCTGATAAAGTTATCCTGTTGTAACGGATGTATTTCAAAACCATGTTTCAGAAGTTTTGCCTCTCACTTTGCCTGCTGTGTGTGCTTTGCAGCAGTGCGTTTGCACAAGGCAAGCCTGAGGTGCAGTACAAGTCTGCCCCCGCATCGACCAGCAAATCCACTGAAATATTGGCACCTCGTGCAATCTTGGCCAGACCGCCACAGTCGGGCAATGAGCCTATGCTGTTGTTGGCACCCAAAAATCGTCCATTCACCGAGCCGATTGCACACACCACCAAACTTGAATATTTCGACTGCGATGGCATCGTGGCACCTTGGTTTCGCGCACTGGTTGTGGCGGAGATGAATTACTTCGCTGAACTGTCCGAGTTGCCCTTTGTCAAAGGTGACGCCTGCGTGGTGAGCATTGGCACGGCCAAAAGCTTGACGCCAGGGCGCATCAGCATTCATCTCTACACCAACGTGCAACGTTTGTCGGCCTGTATCCGCAGCGAGCAATGCCCCGTTTTTCGCAGCATCAGCTTGATCCCCAAAGACTTGGTGCTCTATCGCTCTTACTTTTTGTCAGACATGTCGCGCAAGTTGATTGCCCAGTACTGCGTGACCGACAAAGGTAAGCTGCACAGCGACACCACTTGCTATACGGTGCCTTGATTATTTTGGTGGGCACGTTAAAGCCCTCGCCTGCGGTGTCGATCTTCTGAGACCTTAGTTTGTGTTTGTCATGAAGCCCACCATTCGTTTTACCTTGTTGCACCTGTTTGTCCTGCTGCTTGGCGCATCGGGCTTTGGGTTGACACCCGCTTGGGCCAATGAACCCAAAAAACCTGTTGTGCCAGAGGTTGAGGTTAAGAAATTCAAATACGTCGATGAAGAAGGTGAAAAGGGCCGCAGCGGCTATGTTTACAAACGCGCGCTGAGACCCAACGAAGACGAGCCGAAACCCAAACCCTGGGAGCCAGCCAAAGAGCCTAAAGCAGCAGAAAAAGAAGAACACGGAAAGGCTGACGCCCATGGCAAGCCCGATGCCCACGGCGAGAAGAAGGTAGAAAAGAAGGACGACGGCCACGGCGAGCCTAAAAAAGAAGAAAAGAAAAAAGACGATAAAAAAGGGGGTGACGCCCATGGAGGTGGGCATGGCGATGCCCATGGCAAAGCCAAAGCGCCTGAGCCCAGCGTTAGCGCGGTCTATGACGCCAGCGTGATCAAACTAGACGGTACGAATCGCCCTTTGACCAAAGCCGTGCAAAGCAACGCCTACGCAGACTACTTTTTGTGCCGAAAGACCATCACGGACAAATACCGCGACACGGTGCTCGATGAAATCAACACCTTCGCCGACCAGATGGGGCTGCCCCGTGCACAAGACACGCCATGCATGGTCAAAGTGGCCAAAGCCAACACCAAGTTGCCAGGGGCCATCTACATTGAGTTTTATGTCGACGAATTGGCGGCCAAGGCCTGCATCAAGAACAGCGAGTGTGGTTCGACCCGCGTGATGATGCTGTACCCCAAAGACAAAACAGGCAAAAAGAGCAAAGAGGTTTACCGCTCCTATGTTTTAACGGATGAGCGCAAATTCCGCAGGGCTTCTTTTTGTGTGGCGCCTCAAGGGCAGTTTTTGGGTGAAAAAAGCTGCTACGTGGCCGTGAACCCAGACTGGTTGTTCAACTGATATGGACAGTCTTCGCATCGACAAATGGCTTTGGGCGGCACGGTTTTACAAAACACGTAGCCTAGCCAGCGACGAAGTGAGTAAAAACCGCGTTCAAATCAATGGGCAAGATGCCAAACCGTCGCGCGAAGTCAAGGTGGGCCACACAGTCTGCATGCGGCAAGGTGCCGTAGAAAAAACGGTCGTTGTCAAAGCCATCAGCGCGGTACGTGGCCCCGCACCCGTGGCGCAACTGCTCTACGAAGAGACGCCCGAAAGTCTGACCAAGCGCAATCGCGAGGCCGAACAAAACCGGCTGGCACGCGAGCCTGCGCACAGCATTGAGCACGGGCGTCCTACCAAGCGCGATCGACGTCAAATCGAACACGCCTGGAATGACCGATGGAGCGCGAGCGCTGACTGACTTCGACGCAGAGGCTTACCAACGGCCCGTAAAGATCAAAATCAAGAAAATGATCAACACAACGCCCAAACCACCGCTGGGACCATAGCCCCACTCTCGGCTGTGCGGCCAAGTCGGAATGGCTCCCAGCAACATCAAAATGACAAGTACCAACAGCACGGTTCTTAACATGTCCAACCCCATTTGAAATGATGGGTTGAATCTAGGCCGTTCACCCGTCCACATCTGTTCGCTGGCACACAAAACGTGCAAAAACAACAAAGCCCGCTCAGGCGGATGGCCTGAGCGGGCTTTTAAATGGAAAGCGTTGAATCGCGGAGGATCAGTTCACTTCAGTGATGAACTCAGCGTTTGGACGGCGCACTTTCTTCAAGTTC
>CANBRM010000085.1 GCA_947371915.1 Comamonadaceae bacterium | reverse complement strand
CTAGAGCTTCTGAGCGGATGGCCGGCTGAATCACCTCTTGCATGAATTGCGCATGGGCTTGGGCGGCCACTTCAGGGCTGCGCTGACAAAACGCATCGGCTGCAAAACGCACGTAGTCATGAATGTCCAAGGTACCCGCTTGGTAGTGGGCGTAAAACTCGTCGTTGCGCTTGATGAATGCATCACGTTCGTGCCAGCCTAAGCGCACGGTGAACTCCCCCCACGATTGGTCAGAGTCAATCGGCAACAAGGTGTGGTCGAGGTCAAATAAGGCGAGTTTCATCACATGGTTTCCAGCATTGATTTGAGCAACGGGATGGTGATAGCGCGTTGCGTTTGCAAGGCGTAGCCATCCAATTGGTCGAGAAGTTGAATGAGACTGCTGAGGTCGCGGCTGAAGCGCTTGAGCATGAAGTCCATGACTTCATCGCTCAAAAACACGCCACGCTCATCGGCTTGTTGACGCAGCACGGCGCGACGTTCGGGCTCGCTCAGCACCTGCAATTGAAATATATGACCCCACCCCAAACGGGTGCGCAAGTCTTCACGCAGCATCAACGCCGTTGGCGGCGCATCCCCCGCCGACAAGACCCAGCGCTGCTGGCCATCGTCTGGCGTCATGGCGTTGACAAACCAATTGAATGCGGCGTGCTGTTGCACGGCGGTATAAAGATGCACGTCGTCCAAAATGACCACGCGCCACGCGTCATCAAACGGCGCGGGCTCAGACACAGAAGCGTCCATCCAGCCCACAGCACAGCCTTGGTCGCGCAAGGCCACTTGGGCTGCGCGCAGCAAATGGGTTTTGCCAGAGCCGCCCTCGCCCCACACATATGTGGGCACTGGCGAGCGCATATCGCTGGCCACCCACAGCTGAATATGCTGCCAAGCTGCCAAATTGGGCCCCGCCAAGAAGTTGGTCAGGCTCGGGCCAGAAGCCAAGCCAATGTCGAGCGCGATTTGCTGCATGCGGCTTCAGTGACCTCGGTACAAGCGACTGGCTTGGTATTGCGCTCGCAGGCGACGAATGGCAACCAGCAAGACGGCACTGACAGGCAAGGCCACCAACACGCCCACAAAACCAAACAGCTCGCCAAACGCCATCAAAGCAAAAATGACATGCAAAGGATGCAAACCAATGCGCTCGCCCACCAAACGCGGCGTGAGCACAAAACTCTCAATGAGTTGCCCCAAGCCATACACCACGCCCACCATCAACATTGCGTCAGAAGGCGAAAACTGCAGAAATCCAGCCAAAGCCGCCAACACCAAGCCCACGCCAAACCCAAGGTAAGGCACAAACACGGCCAAACCGGTGAACACACCAATTGGGAACGCCAGCTCCAAGCCAAAAGCCCACAGCGCCAAGCTGTAATAAACCGCTAGAAGCGCCATGACCGACAGCTGCCCACGCAAGTACTGGCCCAACACTTGGTCGCACTCGTCGATGAATTGGTCGTACGCACTGCGCATGGGCAAAGGCACCAAGGCTTCAACGTGGCGCACCACACGACGCCAATCGAGCAACAAATAAAACAGCACCACGGGTACTAACACCAAGTTACCTACCACCGCCAAAGCCACACTGCCGCCGATGCGCAACGACGTCAGCGCTTGTTTGAACACCTCATCTAACGACGTACCAAAGATTTGAAGCAACCAAGATTTGAGGCTTTCGGGGTCCAAGGCGGCAGAAATGCCCATCGATTGCAGCCAAGGCTTCAACACGGCTTGGCCGCGAATCAGCAAAGTAGGTAGTTGTTCGCGCATGCGCGGCAATTCGCTTACCAAAATCGGCACCAACAGGGTCAGCAACGCGATCAAAACCAGCACAAAAACAAATTCCACCAACACCACCGCCAACATGCGGGGAAAGCGACCATTGGACAAACGCGACAAACCGCGGACCAAAGGGCTGAGTGCATAAGCCAACACGGCCGCCACCACAAACGGCATCAACACGGGCCCCAACAGCCACAAAATCAGCAAGATCACAGCGATAAGGCCGGTCCATGCGAGGGCGTGTCGTTGCGTGGGGGTGAATTGCATACAGCGGGACGGGTGATGGCTTTAAAATTAAGCCTCGATTCTATCGGCGCGCACCTTCCGCTCGCCTCAGCACCTCCTCACTATGAACAAACCCCTTTCCTACAAAGACGCCGGTGTCGACATTGACGCAGGCGACGCCTTGGTCGAACGCATCAAACCTCTGGCCAAAAAAACCATGCGCGAGGGCGTGTTAGCAGGCATTGGCGGTTTTGGCGCTTTGTTTGAGGTGCCCAAGCGTTACAAAGAACCGGTGCTGGTCAGCGGCACCGACGGCGTGGGTACCAAGCTCAAACTGGCCTTTGAATGGCAAATGCACGACACCGTGGGCATCGACTTGGTGGCCATGAGCGTCAACGACGTGCTGGTGCAAGGCGCTGAGCCCCTGTTCTTCCTCGACTACTTTGCCTGCGGCAAGTTGCACATCGACACCGCCGCTGCGGTGGTCGGCGGCATTGCCAAAGGTTGCGAACTGTCTGGCTGCGCACTAATCGGCGGCGAAACCGCTGAAATGCCCGGCATGTACCCCGATGGCGAATACGACTTGGCAGGTTTTGCCGTCGGTGCCGTTGAGAAGTCCAAGATCTTGACCGGTCAAGACGTCAAACCCGGCGACGTGGTGCTTGGCTTGGCCTCTGCTGGTGTGCACTCCAACGGCTTCTCGCTGGTACGCAAGGTGATCGACCGCGCAGGTGCCAACGCCCCCGTCACCCTAGATGGCAAGCCCTTCAAAGAAGCCATCATGGCACCCACCCGCTTGTATGTGAAGAGCGTGTTGGCCGCGCTGGCCACCCAACCCATCAAAGCGCTGGCGCACATCACGGGCGGTGGTTTACTTGAAAACATCCCACGCGTCTTGCCCGAAGGCATGGCGGCGCACTTGACCAAGGGCAGCTGGCCACAAACTGAGTTGTTTGCTTGGTTGCAAAGCACAGCGGGCATTGACGACATCGAAATGAACCGCACGTTCAACAACGGCATTGGCATGGTGGTGGTCATCGACGCTGCACACGCCGAGGCCTGTGCAGAGGTGCTGCGCGCCCACGGCGAGCAAGTGCACACCATTGGCGTGATTGCCGAACGCGGCGACACCGCAGCGGTACTGGTTCAATAAGCTTGCGTTAACCACTGCCGGCGACAGCGCCAACGGTGCTGTCAGTCGGCGTCAAGCGCCTCAGGAATCAGCACCTGCAGGCGCTTTTTCACGAGCGCGAGACGCGGCGCGTCGTTGTGGCTGACGTAAACCTCTTCCAAGTTACGCAGCATACGGGCCATGATTTCGCGGGGTGTGGCCGTGCGCAAACATTGTTTGAGCAAGTCATCCGACACCTCGCCGTTGCGCACCAAGCCCGACTCGTTGTATAGCGGCATCAATCGCTCCATCAGGTCCTCTTTGCCCAAGGAGCGGCCCGAAAAAGGATCGATCACAGCCATGCCGTCGTGCGGATGAGGCAAACGAACTTTCACCAAAAAGTGCCCAGGAAAGCTCACGCCCTGCGCCTCTAACCCAAGACCTGCCGCCAACTCCAACCACAGCACAGCCAGACTGATGGGAATGCCACGACGCGTGCGCAGCACCACATGCAAAAAGCTGTTGTCAGGATCGTAGTAATCGTTCAGGTTGCCGCCAAAGCCCAGCTCGTCAAAGAAGAACTGGTTTAGCAAGCGTAATTTTTGGAGCGCGCCTGAGTCCGAGGGCAAGCGTTGCTTAAGGCGTCCTACCAATTGATCGACTTGGTCAAGCACTTGCTGAATGTCGAGTTCGGGGTATTCGTCTTGCGCCAAACTCGCGGCTGCTTCGAGCAACGGAAAGTGCGCATCGCTCTGCACCAAAGACTCAAAGTATTCAAGTGCAGTGGGCACTTCTAAGTTGAAATTCATGCAACTCGCCTTTCATCGACGCAACAAAACACGCAGCTTTAAGCCTGTGAGTGCCAGCGTACCAAAATAAAGCACCGCACTGACCGCCAACACGCCCGCCATCAGCCCCACGCGCACAAACGGTGTGGCATGCAAGGCCGTCCAATCCCAAAACTGGGCAGCCCCAGTCAGCCACGCACACAGCACGGCGCACGCCACCAACACTTGCACGACAAAACGCAACCAGCCCGCACTCATCACATACGTGCCGTTGTGGCGCAAGCCCCACAAGAGCCAAGTCGCGTTAACCAAAGCGCCCAAACCAATCGACAGAGCCAAACCGGCGTGTGCCAAAAAGGGCACCAACACCAAATTAAACAGCTGCGTGATGACCAACACGGCCACGGCAATGCGCACCGGTGTACGTATGTTTTGGCTGGCGTAGTAACCGGGTGCCAGCACCTTGATGGCCACCAAGCCGAGCAAACCCACACCGTAGCCCATCAGGGCCAGCGTGGTTTGCTGCACATCGTGTGCGCTGAAAGCGCCATAGTTGTAAAGCACGGCCACCAAGGCTTTTGAAAACACCAACAAAGCCAAGGCACAAGGCAGCGCCAGCACCAGCACCAAACGCAGTCCCCAGTCCAGCATGTCGGAATATTTAGCCGTGTCATTGGCCGCTTTGGCTGCAGAGAGTTGCGGCATGAGCACCACACCCAAGGCCACGCCCAATAAAGCGGTGGGAAACTCCATCAACCGATCGGCATAACTGAGCCAACTTACACTGCCCGCCACCAAATGCGAGGCAATTTGGGTATTGATCAACAGTGAAATTTGCGCCACGCTCACGCCCAACAAAGCGGGCACCATAAGCTGCAAGATCCGCTTAGGGCCCGGGCCTGACCAAGCGTGACGAATATCGCGCCAACGCAAGCCAACGCGTGGCAGCAGCCCCAAACGACGCAGCGCCACCGTTTGCACGCTGAGTTGCGCCACGCCGCCCAACATCACACCGGCGGCCAAGGCATAAATTGGCGGCACACCCAAGGTGCCCAACCAAGGGCCGCCCCACCAAGCCGCCACGATCATCGACACATTCAGCAAAACGGGGGTGGCAGCAGGAACCGCAAAGCGCTTCCAGGTATTGAGCACGCCCGCTGCCAGCGCGACCAGCGACATGAAGGCGATGTAGGGAAACATCCAACGCGTCAAAACCACCGCCACCTCAAAACCCTCGGATGACTGCTGCAATCCACTGGCCATGGCCCACACCAACCAAGGCGCCGCCAAAACGCCCACAACAGAGGTTAAAAACAAGGCCCAAGCCAGTAACGTGGCAACTTGGCTGATCAATTCATGCGTGGCCTCATCGCCCTGCTGCTGACGGCTGGCCGCCAAAACAGGGACAAACGCCTGACTGAACGCGCCCTCGGCGAATAGCCGACGAAACAAATTGGGAATCCGAAACGCCACATTGAAGGCATCGGTCAAGGCGCTGGCACCGAAGGTGGAGGCAATGAGAAGTTCGCGCATCAAGCCCGTGATGCGGGAAATGAGGGTCAAGCCCGAGACGATGGAGGCAGATTTAAACAGTGACACGGCTCACAGTGTAGCGACCGCCGAGTTTGAAGCTACAATCGTGGGCTTTGCTGGCATCATCCACAAACCTCTAGGAAACTCATCATGGCATCAGCTAAACCCAAGAAAAAAAACCCACGCCTGGCATCAGGTCGTAAACGCGTCCGCCAGGACATCAAAATCAATGCCGCCAACACCTCGTTGCGCTCGAAGTACCGCACTGCGGTGAAGAACGTCGAGAAAGCCGTTTTGGCTGGCGACAAAACCAAAGCCACTGAATTGTTTGCCAAGATGCAAGCTGTGGTGGACACGGTTGCCGACAAAGGCATCTTCCACAAGAACAAAGCTGCTCGCGATAAGAGCCGCCTCTCCACCAAGGTCAAGGCCTTGGTCCTCGCCGCCTAAATTTTTAGGCAAACAGCCCGGCTTGATTCGTCAAGCCGCCGTTTGTAACGGGTGCGCTGCCAGCAAAGAAAAAGCAAAAAGCCGCTGTCAAGCGGCTTTTTTGTTGCCTAGGCTTTTTTAAGCCTATGCCAAGATCAAACGTTATTTGGAGGGATGCTCGGGCAGCAAACACGCCTCGACCACTTGCAAGCCATTGTCTTTGGCAAAGTTCAACACGAAGCTCCAAGCCATGGGCTCTTCATCGCGCAAGTCGGTATGAACAATGACGCACTTATTGCCATCTAAGGTGTTGGGCACACACCAAGGCGAGTAGCTCAAGTGGCTACCCGGCGTAGCGCCGCCTGGACGAAACTGGCTCATCACCCCCGCCAGACGCTCGGCCCAATCGCTGGGGCGGAATGTGCGTCCGTCTTGGGTGATTCCCAGAATAAATACTTCTTTGGCTGAGGGTGAAACCATCGGGTAGATGCTGAATGTTGGGCTTGAGCGACGGGGGATCTCCCTCTGTCGCGAGTGTGTCAAGTATTCTATCTTATATAAGACTTGTGACATTTTGACTTCGCAAAGTCACCACAACGAACGTCTCGATGCACTTTCACAGAAGCGTCAAAAGCTGCCTCTAAAATCACACTTCAACGGCTCAACCTTCGTTGGGTCGTTTTTTATTTTTGGAGTTGACATGACCACGCCTGCCGCATCCCCTCATTGCATGAACACCTATGGCCGCCTGCCAATGACTGTGTCGCATGGCCGAGGTTTGCGCGTGTGGGATGTCGACGGCAAGTGTTATCTCGATGCCTTGGCTGGCATCGCCGTCAACACCTTGGGCCACGCTCACCCCAAGCTGACCCCCGCCTTGCAAGACCAAGTGGGCAAGATGATGCACAGCTGCAATTACTACCACATCCCCTTGCAAGAAGCACTGGCAGCCAAGCTGGTCGAGTTGTCGGGCATGACCAATGTGTTCTTTTGCAACAGCGGCTTGGAAGCCAATGAAGCAGCGCTGAAACTGGCGCGCAAGTTCGGTCATATGAAGGGCATTGAGTTGCCAGAGATCGTGGTCTACGAAAAGTCCTTCCATGGCCGCTCATTGGCAACCCTTGCCGCCACGGGTAACGACAAAATCAAAGAAGGCTTTGGCCCCATGATGGGCGGCTTCATCCGCGTTCCTGTGAACGACATCGAGGCCCTCAAAAAAGCCACTGAAGGCAACCCCAATGTGGTGGCGGTGTTCATGGAAGCCATCCAAGGCGAAGGTGGCGTAACGCCCATGCGCGCTGAGTACATGCAGCAAGTTCGCCAGCTGTGCGACGCCCGTGATTGGCTCATGATGATTGACGAAGTGCAATGCGGCATGGGCCGCACGGGCAAATGGTTTGCACACCAATGGGCAGGCATCGTGCCTGACGTGATGCCTTTGGCCAAAGGCTTGGGTTCTGGCGTGCCGATTGGCGCGGTGGTGGCAGGCCCCAAAGCCGCCCACATCTTCCAACCGGGCAACCATGGCACCACATTTGGTGGCAACCCGCTGTCGATGCGCGCCGGTGTAGAAACCATCCGCATCATGGAAGAGGACCAATTGCTCGACAACGTGACCCAAGTCAGCGCACACCTCCACGCGGCACTTCACCGAGAGCTGGATGGCGTGCAAGGCGTGAAAGAAATTCGCGGCCAAGGCTTGATGATTGGCATCGACCTCGACCGTTCTTGTGGCGCGTTGATGCAACGCGCACTCGACGCTGGTTTGTTGCTCAGCGTCACCGCTGACAGCGTGGTGCGTTTGGTGCCACCGCTCATCATCACCGAGGCAGAGGCCGACGAAGTGGTGGCCATCCTTGTGCCGCTTATCAAAACATTCTTGGCAGAAGCCGCATGACCCAAACGCTGAAACACTACCTGCAATTCACCGACCTCACGGCCGATGAATACGCCTACTTGTTCACACGGGCTGCGTTTATCAAAAAGAAATTCAAAGCCTACGAGAAGCACCATTCACTGGCTGACCGCACGATGGCCATGATTTTCGAAAAAGCCTCCACGCGTACCCGTGTGAGCTTTGAAGCCGGTATGTACCAGCTGGGTGGTTCGGTGGTGCACTTGACCACGGGCGACAGCCAACTCGGACGCGCAGAGCCCATCGAAGACAGCGCCAAAGTCATCAGCCGCATGACTGACTTGGTCATGATCCGCACTTACGGGCAAGACAAGATCAACACCTTTGCCGCCAATTCGCGCGTACCCGTGATCAACGGCTTGACCAACGAATTTCACCCCTGCCAAATCATGGCGGACTTGTTCACCTTCATCGAACACCGCGGCTTGACCGCGCAACCACTGGAGTGCCTCAAAGGCAAAGTGGTGGCTTGGGTGGGCGACGGCAACAACATGGCCAACACCTGGTTGCAAGCGGCCGATATGCTGGGCTTCACCGTTCACGTCAGCACGCCCAGCGGTTACGAAGTAGACCCTGCCATTGCAGGACTCTCCAACAGCGATTGCTACAAAGTTTTTACCGACCCCATGCAAGCTTGCCAAGGTGCAGACTTGGTCACCACCGACGTGTGGACCAGCATGGGCTATGAGGCTGAAAACGAAGCGCGCAAACAAGCCTTCAACGATTGGTGCGTGGACGCCGACATGATGGCGGCCGCCAAACCCGACGCGCTGTTCATGCATTGCTTGCCCGCCCACCGTGGCGAAGAAGTGTCGGCGGACGTGATCGATGGTCCGCAATCGGTCGTATGGGACGAAGCCGAAAACCGCATGCATGTGCAAAAAGCGCTCATGGAGTACCTGCTGCTCGGACGTCAGTGATGTCGGCCTGCACCAGCTGCGGCGCATGCTGCGCCAGCTTTCGGGTCGATTTCAGCGTGGAAGAAATGGACACACACGGCGGCTCTGTGCCGTCAGGTTTGGGCCAAGAACTCACCGCAACCTTGCGCCGCATGCGCGGCACCGATTACTCGCCACCGCGTTGCGCAGCGCTCAGCGGCAAAGTGGGCGAAAAAGCCACTTGCGGCATTTACGAATGGCGTCCCTCCCCTTGCCGAGAGTTTGAAGAAGGCAGCCCCGCGTGCGAGCGCGCCCGCATGCGCCAAGGCTTACCCTCCTTGGCTACTCCAACGCAGCATTGAACGACCCCACTTGGCTGCGCACACCAGGTAAGGGGTCGAGCCCATAACGCTGCGTGATGAATTTCAAAATAGACGTGGTGTCATAGGGGGTGGAGTCGACAAACCCACGCTTCACGGAAGGGCCAATCAACAACGCAGGAATACGCGTACCTGGCCCCCAACGGTCACTCCAACCCGCGCCTTTGGGCGGCGGCACATGGTCCCAATACCCACCATTTTCATCGTAGGTGACGATGATCAGCATGTCTTTCCATTGCGGACTCGCCTTGAGTTTGTCCAACACACCTGCCAAATGGGTGTCCCCCGTCATGATGTCGGTGTAAGACGGATGCTGGGTATCTCGCCCTGCGGGTTTGTAAAAACTCACCGCCGGCAAGCGCCCTGCGGCCATGTCCGCTAAAAAGTCTTCCCCGTCTTTCAGATGCCGAGCACGATCTGCGGTGCCAGGCGAAAACCGTGCGTAATAGTTGAACGGTTGGTGGTGCGGTTGAAACATGGGACTGCCTGGATCACGCTGGTAAATGATGCGCCGTTTGGCATCCGGCGCTTGCATGCCATCCGCCAAAGCTTGGGCGTAACCGCCTGCATACCAAGCCCAGTCCACGCCCCGACGTGACAAGGTGTCGCCAATGGTCAGCGCGGTTTGTGCAGGCACAGGCTGACCATGCCCCGCCGCCCCTTGCGGATTTGCCATGCGAGCATCGCCGCCCGGCGCTGGCGCGATGCCACTCGGTTGAAACGGCGGCTGTGACGTGTTCACCGACCACCCATCGGGGGTGACTTGACCGCCCCCTGCACTGAACACCTGAACAGCGCCCACATTGGCAGACGGTGATGTGTCTTTTTTGAGCAATTTCCCCTGGGCATCCAAGCGAACGCGCATGGCCTCAGGCGCATTCGCATGCTGTGGGGTGCAGGCACAAATCAACCATTGGTGGTTCAGATAAGAGCCCCCATAAGCGCCCATGAAAAAGTTGTCGGCCAAGGTGTAGTCTTGTGCCCATTTCCACATCTTGAACTGGCTACCGTCGTAATGGCCCATGGTCCAACCGCCCACAGTCGACATGGCTGCAAACAGGTTGTTTTGCCCACCATTGATTTGCTCTTGGTTATGAAAAAAAGCATGGATGGGGCTGGGCACAATTTGCGTTGGCGGACGGTTCACCGGGGGCGCGTCAATGCGAAAAGGGGCATTGGGCATGCGGGGAAAATTAGCATCGGGCTTGCCATCGTGCCCGAACACGATCAACTCTTTCAAGGGCGTGCCATCGTGGTCGAGTTGGGTTTTTTGGGCAGCCGTTGCATTCGCAACGCCATTGGCGCCTGGAAAGAGGCCGTACATATTGTCAAAACTGTGGTTTTCGGCATAGATCACCACCACGTTCTGAATTTTTTGTGCGGCTGGTGTGGTGCTTTCCATC
>CANBRM010000084.1 GCA_947371915.1 Comamonadaceae bacterium | reverse complement strand
AAGCAAGAGGCCGCGTTGTCGCTCTTGAAATCGCGTGAGGCCGAGCTGGCCGCGTCTGGCATGCGCTTTGACGGCGCCGCTGCCGGTTATGCCACGGGGGTACTGAATGCGCCTTTGTCTGGCGTGGTGTTGGAGGCGTTTGCGTCGGTAGGCCAGCGCGTCGAAGCCGGCGCCGTGTTGTTCAAGTTGGCCGATGCCAGCCAGCTTCAATTGGAGCTGCAACTGTCGAACGACAAAGCGGCTCAACTGCAGGTGGGCGACGAGGTGAGCATTGCTGCGCGCGACGCCAAAGCCAAAGTGCTGGCGGTCAGCCGCGCGGTGGATGCGTCGCAATCGGCGCGCGCGCGCGCGGTGGTCACGCAACGCGGCAACTTGCAAGTGGGCGAGTTTGTTGCCGTCACGGTGCACGCCAAATCCAAGCCTTTGACGGCGGGGCAATCGCAATGGTTGGTGCCCTCGCGCGCCATCACGCAGTGGCGTGGCAAGCCGTGGCTGTTTGTGGTCCACCCGCAGGGGTTTGACGCGCAAGCCGTGCACGTGATTTCGGCCACCGACGATGTGTCGCTGATCGAGGCGGCCTGGCCGGCGGGCACGCAAGTGGCAACCACCGGCATCGCCTCGTTGCGCGCCTTGTTGCAAAAGGACGAGTGATGTTTGAAACCCTCATCCGTTGGAGTCTGCGTTTTCGCAGCCTCACGCTGGCGTGCGCTGGCTTGCTGTTCGTTGCGGGCATTCACGCGTGGCTGAATTTGCCCATTGATGCCTTTCCCGATATTTCGCCTACTCAGGCGAAGGTGATTCTCAAAATCCCTGGCATGACCCCCGAAGAGGTGGAGCAGCGCGTGGTCAAGCCGATTGAGCAAGAGCTGCTGAGCATTCCCAACAAACGCATCGTGCGCTCGATCTCGAAATACGGCATCGCCGACATCACCATCGACTTTGACGAAGGCGTCGATCTGTATTGGGCGCGTCAACAAGTCTCCGAACGTTTGAACGGCGTGCTGCGCGATCTGCCTGCGAGCGTCACGGGCGGCTTGGCCCCCATCACCACGCCGCTGAGCGAGGTGTTCATGTTCACCTTGGAGGGTGAAGGCTTCAGCTTGGCTGAGAAGCGCCGCGTGCTCGATTGGGTCATTCGCCCAGAATTGCGCACCATCCCCGGCGTGGCCGACATCAACGCGCTGGGCGGCGAAGTGCAAACCTTTGAGGTCGTGCCGCACAACGCCAAATTGGCCGCTCTGGGTATTGGCTTGGGCGATTTGCGTCAAGCCTTGTTGGCCAACAACAGCAACGACGGCGCAGGCCGTCTCACCGCGGGCGACGAAGCCTTGGTGGTGCGTGTGCAAGGCGCCATTCAAACGCTGGACGATTTGCGCACCTTGCGCTTGACCACCTCACGCAACACCACCGTTCAACTGGACGATGTGGCCACGGTGAAGCTGGGTGCACTGACGCGCTACGGCGCGGTCACCCACGATGGCCAAGGCGAAGCCGTGGAGGGATTGGTGCTCGGCATGCGTGGCGTCAACGCCCGTCAGCTGGTTGAGCAAGTGGACGCCAAGTTGCAAGAGCTGGAACCGCGTTTGCCCAAGGGCTTGACGGTGAAAACCTTTTACAACCGAGGCGAGTTGGTCACCCGTGCCTCTGACACGGTGATCCACGCCCTCATTGAAGCCGCCGTTTTGGTGTGCATCACCTTGTATGTGTTTTTGGGTGGCATGCGTGCGGCCTTGGTCGTGGCAGTGGCTTTGCCGCTGTCGCTGTTGGCCACGTTCATGCTCATGCGCAGTTTTGGTCTGACCGCCAATTTGATGAGCTTGGGTGGCTTGGCGATTGCGCTGGGCATGTTGGTCGATGCCTCCGTGGTGGTGGTTGAAAACATCGAAACCGCATTTGCCGCGCACCAGCCCGGCCACGGTTTGTCAAAGACTGAAATCTTGCTGGCGGCGGTGCGCCAAGTGGTCAAGCCCGTGGTGGCAGGCGTGCTCATCATTGCGGTGGTGTTTTTGCCCTTGCTCAGTTTGGAGGGTTTGGAGGGCAAGTTGTTTGCGCCGGTGGCGATCACCATCATCATGGCGCTGGGCTCGTCGCTGTTGTTGGCGTTCACCGTGATTCCAGCGTTGGCCTCGATGCTGTTGAAAGAAGAGGGCGCGCACGAGCCCGTGCTGATGCAAAAAATTCACGCGGGCTACCTGCGCTTGCGTGAGCGCGTGTGGGGCTCGCCCAAGTGGCTGTATGGCGTGTCGCTGTTGTCGTTGGTGGTGGCCGTCGGCCTCTACACCCAGATCGGCAAGACCTTCATGCCCACGCTGGACGAGGGCGACATCTTGGTGCAGCTGGAGAAAACGCCGTCCATCTCGCTCGATGCATCGTTGGAGATCGACACCCGTGTGCAACAAGCCATTTTGCAAGCGGTGCCCGAGGTCAAGTCCATCGTGGCGCGTGTGGGCTCGGACGAGCTGGGGCTGGACCCGATGGGGCTCAACGAGACCGACACCTTCTTGGTGCTCAAGCCCAAAGCCGAGTGGCGCGGTAGCAAAGACGACATCATCAACAGCCTGCGCACGGTGCTCGATGGTTTTCCTGGCTTGGTCTACGGCTTCACCCAGCCGATTGAAATGCGGGTGTCTGAAATGCTCACCGGCACGCGGGGCGATGTGGCCATCAAGATCTTTGGGGCCGATCTCAACGCCATCAACACCGCAGCCCATCAAGTTGCCGATGCGGTGCGCCAAGTGCCCGGCGCAGCCGAGGTGATCGCGCCCAAGGCGGAAGGTTTGCAATATTTAACGGTGGCGTTGAACCGCACGGCGATTGGCCAAGCGGGCTTCAGCGTGGAAGGTTTGCAGCAGGCGCTGAAGAACCAAGTCGAAGGCGAAGCTTTGGGCTACGTGTTGCAAAACGGGGTGCGCACACCGCTCATGCTCAAGGGCAACGAGGCCACGCGTCAAAGCGCGGAAGCCTTCAAAAACCTGCCTTTGGCGGCACCTGATGGGCGCGTGTGGGCCGCCAGTGCCTTGGCCGACATTCGCATGGTCGATGGCCCCATTCGCGTCAACCACGAGCAAAGCGCGCGCTTCACCAGCATTCAAGTGTCGGTCGATGGCCGCGACTTGGCGGGCTTTGTGCAAGACGCACAAGCCGCTGTGGTGGCCTTGAAATTGCCCGCCGACTTGCGCGTGGTGTGGGGCGGGCAGTTTGAAAACCAGCAACGCGCTGCTGCGCGTTTGGGGCTGGTCATTCCGGCGGCCATGGTGCTCATCTTCACCATCTTGGTGTTCACCTTTGGCTCGGCCATTCAGGCAGGCATCATCTTTTTGAACATCCCGTTTGCTTTGGTGGGCGGCGTGGTGGCGCTGGCCGTGTCGGGCGAGTATTTGTCGGTGCCGGCGTCGGTGGGCTTCATTGCTCTGCTGGGCATTGCGGTGCTCAACGGCGTGGTGATGGTGACCCATTTCAACGAGCGGCTGCTTGATGGCGAAGCCATGGACGTGGTGGTGCGCTTGGGCACTGAGCGTCGTTTGCGCCCCGTGCTGATGACGGCGGTGATCACTGCCTTGGGCATGATCCCGCTGCTGTTTGCCACTGGGCCTGGCTCTGAAATTCAGCGGCCCTTGGCGATTGTGGTGACGGGTGGTTTGCTCAGCTCCACCTTGTTGACCTTGCTGCTGTTGCCCAAATTGTTTGAGCGCTTTGGAGGCATGGCGTCTGTGCCTTGGTCGCGCTTGGCGCGCGTGTTGCCTTGGAGAAAGTCATGAAGTTGACGATGACAAATCTTGCAAAAAATCGCGCCTTGCCACGACGTGCGTTGGGGGTATTGCTGACGCTCGGCATGAGCTTGGCACAGGCACAGGCACAGGCACAGGCACAGGCACAGGCACAGGCACAGGCACAGGCACAGGCACAGATCGCTGTTCCTGCTGACGCCGTGCTTCAGTCATATTTGCCTGCTGAACTGGCGGTGAAAGATGCTGTGCTGGCCAGCCCCTTGATCGAAGGTGCGCGTGCGCGTCGCGATGCGCTGAGTGCGCGGGCGCAGGGCATTGCGGCGGGTACGGCCGAATTCACGGTGCGAGCCACGGCGCAACGTCGCCGTGAGGTGGGGCCGGGCGTGAGTGTGCAAGAGTCCATGCTCAGCTTGGAGCGCCCATTGCGCGCGTGGGGCAAGCGCGGCATGGACGCCGATTTGGCCTCGCAAACCCAAGCTTTGGCTGTGATTGCCTATGCCGACGCGGTGCACGAAGGCAGCCGCGAGTTGCTCAAGCTTTGGTTTGAACACCTGCGCGCGCAAGCCGATGTGAAGAATGCACAAACCACCTTTGCCTTGGCCGCACAGATGCAACGCCTCACGCAAAGTCAGCTCAAGCAAGGCGAGATCTCCAAGCTTGACGCCGAGTTGGCCCACGCCGAGCTAGACCGCATCAGCGCCGCACGCGCTGTGGCACAAGCGCAGTGGGCTACCACCGCGTCGGCGCTGGCTAGGCGTTATCCGAGTGTCGAACTGCCTCGTGCAGACTTGAATGTTTGGCGTGCCGAAACAGGCGACAAGTTGGGCGATAAATCACGTGTTGCAGCCATGGGGCCATTGGCCAGTGCGGTGAACAACAAGGCCACATTACCCGCTTGGCCCGAAGGTGCCAACGTGGCCATGGCCGACCAGCGCCAAGAGTTTTTGGAGAAAAACCACGAGCTCAACATGCTGCGTGTGGATGCACAGCGCTTGCGTTTGTCGGCGCAACGAGCCTCGCGTGACCGCTTGCCCGATCCGACTGTGGGCCTGTTTACGGCACGCGAGCGGGCGGGTTCTGAGCAAGTGACGGGCGTCATGCTGTCCATGCCTTTGTCGGGCGATGCACGTTCGCACCACGCAGCGGCCGCTGCTGCCGATGCGCAAGCCGCCGAAGACCAAGTCCGTTGGACCGAGCAACAACTCAGCGCCACGTTTGAGAGCATGTGGCAGCAACTGCTGCACAAGCGCAACGCGGCTGAGTTGCTGAAATCGGCAGCATCGCGCCAAGCGCAAGCCGCAGACAAAGCGCGCAAAGGCTACGCCTTGGGCGAAGGCAGTTTGTCGGAAGTGCTGATGATGGACCGCTTGGCCAGCGACAACCTCCATGCGGCTGAACGTATGCAGCTGGAGGCCGTCGAGTTGCAGGCCTTGATTCGCTTAGACCTGCACCAGATGTGGGACTTTGACGAATGACCTTGCGAACTTAAGCTACGTGATTGGCTTACGAACCCAAGCCTGTTCATGGGCTTGGGTTTTGTGCGTCAATTGAGTTCAGCGATCAGCTCAATCTCCACGCAAGCGCCGAGTGGCAACTGCGCCACGCCAAACGCGCTGCGCGCGTGCGCGCCTTTGTCGCCAAACACTTGGCCAATCAGCTCGCTGCAACCATTGGTCACCAAGTGGTGCTCGGTGTAGTCGGGGCTGGAGTTGACCAAGCTCATCACTTTGACGATGCGCTTGACCTTGTTCAAGTCACCCACGGCCGCGTGCAAAGTGCCCAACAAATCGATGGCCACAGCGCGTGCGGCTTGTGCGCCTTCGGCCGTTTGCATGGTTTTGCCCAATTGGCCGGTCCACACTTTGCCGTCTTGTTTGGCAATGTGGCCGCTCAAAAACACCAAGTTACCGGTTTGCACAAACGGCACATAGGCCGCAGCGGGGATCGCCACTGGCGGCAGGGTGATGTTCAGGGCTTGGAGTTGGTCGTACACGCTCATAGGAAATTCCTTGGTTTGAATGGACTAATTTTATGGGGTGCGGTTTGGCATCCGGCGCTTGGGTGGACACACATGGGGTCAACCCAGACTCGTTGTGTTTTTTGAAACAGGGTTAAGCTGACTTGCTATGAAAAACCACATGTCCATTTTGTTTACCGCTGCACTGATTTTCTGCAGCGCTCATGCTTCTTCCCAAGCCGATCACGCGACCCATGTTCGTTTGGACGCAGAAGCCGCTGGTTTGTCCTCTTACCGACTCGACAACGGTTTCAAAATCATCTTGATCCCGTTCCCCTCGGCCAACAACACCCGCGTTGAATTGCTGGTCCGGTCTGGCAGCAAGTTCGAGGGCTATGGTGAGACGGGCATGGCCCATCTGTTGGAGCACATGCTCTTCAAGGGCGCAGGCAAGCGCAAAAATATCAAAGATGATTTGACCAAGCTGGGCGCTAGCTACAACGGAACAACCACGGCTGATCGCACCAACTATTTCGAATCGGTGGAGTCCGATCCCGTCAAAGTGGATGAGTTGATCCGCATTGAAGCCGATCGATTCATCCGTGCTCAGTTCACGGCCGCTGACTTGGCGAGCGAAATGACGGTGGTCAGAAATGAACTTGAAAATTCAGAAAGAGAGCCCAGCCGCGTCGTCTTCAACGCTCTCGCGAGGAGCGGGTTCAACTGGCATGGTTACGCCAGGTCAACGATTGGCGCACGCAGTGACATTGAGGGGGCCTCCTTCGCCGCGCTGCAAGCTTTTCACCGCAAACACTACCGGCCCGATAACGCGGCACTCATCGTGTCTGGCAGTTTTGACAAAGCGCGTGTGCTGTCATTGGCGTCACAACTTTTCTCAGTGGCCAAAAATCCGACCACCGGCAGACCCGCTGACTGGACCTTAGAAAGCCCAGAAGCTGCGACCCACAAAACCGATGTGTCCTTGTCTGCGGGCGTCACCGTCGTGGCCAGTGCTTGGAAACTTCCGAGCATGAAAGAGCGTGACGCACACGCCCTTGAGCTGGCCGCTGCGTCGATTTGCGATGCTGACTGGGGAAGTTTGCGCAAAGACATCGTGTTGGACCGAAAACTCGCCGTGTCGGCCAGTTGTTTCACTTGGACACAAAGCGACTATTCGAGATTCCTTGCTTTTTCAAAAGCCGATCAAAACGCCAATGCTGACGACATCTCACACGCGGTCATCCAACACATCCAAGCGGCTGCCGCGCTGGGTGCCACGCAAGAGAACTTGGACCGTGCGCGTCTATCCGCGTTGAATGATTTTGAGAAAGCACTCGCTGCGCACGAGTCCGTCGCCGATCTTGTTTCGCACTCAGAGGCGGCCGGTGATTGGCGGCTCTTTTTGTGGACGCGTGATGTGATCAGATCGGTGACCCTTGCAGAAGCCAATGAGGCTTTGAAAAAGTGGGTGGTGCCGCTGAACAGGAGCGATGTGCTCTTGAGGCACTCTGACAAGTCAACGCCACTCGACTTCCCCAAACCGACGGATGCGGCAAAAAGGGTCACAGGTCAGGCGTGGCCCAGTATCTTGACCTCTGCTGACCCTGCGCCCAAGAGCTTGCTGGAAATTTCAAAAGCCACGCATCGTTTTGAGCTAGAGGGCCAGCGGGCTCAGGTCGCGCTCATCACCCGCAAAACACAAGCTGACAAAGTGTGGTGGGTGATGGAGAACGATTACGGAAACTTCGCCCAGCTGAAAAACAGGAAAACCGCGTGTGATGCCGCCAGTGCGTTGATGAGTTTTGGCGGAAATGGCCTAGATCGCGATGCGCTCAACGCGCGAATGGACCAGCTGCAAGCGACTTGGCGGCTGAGTCTGGATGGCATCCAATTAGAAGTTCCTCGTAAAAACTTTGT
This sequence comes from Comamonadaceae bacterium, assembly GCA_947371915.1. GTDB lineage: Bacteria > Pseudomonadota > Gammaproteobacteria > Burkholderiales > Burkholderiaceae_C > Limnohabitans. The sequence continues at coordinate 2,875 of CANBRM010000084.1, read as the reverse complement.
CGAAGCGTTGCAGACCTTGTTCTCGGTTTGGGCTGATCCACGGTTGCCCGCTCAAGAGTTTGAACGTTACAAAGCTTCACAAATTGCGGCGTACCAAGCAGCCTTGATGGATCCGATCAAAGTGGCAGACAGCCAGGTACGCATGCGCTTTGACAACTACCCTGACGGACATGCGAGCAAGCCTAAGCCTTTGAGCGCCTCGATGGAGGACGTGAAAAACCTCTCTTATGACGAAACGCTGCGCTGTGCGCGTGAGTTTGCCAACGTGTCCCACACACGCATCGGGGTTGTGGGCAACCTGACGGCGGCTGATGTGAAAGAGCTCTGGGCAAAAACGGGGGTCTCAAAACTGTCCACCTATGCCTATGAACGAGTCCCGTCGCCTAAGGCCCCGGCTTCTGTGGATGTGACGCCCATCAAGGTGGTCATGCCCGATACGACCAAAGCCATGGTGATGGGGACGGCGGTGGTTCCCATCTTCCGGAATTCGGATGACTTTGCGGCACTTCAATTGGCCGTGTACGCCATGGGCGGCAATTCGAGCAGTTTGATTTGGACGCAGCTCAGAGAGCAGCAAGGTTTGGCCTATTCGTCAGGCATGCAACTGGCAGCGTCGCCGTTTGACGAGCGATCCACCGTCGTGCTCTACGCCACGTCGTCCAGCGGTAACGCGGACAAAGCGCTCAGCAGCCTGAAGTCTGTGCTGGCCAAAGTGCTGGAGGACGGTTTTTCAGTGGAGCAAATCGCACAAGCTCAAGCAGCATGGGCTCAAAGACGCAAGTCAACCTTGGGGGACGAAAGCGGGTTCGCGCAAAAACTGGCGGATGGCTTGTACAACGGGTTTGACTTTGCAGCCATGGCCAAGTTAGATGACAAGATCGCAACGCTCAGCCACAGCCAAGCGACTGCGGCCATCAAAAAGTACCTGAACGCCGCCAACCTGGTGTGGTCGACGGGGCAGGGCAACTGAGCTTGCTCGCGACGGCGTTCAGAGTCCGCTGCTTTGGCTCTGACTTTGCGATTGGCTGTGGGATTGCGATTGCGATTGCGATTGCCCGGCCAACGCCGCCAATTCCGTCGCGGGCTGCACCGTGACACCCACATCGAGTGTGTGGCTGGCACCGCCATGAATCACGCCGCGCACGGGCGAGACGTCGGCGTAGTCGCGGCCTAGGGCCAAGGTGACGTAGTCGATGCCGGGGGAGTTCAAGCCCCAGCGGTCGTTGGTGGGGTCGAGGTCAAACCATTGGCCTTGGGTGGCGAGCAAGCCCTGCTTGTGCCCTTCGTGGCCGTCGGGCAAGTCGTCGGGCACATAGACCGACACCCACGCATGCGAGGCATCGCTGCCAATCAATCGGGCTTGACCTTCGGGCACTTCGGTCAGCAAATAGCCACTGACATAGCGCGCCGCCAAACCTTGGGTGCGCAAGCAACTCAACAAAATGTGGGCGAAGTCTTGGCACACCCCTTCGCGGCGTTCCAGGGCTTCGAGGGCGGGGGTGTTGATGTCGGTGCTGGCACTGGCGTAGGTGAAGTCTTGGTGAATGCGCGTCATCAAGTCCACCGCTGCTTCTAGCACGGGGCGGGCGGGCACAAAGCTGGCGCGGGCGTAGTCAGCAAAGTCGGCGTGGGGCTCGACGTAGGTGGAGGCGAACACAAACTCCGTCGCGGCGTCCCACGCGGAACCTGAGTGGTACAAGAAATGGTGGCGCACGTTTTCCCAAGCGGGGGTGCGCTTGGCGTTTTCGGGCGGGTAGGCCATGAAGTGTGTGTCCACCGTGCTGCGGGCTTCAATCCGCATCACCTCATGCGGCTGGGGCAGCGAGAAAAAGGTGCGCACATTGCCAAACGCATCCACGCTGTCGCTGCGCGCGTGTGGGCTGGGCGAGATGACCAATTCGGCGGCTTGCACGGTTTGCGAGGGCAAGCTGCGTGGCAGCAAATGCGCCATGTGCTGCGCGGTCTCCACCTGCGGTGCGTAGTGGTAGCGGGTGGTGTGGGTGATGTGCAGCAGCATGTGAAAGAAGCCTTGGGGCTCAAGCGCCGACGCTGTCGCCGTCTTGGGTGTGGCTGAAGTAGCGGGCCGAGATGGCGTCAGACACCTGCCAAGCTGCTTGCATGCATTCGGTCAATGCGGTGCGTAAGTGCGGGTGATGGCCGTGTTCGTCCGACTCGCACAAATGCGCCAGCGCGTGGGCCACGTTGTGTTCGGGTGTGTCTTTGGCTTGCAGGTTGGGCACCAAACGGGCCAGTGCATCGGGTTCACCCATGGGCGTGGCGGCGAGTTTGGACAAACGCGAACGCAGGCTGCGCGTGACCCACGCCAGAGAGCGCGGGTTGTCGTTGTCTTGCACCAGCAGGGCCAGCAGGGGCGCGAGCTCACGGCTTTGTTGGTACTGGGCTTGGAAGGTGATGGTGCTGTCAAACAGGCTCAACAAAGCGTCAAAGTGCGAGCTGTTTTCTGTGCCCGAGGGGGGCGAGGCGTCGTGGTGCTGCGCTTCAAATGCGCCCACTTCCACGGCCAAGTCGAGCGCGGCAGACAAAAAGCCCAAGCGTTCCACATGGCGGCCAATGCTAAGTAGTTGCCAGCCGTCGTCACGCGTCATGCGGTCGGTTTGTGCGCCGGTTATGGCGGCCAAGGCGGAGCTGGCAGCGTCTAAGGCTTGTAGCGCTTGGATGGTCGAGAACTCGGGTTGCTTCACGATGTGTGAGCAGTCGGTGCTGAATTGCTCCACACCATGCACGATGGCGTTCCAGTGCTCGGGCGATAAACGCTCGCGCAACGACGCGGCCGCTTGTTGCAAGGCGCGCAGGTTGTAGCCCACGCTGGTGGCATGCGTGTCGTCGTCGAGGCAGGCGATGAGCGTGCGCTCAA
>CANBRM010000083.1 GCA_947371915.1 Comamonadaceae bacterium | reverse complement strand
GCGCCGCAGCGTGGCCTGGGGCGGCGAGCTGATGCAACCGGCCTGGAAAGTCAAACGCGTCGAGCCGCCGCGCCTGTTCATCCTGGCCGATGTCAGCCGCTCGATGGAATCGCACGCCGCGCTGTTTTTGCGCGTGGCCCGTGCCTTTGCTTTGGAGGCCGATGCCCGGGTGTTTGTATTCCACACCCGCTTGGCCGAAGTCACGCCCTACATGCATCGTGACACCCCCGCCATTCAAGAAAAAGTCAACGCCGTGACGGCAGGCTTTGGTGGCGGCACCCGCATCGCCGCCAGCTTGCAAGAATTTGCCCGCCAGCATGCCCGCGCCCAGCTCAACCGGGGCGCACGTGTGTGGGTGTTCTCGGACGGCTTTGACACCGACGGGCCCGAGCTGCTGGATGCCGCCTTGCAGGAGGTGCGCGCACGCGGTGCCCGCATCACCTGGTTTCACCCCACGCGCCAGGTGCCCGCAGCGGGTGCCTTGCAGCGCGCCCGCAGCCGCATCGAACGCTTTGTGCCGCTGGCCAGCTTGGCCGATTTGGCCGCTGCCCGACACGTGTTGCATTGATGGTTTGCACCCGATTTTGAATTCAAGGAGAGCTTCATGAACCGCAACGAATGGATCACCCAAGCCGCCCGCCTGCAAAGCGCCGACCAGCCCTTTGCGCTGGTCACCGTGCTGAGCGCCCAAGCGCCCACCTCGGGCAAGGCGGGCGACAAAGCAGTCGTCACGCCCGATGGCCAGATCCACGGCTGGATCGGTGGCGGCTGCGCCCAACCGGCGGTCATCAAAACCGTGCGCCGCGCACTGCTCGACGGCCAGCCACGCAAAATTCGCATCTCGCCGTCGGATGAAAGCGCTGAGCGCGACTTGGGCGACGTGCTGGAATTCGGCATGGCTTGCCACTCGGGCGGCACGCTGGAGCTGTTCATCGACCCGGTCATGCCCTCGGCCATGTTGACCGTGGTGGGCGACTCGCCCGTCGCCCGTGCGCTGGTGGGCCTGGCCCCCCGCGTGGGCCTGCGGGTGGCGGTGGTGGCGCAGGGCGCGCAAGCGGCTGATTTCCCGGATGCCGACACCGTGCTCGACAGCGATGAGGCATCCCAAGTGAGCGCCCGGCTGTCTTCACCCTTTGTGGTGGTGGCCACACAGGGCCGCCGCGATCTGCAAGGCCTCAAAGCCGCACTGGCCTTGCAGCCGCAAGGCCTGTGGTTTGTGGCCAGTGCGCGCAAGGCCGAAGTGTTGATGCAAAGCTTGGTGACCAGCGGCGATGACCCGCAAGCCGTTGCCCGCATCGTGGCCCCGGCGGGTGCGATCATCGGCGCTCAGACGCCCGAAGAAATTGCCTTGTCGGTGCTGACTTCGGTGGTGGCGGCGCGGCGCGGGCGTGAGCCTATGGCGTCTACCGCTCAGGCGGCATTGACAGCGCCCATGGCTTCTTCCGCGTCATCTGAAGCGCCGTCATCGGTGGCCGCTGCCAGTAGCTGCTGCGGTGGGTCCAAAAAGGCCGCAGTGGCACCCGCAGCCACAGCGTCCGACGCTGTCGCCGTCCCGGCCTTGACTGCCGAGCCGAAAGCCGCGCTGACCCCTGTGGCAGCATCGGCCAAATCTTCTTGCTGTGGAGGCTGATCATGGGTTGCATTCTCAAAGGCGGTGGGGGCTTGTACAGCCGCGTCACCGTGGGCGCAGTGTTGTTGGCGGCGGGCTCGGCCTCGCGCATGGGGCACCGACCCAAAAGCCTGCTGGAGTTGGGCGGTGTGCCGCTCATTCGCCGCCAGTTGATCGCGCTGTCGGGTGCGGGGGTGGACGAAGTGGTGGTGGTGCTGGGCCACTACGCTGACCGCATCGAAGAGGCGGTGAAAGAGTTCCCGGTCACGCTGGTGCGCAACCCCGATCCGGACGCCGGGCAGATTTCTTCGCTGCGCCTGGGCCTGCATGCCCTGTCGCCCAAACTCGACGCCGTGCTGGTGGCGCTGGCCGACCAGCCGCTGATCAACTCGCAAGACATCAACGACCTGATTGGCGCTTACAAAAAGCGCCCCGAGGGCGCGCAGGTGGTGCAGCCCACGGTCGATGGTCTGCCGGGCAACCCGGTCATGTTCAGTGCCGAAGTGCGTGACCAGATTTTGGCGGGCGCGGCCAACGTGGGTTGCCGCCAATGGCAGTCGGCCAACCCTGAACAAGTCCATCCCTGGGCCACGACCAACACCCGTTACCGCACCGATGTCGACACGCTGGAAGACATCGAGGCGCTGGCCGCACGCACCGGTCACCGGCTCAAGTGGCCGGCTGATCTGCTGGTCACGGCCTGATCTGCACGATCTGATCCACAGATCACTATGATCCAGCCCGACCCGCTCCACCAGCTTTGGCACACGCCCATCGGCGTGCACCGTTTTGCGCAGGCCGAGGCGGTCAACGCCGTGTTGGTGCGGGTGTTTCAGACCATGCGCGCCACCGACCCGGCCGTGTCGGGTGAGCCCAAAGCCTTTTACGCCAGCCGCGACGATTTGCTGCAACGCATCCGCTTGGCCGAGTGGGAGCAGCTGGTGCGCTTTATTGTGGACAGCGTGCGCCAGACCGTGGTGCTGGCCAATCAGGGCGCTTGGCCCGAGGCCAAGCCGGGCTTTCAGATCGCGCTGCGCGGTATCTGGTTTCAGGTCTCCAGCCAAGGCAGCCACCACGATGTGCACACCCACGGCAACTGTTCGTGGTCAGGCGTGTATTGCCTGCAAGTGGACCCGCCCGAGCAGCGCTGCGCGCACCCGGTGCTGGGCGCGGCCAATGGTGTGACGCGGTTTTATGGCCCGCACTTCAACCGGCTGGGCGGCGCGGCCATGGACTTTGGCAACGCCTATTTGCAAAACGCGCACCTTGACATTGAGCCTGTGCCCGGCCAGCTGGTGGTGTTCCCCTCGTGGCTGGCGCACCAGGCCATGCCCTACCACGGCAGCGCCGACCGGGTGATTGTGTCGTTCAATGTCAGCGTGCATGCAGTGGGTGGCTCGGACCAGTTGCACGGGTATGCGCATGTCTGAGTTTTTGCGCCTGACACGTTCAAAGGTGGCAGACGATGGTTTGCGTTCCGATGCAGGACACGCGTGGCTCTCTCATCCGGGAGAGGTGGCGCAGTGGACAAACCAGCTGCTGGCTTGGCTCTGGCTGGGGCAGCAGGGCCAGCGCCTTGGTTGGTCTTCGGCCAGTGGGGTGCTGGCAGTCGCCGTCTGGTGGGCGGCGCGGGTGCTGTGCCGGGGTACGCCTTGGGCGTTTCGCTGCCCTTCGGCCGTCGTGGGCTTGTTGGGTGCTTTGACGGCTTTGGGTGTGGTTGGGCTGGGTTGGGTGGGGGCTTCTGCGGGGGCTTGGGTGCATGTCAGCTTGCTGGCGCTGGCTTCGGTGTGGGGTATGTGGAGTGCCCTGATCGAAACGCGCAGCCAGGTCAGCTCATTCCAGTCCGGGCGTCTGCCGTGGCCACCCGTTTTGGCCGCAGCTTTACTGGGCTTGGGCTGGCTCGGGTGGCGTGGGTTGGACGTCGGTGTCGGGGGCAATGCCGTGTTGGCCAGTGGCGTGGGCTTCTTGCTGGCGCTGTGCGCGGCTGTGTTGTACGCCAGAGACCGCCGTCCCGCAGGGCGGGCACGTGTTTGCTCAGGGGCGGGCGCTGCGCCGCAAAGCCTGTTGGCCCCATCGGCCATGGGTTTGATGATGGGCACGCTGTGGCTGGGCCATGACTGGTGCATGGGTGCAGGCTGGAGCACGGCCCAGGTCGTGACCACCCATGTCGCGTTGATGGCGGGTTTGCCCACGCTGGTGGCGATGGTGTTGAACGGGGCGCTGCGCGTGCGACCCGGGCTGGGGCTTTCGCCACCTGGGCAAGAAATGTTGGGCTTGGTCTTGATGGCGCTGGGCGCATTCATGTGGCTTGGCGACAGCACGGCCCACAGCGTGCTGGCCATGCTGCTGCCTTCCATGGCTTGGGCATTGCATTGCAACCGTACGCGTGCGGTGCCCGTTTCCCCGTTGCAAATTTCCTCGCGTGTGAGCCACTCCCATATTCAGCGTGGCTTGGCCATTTGTCTTGGGCCCGTGTTGCTGGTGTGGGTGGGTGTGGCCAGTGCCGAGCAAGGGCCTTTGGCCATGCAATGGGCGCTTTCAGTGTTGGGCGCGTTGGCGGGAATATGTTGTGCCCACAAAAGCAGCGATTTCTTCGTTGCAAAGCTGAAGCTCGAAACGTTAGGTTGATGGCGTTGAAGGCCCCTTGATTTGGTGCCGGGGCTGTGGATGACTGTGGGTTGGTCGTTGAGCTGCTCAACGATAATGCGCACACTTTAATTTTTGTCCAACGCCCACCGTGAATTTGACTTCTATCCAGGTCGCTGGCGCTTTGGCTCCAAAGACTGCATTCCGTGTGTTGAGCCTCATCCCGCCGATGACGCAACTCAACACGCCTTACCCATCCACGGCATACCTTACGGGTTTTTTGCGCGCACAAAATGTCGATGCGGTACAGGACGATTTGGCTTTGGCGTTGGTGCTGGCGCTGTTCACGCCAGATGGTTTGGTGCAAGTGCGCGACCGAGCTTTGGCCTTGCCCGATGCTGAGCGCAGCGCATCGGTAAACTATTTCCTCGATTTCTTTTCTCGCTACCACGGCACGATTGCGCCCACGATTGCTTTTTTGCAAGGGCAAGACTCCACCTTGAGTCACCGTATTGCGGGTCGCGGATTTTTGCCTGAAGGCCCGCGTTTCGCTGCTCTAGATGCGTACGAGGACGATGGCAGCGGCGACCCCTTGGCGTGGGCATTTGGGGCTTTGGGCCAGCAAGATCGTGCGCGGCATTTGGCCACTTTGTATTTGAATGATTTGGCCGATGTCTTGCGTGACGCAGTGGATTCGCGCTTTGAGTTTGTGCGATACGCCGAGTCGTTGGCGGGCAGCCAAGCGACGTTTGAGCCTTTGGCGCAAGCACTGGCCGCGCCTGACACATTGGTGGATGAGGTGCTGCAAAGCTTGACCTTGGCCGTAATGGCCAATCATCAGCCGCAGTTGGTGCTGTTGTCGGTGCCGTTTCCGGGGGCTGTGTATGCGGCGTTGCGGATTGCACAAACGATCAAGCGTCACCACCCTGAAGTGCGCATTGCCATGGGCGGTGGTTTTGTGAACACCGAATTGCGAGAGTTGACCGACTCACGGTTGTTTGATTTTGTTGACTTCATCACGCTGGACGCGGGCGAGCGACCCTTGCTCGCGCTGTTAGAGCACTTGCACGGCAAGCGCAGTGCGCAGCGTTTGGTGCGTACCTTCATTCGCAACGATGACCACCAAGTGCGTTTGATGAACTGGGCCGAGCCCGATGTGCCGTTTGAAGACGTGGGCACGCCGACTTGGGATGGTCTGCCACTAAATCGCTATTTGTCTTTGTTGGACATGCTCAACCCGATGCACCGTTTGTGGAGCGATGGACGCTGGAACAAACTGACGGTGGCGCACGGTTGTTATTGGAAAAAATGCAGCTTTTGTGACGTGAGTTTGGATTACATCTCGCGCTACGAAACGGCGTCTGCCAGCACCTTGGTGGATCGCATTGAACGCATCGTGGCCGAGACCGGGCAGACTGGGTTTCACTTTGTGGATGAAGCTGCGCCGCCCAAAGCGTTGAAAGCTTTGGCTGAAGAGTTGTTGCGTCGCCAAGTTCACATCTCTTGGTGGGGCAACATTCGCTTTGAAAAAACCTTCACGCCTGAGTTGGCCGAATTGCTGGCCGAAAGTGGTTGTATCGCCATGTCGGGCGGTTTGGAGGTGGCCTCAGACCGCTTGTTGAACTTAATGAAAAAAGGCGTGTCGGTGGAGCAGGTGGCACGTGTGACCAAAAGCTTTTCAGATGCGGGCGTGTTGGTGCACGCTTACCTAATGTACGGTTTCCCAACGCAAACGCTGCAAGACACCGTGGATGCTTTGGAGTACGTGCGCCAGCTCTTTGAGAATGGTTGTATCCAAAGTGGTTTCTTTCACCGCTTTGCCTGCACCGTGCATTCCCCCGTAGGCAAAGACCCGGATGCGTATGGCATTCAATTGGTGCCGCTGCCCGATGTGAGTTTTGCGAAGAATGACATTGGTTTTGTGGACCCTACCGGCACGGACCATGACACATTAGGGTTGGGTTTGAAAAAGGCGATTTATAACTTCATGCACGGCATTGGCCTAGAGCAGGATGTTCGCAGTTGGTTTCCACTGCCCAAGGGGCAATGTCCAAAGTCAACAGTAGGGCGCAACCGGATTGCGAAAGCTTTGGGCGCTTGACGCTTTGTGTGAAATATTTCAAGCTGCCATCTGGAAACTACATAAAAACCCTTTATACTTTGGCCTTCGTTAAATACGAAGCAATGCGGGAATAGCTCAGTTGGTAGAGCGCAACCTTGCCAAGGTTGAGGTCGCGAGTTCGAGTCTCGTTTCCCGCTCCAGTTACAAAGCCTCTGAAACTTAGTTCCAGAGGCTTTTTTGTTCGTATTCGAATATTTTATAAAAATGACCAAGGTAACTCCGTCGCCATCACACGCCACGGCACTTTTTCGCCTGCTCGACGATGGTCATGGTGGATGGTTGCAAACGGCGAAGCGGCATCTCAAATTCAATATGCGTCACTGGCTGTGCCGCCACGAATTAACGCGGATTCGTCAGTACATTCATGACCGCGAATTGACTGGGGTGTTGACCTCTCATGATCTACCTCTGATGTTGAGGCCCATGCGTTCATACCTCTGGCGTTCACTCAATGCTCAGACCCGAACGGATGCGATGCTGTCGCATTTTGATTGGTTGACGACCCGCGTTTCGGTCCCTGTTGTCAGAGACTTGTACGCACAAGGCATCATTGAGTTGTACACCCAAGCGTGCCCTGAAGGTGTGATCAGCATTGACTTACAGCCCGGGCGTTCATTGGGGCGTGAAGGCGAGTTGGAGTTGCATCTCAAGCTCAACAAAATCACGGTCATGAAAGCGGCATTGAGCGTGTTGGCTCACACGCAATTGCAAGGGGGACACGCGGGCGATATGTTGGTCATAGGCAATATTCAGGGCCAACGCCAAGCGCAGCAAGAAATCAAAGTGGTCACGCAGCGTCTAGAGCGCACACGGCCACACAATATTTTGCTGACTGCGTTTCAGGCATTGGTCTCGGGTTGGCAACTGACGGATTTGTTGGGTGTCGCAGATCACGAACATGCGTACTCTGGTTATCGCAGTTTGTCGCGTCGTGTCGGTCAAAATTATGATGCCATTTGGAAAGAGTTGGGTGCGGAGGTCTTGGTCGGAAAATCTCACTGGCGCTTGCCGACGCAATGGGTTCCGCGTTCTGAACAAGATGTGCCTTCAAGCAAGCGGTCCCAGCTGCGTCGAAAAAATGAAATTCGTCAAAAAATCTTTGACCAAGTTGCTGCGCGTGCAGCGTCATTTCTGAAGTAAAAAAGCCTGCGTTAACGCAGGCTTTTTGTTGGACGCTTTTGATTCAGTGTTTACTTTTTCGGCGCTGTTCCGCCGCTCTTCACACAGTCGTCCATGCTTTTGAATTCGGTGAATTTCTTGGTTCGCTCAAAGCTGGGGCTTGCTTTGTCATGGCAAATGCCAGCCTCTGATTTTTTGACCATGTTCTCCGCGGCAGCGGCTTGTCCGTTGGGCGCACGGCCACCTGTTTTCAAACACTCATCCATGGACGCGAAGGCTGTGAATTTTTTGGTGCTGTTGAATGAGGCGCTGGTCTTGTCGTGACAAATGCCGGAGTCTGATTTTTTAACGACGGGCTCTGCCGAGGAGGCTGCTTTTGGATCTGCGGCGTGACTGAGGCTGAGACTGAGGCCCAGAAAAAAACCAATCGAAATTTTTAAAATGCTTGAATTCAAGTTGCTTCTCCGTAGTGATTAATTAAATATAGCGCATCTGTATGTCAATCTGCATCCACGTATCCCCGAGAGTCACCATCGCTTGACGTAAAATGAACGCCACGTCAAAGACACCGCCCGAGTGGTGAAATAGGTAGACACAAGAGACTTAAAATCTCTCGCTTTCCGTAAGGGGCGTACCGGTTCGATTCCGGTCTCGGGCACCATCAATTTAGGCTGCAAAGAAGGAGTTTCGTCATGGCACGTTACAACGCCGCGTATGAAATTCACGTTCACGGAGAGGTTTCCCTCCGTGCAGATGTGGACCTTGCTCAGCTGCAAGATGCTTTGCGTCCGCTTTGGAAATATGCGGGCACGTCTTCTCTGCAAGACGGTGCAACCAGTGCTTATCCCGAAGAGCCAGGTATTCGTTTTGATGCCCAAGCGCATCTGCTGCAAATGTGTTGGACCGTTCCTGGCGATGATGATTTCCGCCAATGCTTGGACGAAATGTGCATGAGCTTGAACGAGCTGACGGCTGCAGGTGCTGCGATTGAGGTCACCTTCTATGACAACGCCTTCGACGAAGATGACGAAGACCGCGGCGAAGATTCACGCGATGATTTTGTGATGCTCTTCGTGGGCCCTACACCCGCTGACATCATGCAAGCTCAACGCGACATGTTGATCAACGACGTGGTGCATTTGATGGAGCGTCATTTCGATGGCGCTGAATTGGGTGGTGTGGTCAACGAGATTGACAAGCTGTTTTCACAGCGCTTTGACAACTTGGTGAACTCACTCGATCTCGGTCGACCCCCGCGTGGTTCGGGAGGTAACGGCCACGGCGGCTCTGGCCACGGAGGCCGCAAACCTCGCCACTTGCACTGAATCGACACCATAAAAAAACCGGCTTCTGCAAAGAAAGCCGGTTTTTTCTTGGGCGCTTAAAACGCTCAGCGCTTTAAGCCTTCAAGATCAGTTGGACTGGATGCCAATGCCTTTGAACTCGCCCGTGGCAATGCGTTTTTCCCATTCAGCTGGGCCGGTGATATGTGCGCTGGTGCCGCCCGAGTCCACCGCCACAGTCACGGGCATATCAACGACGTCGAACTCATAAATCGCTTCCATACCGAGGTCGGCGAACCCCACCACTTTGGCGTGCTTGATGGCTTTTGACACGAGGTAAGCCGCACCGCCTACAGCCATGAGGTAAGCCGACTTGTGCTTTTTGATGGCTTCGATGGCGGTAGGGCCGCGTTCAGCTTTGCCCACCATCGAGATCAAGCCTGTTTCGGCCAGCATCATCTCGGTGAACTTGTCCATGCGTGTCGCGGTGGTGGGGCCGGCTGGGCCTACGGCTTCATCGCCCACGGGGTCGACTGGGCCCACGTAGTAAATCACGCGGTTGGTGAAGTCCACGGGCAATTTCTCGCCTTTGGCCAGCATGTCTTGAATCCGCTTGTGTGCGGCATCACGGCCGGTGAGCATCTTGCCGTTGAGCAAAATGGTTTGGCCTGGCTTCCAGCTCGCCACTTCTTCTTTGGTGAGGGTGTTGAGGTCCACACGCTTGCTTTTTTCTGTGTCGGGCGTCCAGTTGACGTTGGGCCACAGATCCAGCGATGGGGCTTCCAAAAACACAGGACCAGAGCCGTCCATCACAAAGTGGGCGTGGCGTGTGGCAGCGCAGTTAGGGATCATCGCGATGGGCTTACTGGCCGCGTGCGTGGGGTACATCTTGATCTTCACGTCGAGCACGGTGGTCAAGCCGCCCAAGCCTTGTGCGCCAATGCCAAGGGCGTTGACCTTGTGGTACAGCTCCAAACGCAGTTCTTCAACTTGGCTGAGCTTGTCACCCTTGCTAGATTTCTCCAGCAATTGGTACATGTCGAGGTCGTCCATCAAGCTTTCTTTGGCCATGAGCACCGCTTTTTCAGCCGTGCCGCCAATGCCGATGCCGAGCATGCCAGGAGGGCACCAGCCCGCTCCCATGGTGGGTACAGTTTTCAGAACCCAGTCCACCACGCTGTCGCTGGGGTTGAGCATGACCATCTTGGACTTGTTCTCGCTACCGCCGCCTTTGGCTGCCACGGTTACATCGACTTTGTTGCCGGGCACGATTTGCGTGAAGATCACGGCAGGCGTGTTGTCTTTTGTGTTTTTGCGGGCGAACTGAGGGTCGTCCACCACCGAGGCACGCAGCATGTTGTCGGCAAAGTTGTAGCCACGGCGCACGCCTTCGTTGATGGCATCTTCCAAGCTGCCCGTGAAGCCTTCCCAGCGCACGTCCATGCCCACTTTCAAAAACACGTTCACGATGCCGGTGTCTTGGCAAATCGGGCGGTGGCCGAAGGCGCTCATCTTGCTGTTGGTCAAAATTTGCGCGATGGCGTCTTTGGCGGCAGGGCTTTGTTCGCGCTCGTAGGCGCTGGCCAAGTGGCTGATGAAATCGGCAGGGTGGTAGTAGCTGATGTACTGCAGGGCAGCGGCGACCGATTCAATCAAATCGTTTTGGCGGATGGTGGTCATGTTCAGGGTCCTGGAAAGGGCTTGGAGACAGAGATAAAACAGCCTCAGAGTTTACTCAATACCCCTGTCGCAAGGCTTGCAGCTGTCGCATATAAAAAAACCCGCTGGGTCAGCAGCGGGTTGGTGGCGATCGTTGAGACGATCACTTGATGGTCAAGATCCAGGCGGCCAATTTGTGGGCTTCTGCATCGTTGACTTGCGTGTTGGCAGGCATGGGGA
>CANBRM010000082.1 GCA_947371915.1 Comamonadaceae bacterium | reverse complement strand
TGCCGCCGGTGCGCATGCACCAGTTCAAATCGCGGGCCAGCACGGCCTGCTTTTGCTCTTCGGTCATGGCCCACTCGTCGAGGTAGGCACGCTCGTTGGCCTTGAAACGCGTGCGGTTCTCAGCTTTCATGAGCGACATGCAGAACTGGTTGAGCCAGTAGCCTTTGCGCGATTGTTCGGCATCAAAAATGATGGTTCCAGGAATATCCTGGTAGGGTTTATCGAGTGCCATTTCAGTCTTTCCAGGATTCAGGCCAATAAAGGCGGTTCGGGTTGTCCACCAACAACTTGCGTTGCTGTTCTTCGGTGGTGGCGATGTGCGGGATGAAGTCCACCAACAAGCCGTCATCGGGCATGTGGTCTTTGAGGTTGGGGTGTGGCCAGTCGGTACCCCAGATCACGCGGTTGGGAAACTCGTCCACGATGCGTTTGGCAAAGGGGATCACGTCTTGATAGGCGTTTTGTTCACCGTTCAAAGCCGTGGGGCCAGCCACCGACAAACGCTCGGGGCACGTCACCTTGCTCCACACGTTGGGGTGTTCGCGCATGAACTTCACGAACAACTCAAACTCGGGACCGTCCACTGGCTTGGTCACATCGGGGCGGCCCATGTGGTCGACCACGATGTTGGTGGGCAAGGCGGTGAAGAAGTCCCACAGCTCGGGCAAGTCGACGGCTTCAAAGTAAATCACCACATGCCAGCCGTACATCTGAACGCGTCTGGCAATTTCCAACAATTCGTCTTTCGGTGTGAAGTCCACCAAGCGCTTCACAAAGTTAAAGCGTACGCCGCGCACACCGGCGTCGTGCATGGCTTGCAACTCGTCTTCGGTCACGCTGCGCTTGACGGTGGCCACGCCACGCGCCTTACCGCCAGAGCTGACCAAGGCATCGACCATGGCACTGTTGTCTGCGCCATGACAGGTGGCTTGCACCACCACGTTGCGGGCAAAGCCGAGGTGGTCGCGCAAAGCGTAGAGCTGGGCCTTGGAGGCATCGCACGGGGTGTACTTGCGCTCAGGCGCGTAAGGGAACTCGTTGCCGGGGCCAAACACATGGCAGTGGGCATCCACCGCGCCTGCGGGTAATTTAAAGGTGGGTTTACTTGGACCGTTGTACCAGTCCAGCCAGCCGGGGGTCTTTTGAAATTCCATGTTGAGGTCCTCTCAGGTGTCAATCAGGTTGAATGTTGGCTTCGCGCACCAGCTTGGCATAACGCTGGCGTTCGGAGAGGATCAGGTTGGCGAACATCTCGGCGCTGCCGGGCACGACTTCGCCGCCCACCGCATTCATGCGCTCACGCACTTCTTTGGTTTGCAGCGCTTTTTGCACTTCCTCATGCAGCTTGTTCACGATGGGTTTGGGTGTGGCCGCGGGGGCCACCAGGCCGTACCACACCGAGGCTTCAAAGCCTGAAAAACCAGACTCTGCGATGGTGGGCACATCGGGAAAGATGGCACTGCGGTTGGGACTGAGCACGGCCAACACTTTGAGCTTGCCGCTCTTGACGTGCGGCAATACTTCGAGTGCATTGACTGCGACTAACGGCAGTTGACCGCCAATCACATCGGTGATGGCTGGTGAGCCGCCACGGTAAGGAATGTGTTGCAAATCAATGCCCGCAGCGCGTGCAAACAACTCAATTGCCATGTGCGGCGTAGAACCGTTCCCGGGCGAACCAAACGCAATGCTGTTGGGCTTGCCTTTGGCCGCATCAATCAGCTGCTTGATGTTCGTGTATGGCGCATTGGGGTTCGCGGCGATCACCACAGGCACGCGACCAATCAACGACACCGCCACCAAGTCGCGCTCGGCATCAAACGGTGCGGGTTGGTACAGCGACATGTTGGCAGCTAAGGCGTTGGCAGCCATCATCATCGTGTAACCATCGGGTTCGGCAGCAATTACCGACTTCACGGCAATGTTGGTGCCAGCGCCGGGTTTGTTTTCCACAATCACGGGCTGGCCCATGCTGGTGGAGAGGCTTTGACCGATGGTGCGTGCCACCACGTCCACCGCGCCACCCGCGGCATAACCCACCACCACTTTGATGGGCTTGGTGGGATACGTCTGCGCCAAGGCTTGGCCCGCGATCAGGCAGGTCAACAGGACCGAACTGAAACGTTTCAAAACATTCATCGTCGTTTCCTTTTAAAAATCAATCGGCTTGAGCCAAACCACGCAAACCTGCGCGATTGGCCATTTTTTGAAGCTCACCACGGGCGACCAAGCTTTGTGCAAACTCACGCAGATACGGCATCACTGTTTCACGACCTTTAGGAATGGCGATCGCCAAGTTTTCTAAACCCCAGCGGTCTTTGAGCACTTGGGCGCCTGGCAACTTTTCGGCCAGTTCAAACAAGATGCCTTTGTTGGTGGCAAACGCGTCTAACTCACCGCGCTGCAGCATTTGCTGAGCCACGCTGAGCGACGGCACGGGCACCACGGTGGCTTGTTTCAAACGCGCACCTAACACGCCTTGCGACGAGCTGCCCTGGCTCACGCCCAAACGCACGCCCGCACGGTCCACATCGGCAAAGCTTTGAAGGCGGCTGTTGGCAGGCACCAACACGCCCAACTCCAGTTGAATCAACGCTGGCGTGAAGGCGATGTCTTTGGCGCGTGCAGCCGTGGCGTTGGTGAAGGTCATGTCGATCTCAGACTTTTTAAGCCCTTCAATCACTTCGGCGACGCGCGGATATTCGACCACTTGCACGGGCACCCCCAACTGCTGACCCAAAGCGTGGCCCAACTCAAATGCCACACCGTGCGAGTGCGCTGTTTTGGCATCACGCACCAGCGAGGTGGGGCTGCCCAAGTACACCCCTACGCGCAATACGCCTGTCGGCGCCAAAGCTTGCTGCACCTCGGGTGCCACGGACAACGCCGTTTGCGCAGAGGAAGGCGATGGGGTTTGCCACGTGCTGACGCATGCCGTCAAACCCAACAGGGCAGCAACGGCCAACGGCCACAGAAGACGACGCGGTGTGCGCATGGTGTGCAAGCTGCGTCAGTCGATGTACTTCAAACCTGCGGCAGCCAAAGGCTCGCGCATCTTGTACATGTCCAAGCCCAAGATGCCTGAGGCCAACTTGGCGCGCTTCTCGCCTTCGTTGGCTTCGCGGGCTTGAGCGGTGGTCAAGGTTTTAGCGGCCATGGCGGCGGGCACGCAAACCACGCCATCGTCGTCAGCCACGATCACGTCGCCGGGCGTGATAAGCATGCCTGCGCACACTACGGGAATGTTCACCGAGCCAACGGTGGCTTTGATCGTGCCTTTGCTGCTGATGGCTTTGCTCCACACAGGGAAACCCATCTTGGTCAACTCTTTCACGTCACGCACACCGGCGTCGATGACCAAGGCGCGTGCGCCACGGGCCATGAACGACGTGGCCAACAAGTCGCCAAAGTAGCCATCGGTGCACTCTGCCGTGATGGCAGCCACCACGATGTCGCCGGGCTGAATTTGCTCAGCAACGACGTGCATCATCCAGTTGTCGCCGGGGTGCAGCAACACGGTCACGGCCGTGCCCGACACTTGCGCGCCCGCGTAGACGGGGCGCATGTAGGGCTTCATCAAGCCGACGCGACCCATGGCTTCGTGCACAGTTGCAGAGCCCAAAGACGCCAAAGCGTCAGCTGTTGCGCGATCTGCGCGGGTGATGTTGCGGTAAACAACGCCGAGTTCGTACATAAAAAATCTCCAAAAATCTAAAGCACCCCACCATGTGGCGAGGTGAGTGACGGATAAACAGCTTTGCTTAGCGGCCTTGCGACTTGAGCTTGGTGTCCAAACGTGAGAACACACGGCGTGCGTTGCCTTCGTACACCTGATGGCGCTCGTCGGCATTGAGGTTGAGCGTCGACTCGATGTAGCGCTTGGTGTCGTCGAAGTAGTGGCCGGTTTCTGGGTCAATGCCACGCACCGCGCCAATCATCTCGGAGGCAAACATGATGTTCTTGACGGGGATCACTTTGGTCAACAAGTCGACACCGGGCTGGTGGTAGACGCAGGTGTCGAAGTAAATGTTGTTCAGCAAGTGCTCCGTGAGCAAAGGCTTTTTCAGCTCTTGTGCCAAGCCACGGAAACGGCCCCAGTGGTAAGGGACAGCGCCGCCGCCATGAGGAATCAAGAACTTCAAGGTGGGGAAGTCTTTGAACAAATCAGAGGTCAAGCATTGCATGAAGGCTGTGGTGTCGGCATTCAAGTAATGGGCGCCGGTGGTGTGGAAGCAGCCATTGCAGCTGGTGGACACGTGAATCATGGCGGGGATGTCGTACTCGACCATTTTTTCGTAAATGGGGTACCACGACTTGTCGCTCAGAGGCGGCGATGTCCAGTGGCCGCCTGATGGGTCTGGGTTCAAGTTGATGCCCACATTGCCGTATTGCTCCACACATTTGACCAATTCAGGAATGCAGGTGGCGGGGTCCACACCGGGGGACTGGGGCAACATGGCTGCAGGCACAAAGTTGTTGGGGAACAGCTCAGACACGCGGAAGCACAGCTCGTTGCAGATGGCCGCCCAAGTGGACGACACCTCGAAGTCACCAATGTGGTGGGCCATGAAACTGGCACGTGGGCTGAAGATGGTGATGTCAGAGCCACGCTCTTTCATCTTGGCGAGTTGGTTGGTCTCGATGGTTTCGCGCAACTCATCGTCGCTGATTTTGAGCTCGGACACTTTGGGCATAGACGCGGGGTCTTTGATGCCAGCAATCTGTTTATTGCGCCACTCTTCAAGCGCCTTGGGCGCGGTGGTGTAGTGACCGTGGACGTCGATGATGAGTGACATGAATGACCTTCAGATTTAAGTTGGAGGTGAAAAGAAAACGGATAGGTGAATCTGTAACGCGTTGAACGAGCGTGGCGTTTAAGCCGTCGTCCAATCCATGCCTTGTTGGCGTTTGACGGCTTCCACCTCAGCAGAGGCCAAAAATTTCAAGAACGATTGCACGGCGGCAACACGGGCTGCATCGTTGGCAATGACTGTAGGAATGCCTGACGAAAACGTGGTGATGAACGCCACATCGGCAGGCAAAGTGCCCAGCACCTCAATGCCGGGCAAAGCAATGAGTTCGCTCAACTGCTGAAACCCCAAGGCGGCTTTGCCGCTGGCCACCAGTGCGCCCACCGGTGTGCCGGGTGGCGGCACCACGATGCGGGCTTTCACTTCGTGAGCAATGCCCCAGCGCTCAAACAATTTTTCAAGGTAGACGCCACTGGGGCCTGTGGAGTAGCTGAGTGTGGGACTGGCCAACACTGCGGCTTTGACTGCCGCTTCATGGCTCAGGTCTGGGCGTGCAGCGCCGGTTTGCACCGCCACGGCCACGGGGGAGCGCACCCAGTCGCTGCGACTGTCGGGCATCACATGGCCCGAGGCAATCAAACGCTCGATGGCGTCTGAGGCCAGCAGCACCATGTCAAACACCTCACCGGCTTGCACGCGTTTGGCGGCGTCTACACCCCCCACCGATTCCACCTGCACCACCACACCGGTTTGGGCTTGGTAGGCCAACACCAGTTCACCCAGCAGCGCCTTGGTGGCCATGGATGAAATAGCGCGCAGCATGAGTGGAGATTTGGTGGTTTGCATGGCCTAGATTCTAAAGATTTGCCCCCTCAAAATGGGAAGCCTTCAGGACTAGCTGCTATAACTTAATTAAATAACGGACAATCGGTTATTCAAAACAGGTCGACTCATGGAACTCAAACAAATCGAATCTTTTGTGCGCGTGGCAGAACTAGGCAGTTTCACCAAAGCCGCTGCCGCGTTGGGCATTCCGCAACCCTTGTTGAGTCGGCATGTGCGCCAGCTCGAAGTAGAGCTGCATCAAAACTTGCTGATGCGCAATGGCCGTGGCGTCACCGTGACCGAAGCGGGTTTGGTGATGCTGGAGCATGGCCGCGGCATCTTGCACCAAGTGACGGTGGCACAAGAAGAACTGGCTTGCGTGCGCGGCGCGTTGGCCGGTCGGGTGTCGATTGGCTTGCCGCCCAGCTTGTCCAAACTCGTCACCGTGCCTTTGACCTTGTCATTCAGAGAAGCGCTGCCACACGCCCAACTGTCGTTGACCGAAGGGTTTTCGGTGCTGATGGTGGAGAGTTTGCGAGCCGGCCGCTTGGACATGGCCGTGCTCTACAACCCACCGCCCTCCCCCGATTTAGAGATGACCGTGCTGCACGATGACGCGCTGATTTTGATTGCCAGCAAAAAACGCCAAGCCGAGCCCCAAGAACCCCCACTCAAAGCCATCATGCCCCTGGCCCACTTGGCCGAGTTGCCCTTGATCGTGCCCAGCCGCCCCAACGCGTTCCGCTTGTTGATCGAGACGGAAATGCTGCGCATCAACTGCAAACCCAAAATCGTGCTGGAAATTGACGGCTTGAACGCGATTTTGGAATTGGTCAAAGAAGGCTTGGGCTACGCCGTGTTGCCGCCTTACACATTGCGCAATTTCGGCACCACCCACGACTTCACCACCCACCGCATTGAAAAACCCAAACTCACCAGCCAACTCATGCTGGTGTGGTCAGCGCGCAGACCCATGACTGCCACCCACAAAGCGGCCATGCAGGTCACGCAGCAGGTGGTGGCGCAAGCGTTGACCTAACGCCCCATGCAGAAGCTCAGTGCGCTCCGCCCGCGTCAGCCGCGGCGGTGGGTTTGTGCTGCGCAGGGCGGCGGGTGAACCAAATCAGCCCGATCAAGGCGATGAACATCATGGACGACGCCAAGAACACATCGTCTGCCGCGCGGGTGTAAGCCTGCTGGTCGATCAAGCGGTTCATTTGCACCAGTGCCTGCTCTGCGGTGAGGCCACTGGCTTTGAGTCCGTCCAAGGTGCTCATGAACAGCGGATTGGTCGGCGTCAGCGCTTCGGTCAAGTGGGCGTGATGCATGGCTGCACGGCTGTCCCACAGGGTCGTGGCGATCGAAGTGCCCATGGCACCGGCCGTGATACGCACAAAGTTGCTCAAGCCCGCTGCGGCCGGAATGCGCTCAGGCGGTTGCCCCGACAAGGTGAGCGTGGTCAACGGGATGAAGAAGAACGCCATCGCAGCACCTTGCATGAGCGTGGGCCATAAGATGTGGTCGAAATCGGTTTGCACCGTGAATTGCGAACGCAGCCACAGCACCAAGGCGAACATCAAAAATGCGCCCGTGGCCATGCGACGCGGGTCCCATTGCCCCACTTTTTTGCCCACCAAGGGCGTGAGCAATATGGCAAACAAACCCACCGGCGCCAAAGCCATGCCCGCCGATGTGGCCGTGTAGCCCATCCATTGCTGCAACCACAAGGGCAGCAACACCACGTTGCCAAAAAACAAACCATAGGCCATCGACAGGGCCAAAGCCCCAAACGCAAAGTTGCGGCCCTTGAACAAACGCAGGTCCACCACGGGGTGTTTGTCGGTCAACTCCCACACCACAAAAATGGCAAAGGCGACCAAGGCGACCAGCCCCAACGTGAGAATTTCGGTGGAGGCAAACCAGTCCAGCTCCTTGCCTTTGTCGAGCATGAGCTGCAAAGCTCCCACCCACACGACCAGCAGCGACAAGCCCACGGTGTCGATGGGCAATTTACGAATGGGCGTCTCGCGCTTGCGGTAAATGGCCCACGTCATGCCCGCCGAGAGCAAACCCACGGGCACGTTGATGTAAAAAATCCAAGGCCACGAAACGTTGTCGGTGATCCAGCCTCCCAACAGCGGACCCACCACAGGAGCCACAAGCGTGGTGACGCCCCACAACGCCAAAGCTGTGCCCGCTTTGGCGCTGGGGTAGCTGGACAACAACAAGGTTTGCGACAACGGGATCATGGGCCCCGCCACCAACCCTTGCATGACGCGAAACACCACCAACATTTCCAGCGAAGGTGCGAAGCCGCACAACCAACTGGTCAAGACGAACAACACAATGCTGGCCGTGATCAAGCGTACCGCGCCAAAACGCATGGTCAACCAACCGGTCAAGGGCACGGCAATGGCATTGGCCACGCCAAAGCTGGTGATGACCCACGTCCCCTGCCCCGGGCTCACGCCCAAGTCGCCTGCAATGGCGGGGATCGACACGTTGGCAATCGATGAATCGAGCACGTTCATGAACGTGGCCAGCGACAAGGCCAAGGTGCCCAACAACAGCATCAAGCCATGTAAGGGCTCAGGTCTGGCGGGCGTGGCGGCGGCGGGCGCTGCCGCCGCAGAGTCGGGTGCGGCCATGTCAGAGCGGCTCGGCAGCGCTGGGCTTGGATGATTTGGCGCGAGGTGTAGCGCTGGCTCGGCCTAAGTTGGCAGCAATGATGCGGGCCACTTCGGCATCGGCTTGGGTCTGCTGCGCGTCGTAAATCGTGGTGGCAGACACCGGGCCTTCGCGGGTGGCATCAGACACCACGCGACCGCTTTGGTCTGCCGTGTCCACCGTCACATCCATGGACAAGCCAACGCGCAAAGGATGTTCAGCGAGTTCTTTGGGGTCCAGCACGATGCGCACCGGCACGCGCTGCACCACTTTGATCCAGTTGCCGGTGGCATTTTGTGCAGGCAACAATGCAAACGCAGCGCCTGTGCCCGCGCCTAAGCCGGCCACCTTGCCGTGAAACACCACGCTTTGGCCGTACACATCGGCACGCAATTCGGCGGGTTGGCCGATGCGCAATTCTTTGAGCTGGCTTTCTTTGAAGTTGGCGTCCACCCACAGTTGGTTCAAGGCCACCAAAGTCATCAAGGGCGTGCCCGCTTGCACGCGTTGACCCACTTGCACGCTACGTTTGGCGATGTGGCCGTCGATGGGTGCCTTCAAGTCGATGCGCTGAAAGGCCAAATACGCCTCGCGGACACGCGCTGCGGCGCGCGCCACGTTGGGGTGGTTGTTCACGCTGGTGCCTTCAGTTTGGGTCAAGCCCGCCGTCAGCTGTTCTTGCGCGGTGGCAACGGCGGCTTTGGCAGCAGCAGCTGTGCTTTGGGCGGCAGCCAATTGGGCGCTGACGTGCTGAAACTCTTCTTGACTCACGGCACCACGGGCCACCAAAGGCGCACGGCGGTTGACATCGTCTTGCACACGGGCCAAATCCACTTGCGCGCGTTTCAAATCGGCTTCACGCAAACTCACCTGCGCCTGCAACGAGGCGCTGCTGGCAAACAAAGAACGCACTTCGCGCACCGTTTGTGCGAGCTGCGCTTGCGCTTGCTCCAAAGCCACGCGGGCATCCGCAGCGTCGAGTTTGACCAAGACCTGACCGGCTTTCACAAAATCAGTTTCATCCGCTTGAATGGCCTGCACCGTCCCCCCCACCTGCGGGGTGATTTGCACCACATTGCCGACCACATAGGCGTTGTCGGTGTCGAGGTGATGGCGTCCCACCAACCAATGCCAGCCCACCCACAACAAGGCCACCACAACCACAGCGATGGCGATCAACGTGAGGCCACGGCGGCGTGCTGCGCCCATTTCATTGGGAGACAAATGACTCATACAAATACTTTCAAGGTGTGGGATTCAAGGCCTGTGGATCAGCGCTCTGCGCGCCATCCACCGCCCAGTGACTTCATCAAAGCCACGCGGTTGTCGAGTTCACGGGCGCGCACATCGGTGCGAGCGCGCTGTTGCGCGAGCAACGCGGTTTCTGCATTGAGCAAGGCCAACTGGTTGCTCATGCCAGCCTGAAAACGGTCGCGTTGAATGCGGTAAGCCGCCTCGGCAGCATCAAGCGAACGGGCTTGATCGGTGTGTTGACGTGCGAGCGACTGGCTGGAGCTGATGGCGTCGCTGGCTTCTTTGACCGCGTCAAGCACCAAGCCGTTGTAGGACGCAATAGCCATATCCAAATCGCCTTGTTTGCCTTTGAGCTGCGCACGCAAACGCCCGCCATCAAACAGCGGTAAGCGCACGGCGGGCATGATGCCCATTTGGCGGCTGCCGTTGTCAAACAACTGGTCGAGGCCAATCGCGTTCACCCCCGCGAAGGCGCCCAAGCTGACGTTGGGATAAAACTGCGTGTGGGCCACTTTCACGTCTTGCGTGGCTGCCTCGACGCGCCAGCGGGCAGCCGCCACATCAGCACGTCGGCCCAACAAATCGGCCCCCAAGGTGTGGGGCAATGGCTCTAGCTTGAGTTGGTCCACACGGGGCATCAATGTGGCATAGGCCTGTGGGCCTTGTCCCGTCAACGCGGCCAATTGGTGACGCACCAACTGAATTTGTTCGTCCACCGCTTCGGCTTGGGCTTGCGCCTCCAACAAAGCGCCTTCGGCTTGGCGCTGCTCCAGTTGGGAGTCGAGCCCAGCATTCACACGGTCACTGGTGAGGCTGAAGAGTTGCTGGCGTTGGACCAACGCGCGTTGCGCCCACTCGCGCTGCGAGCCCAAGCGGGCCAAGGCGATGTAGCCGCGGCTGACTTGAGCCGCCAAACTCAGCGCAGCGGCGGCGGCATCGGCCTGCGCGGCTTGCACTTGGTTCAAGGCTGAAGCAATTTCGGCGGTGTGTTGGCCAAACAAATCGGGTGTCCAGCTGACACCCAACTGCACATTGCCGTTGCTGTAAATGTTGCCCGCGATGGGCTTGGGGTACAGCCCGTTTTCGGAGTAACGCTGACGCGTGACGTCCGCACTGAAGCTGCCTTGCGGATAACTGCTGGACTCGGCCACACCCGCCAGCGCCAGCAT
>CANBRM010000081.1 GCA_947371915.1 Comamonadaceae bacterium | reverse complement strand
CAAATCCACCATGTACTTGAAGTACTCCACATGGCCGCCTTGGTACGAGCTGATGGCAATGCCTTGCACGTCTTCTTGCAGCGCAGCGGTGACCACTTCATCCACCGAGCGGTTGTGGCCCAAGTGAATCACCTCAGCACCCATGCCTTGCAAGATGCGTCGCATGATGTTGATGGCGGCGTCGTGCCCGTCAAACAAAGATGCGGCCGTGACGAAGCGCACTTTTTGCGTGGGCTTGTAGTTGGCAAGGGCTTGGGCTTCTGCAGACAGGTCGGTCATGTGTGTCTCCGAAATCGGATGGTGTTGGATGTTACGTTTACGTAAACGTCAATCATAGCGTCCGATTTGCGTTTGTGCTGCGTATTTGCCCTGATCAAATGGTCCAGCCTTGAAAAGCATCTGTCTCTATACTTCCAGACAACTTTTACAGCCAGCCCAAGACATGACATTCCTCGCGCTCGATGTGGGCAACACCCGGCTCAAGTGGGCTCAATACGACAGCCCTCAGCCCGGCGCCAAGCTGCTGGGCCACGGTGCCGTTTTTCTTGAAAACATTGACCGTTTGGCCGATGAAGATTGGCGCGATTTGCCCGAACCCACCCACATGTTGGGCTGCATCGTGGCGGGTGAGGCCATTCGCCGCCGTGTCGAAGAGCAAATGGAAATGTGGGACTTCACGCCGCACTGGGCCGTCTCATCAGCCGCTGAAGCCGGCATGGTCAATGGTTACGACCACCCCACGCGCCTTGGCGCTGACCGTTGGGTCGCCATGATTGGTGCGCACGCACGCATGCGCAAACAGTCCCTCACGAATCAGCCCATGGTGGTGGTCATGGTGGGCACAGCTGTGACCGTGGAAGCCATTGACGCCAGCGGTAAGTTTTTGGGTGGCTTGATCCTGCCCGGCCACGGCATCATGTTGCGGGCTTTAGAGTCCGGCACCGCAGGCTTGCGCGTGCCCACCGGCGACGTGTGCGAATTCCCTACCAACACCAGCGACGCCCTCACCAGCGGCGGCACCTTCGCCATTGCTGGCGCGGTGGAGCGCATGGTTCAGCATGTGCGCCAACACTGCGGCGCTGAGCCCATGTGCCTGATGACCGGCGGCGCGGGGTGGAAGATGGCGCCCAGCATGTCGGTGCAGTTCGAACTGGTCGACACCTTGATCTTTGATGGCTTGCTCGAAATTGCCCAAGAGCGTTTGGGCACCGTGTGGGTGGCATGACATCGCGAAGCCGTTGGCTACTTTCTTTTTTCTCACCTTTTGAGTGCGTATGAAAAATTCAAACTTTCCTCGGTTCATCAAACCCCTTTTTGCGCTGAGCTTCGCCTTGGCGGCTAGCTTGAGCTGCCTCGCTCAAACGCCCGCATTTCCCTCGAAAACCATCAAAATCGTGGTGCCCAACGCGGCGGGCGGTGCGGCCGACATCACGGCGCGCACTGTGGGGCAAAAGTTGGCCGAGGCCTTAGGTCAATCGGTGGTCATCGAGAACAAACCCAGTGCAGGCGGCATCGTTGCCGGCGAAATGGTGGCGCGTGCCGAGCCAGATGGCCACACGATGCTGTTGATCTCCAGCGGCACGGCCGTCAGCGCTTCGCTGTTCAAAAGCTTGCCGTTTGACACCATCAAAGACTTCACGCCCGTGTCCAAACTGGCCACGTTTGATTTGGTCATTGCCTCGGCCGAAGGCGGTCGTTTCAAAACCTTTGCCGAGCTGCTGGCCTACGGCCGCGCCAACCCCGGCAAGCTCAACATCGGCACCCCCCAAGTGGGCACCACCCAAAACTTGGCGGCTGAATTGTTTTTGAGCGCTTCGGGCCTGTCCGCGCAAATCGTGCCGTTCAATGGCACACCGCCCGTCATCAATGCCTTGCGCGGTGGCAGCGTGGACGCGATGGTTGAAATCGTGGGGCCCTTGATGCCGCAAATCAAATCCAACGCTGTGCGCCCCTTGGCCCTGTTGGGCGACAAACGCGCTGCCAGCATGCCCGATGTACCTGCTGTGCGCGAAGCCGGTGGCACCTTGGCCAAATTCCAAGCCTCCTCTTGGAACGGCCTCGCCGTGCCCTCGCACACCCCTCGCGACGTGGTGCTGCGCTTGAGCCGCGAAATTCAAACCATCATGGACATGCCGGATGTCAAAAAGCGTTTGAGCGACGTCAACCTCAACGCCCAAGGCTCCACCCCCGAGCAAGCCGCTGAAGTGCTGGCTGCCGACATTCAGCGTTGGCATGACGTGATTGTCAAAGCCAAAATCGACAAGCAATAAGGCGCTAACGCACACCACTTTGGGTGTCACCTTAGGCGGTGCGTGCTCTTTGCGGCTGCTATAAACTGGACTGATGAACTTGCCTCTGAACTCCAAAGTCCTAGCCGAACTCATGGCCCAAGCGCCGGGCATCGCGGCTGTTCGCCGCGACATCCACGCGCACCCCGAGCTCAGTTTTGAAGAGTGGCGCACCGCCGATCTGGTGGCGCAAAAGCTCACCGAATGGGGCATTCCCATTCACCGTGGGCTGGGCAAAACGGGTGTGGTCGGCATCTTAAAAAACGGCACCAGCGATCGCGCCATTGGCTTGCGCGCCGACATGGATGCCTTGCCTGTGCAAGAGTTCAACAAGTTCGACCACAGCAGCCAGCACCCTGGCAAGATGCACGCCTGTGGCCACGACGGCCATGTGGCCATGCTCTTGGCGGCGGCACAGCACTTGTCGCAACACAAGCAGTTTGACGGCACGGTGTACTTCATTTTTCAGCCGGCAGAAGAGGGCGGCGGCGGCGCACGCGAAATGATGCGCGATGGCTTGTTTGAGCTGTTTCCCATGCAAGCCGTCTACGGCATGCACAACTGGCCTGGCTTGGCCGAAGGGCAATTCGCCTTGAGCGCGGGGCCGGTCATGGCATCGAGCAACGAATTCAAAATCACCATTCATGGCAAAGGCTGCCACGCCGCCTTGCCCCACAACGGCATCGACCCTGTGCCCATCGCCTGCCAAATGGTGCAAGCCTTTCAAACCATCATTTCGCGCAACAAAAAGCCGGTCGATGCAGGCGTCATTTCGGTCACCATGATCCACACCGGCGAAGCCACCAACGTCGTGCCCGACCATTGCGAAATGCAAGGCACCGTGCGCACCTTCAGCCTGGACGTGCTCGACCTGATTGAGCAACGCATGCGCGACATCGCGCACCACACCTGCGCCGCCTTTGGCGCGACCTGCACCTTCGAGTTCGAGCGCAATTACCCGCCCACCATCAACCACGCTGCCGAGACTGAGTTTGCCCATCACGTCATGGCCAGCATCGTGGGCGGTGGCAACGTCGTGCCTCAAGAGCCCACCATGGGCGCTGAAGACTTTTCGTACATGCTGCAAGCCGTGCCCGGTGCCTATGCGTTCATTGGCAACGGGGAGGGCGCACATCGCACCCACGGCCACGGCGAAGGCCCGTGCACGTTGCACAACCCCAACTACGACTTCAACGACGCGCTCATTCCCTTGGGCGGCACGTATTGGGTCAAGTTGGTCGAGGCTTGGTTACGTTAACTTCGCGCGTCTTTGTAAAGCTGGGCTTGTGATCAAGGGCCACCTCTAGAATCTTTTCAACTTTCTAAAGGTCCACATGCACAAGTTTTCTTTCTCGGCCACTGCAGCTTGCGTTGCCGCACTGCTGTCTTTCAACGTACAAGCCCAAGACACCACCCGCCGCATGGGCGATTTGCTCGCCGTTGGCTTGCCCGCTTTTGCCGCGGGGCTGACCTTGGTCAACGACGACAAAGAAAGCTTCATTCAGCTGGCCAAATCCGAAGGGGCCACCTACTTGCTGGTGGAGGCCCTCAAATCCAGCCACCACGAAATGCGTCCTGACGGCTCCGACAACAAAAGCTTCCCGTCGCGCCATGTGGCCGTGGCGTTCTCTGCTGCCCAGTTTTTGCAAATGAAAGGTGGTTGGGAGTACGGCATGCCTGCCTATTTGGCGGCCAGCTACGTGGGCTATTCACGCGTTGAGTCGCACAAGCATTACTGGAAAGATGTAGTCGCAGGCGCGGCCACCGGCGCCTTGACCACTTACTACTTCACCGATGCCAGCCAAGGCCGTCGCCTCGGCATGTCATGGACGGGCCGCGCCGCTTCGTTGACGTATCAGCAAGCGCTTTAACGATCGTACGAGGCTCAATAAGCCATCAACAAATCGCCCAAGTGCCCTTTGTGCTCCGCCACTGCAAATGGCAACATCAAGCTCAGCACATGTTTGGCACCGCGTAGCAACGACTTCTGAGCGCTCTCAGGCTCTAACGCGTGACGCGGATCGCGTACGTACTCGTAACTCAGCCACCACGTCAGCATCACCACCATGTGCGTCGCCGTGGCTTCGCGCTCCGACACCGTGATCTGCAGCGCACCCTCATGCGCCAAACTGTCGAGTAAGGTGCGAAAAGCCGTGGTCTTGTGCAGCAGCGCATCTTTGACGTGCGTTTCCAAGCGCCGGTTATTGCTCAGCAAATGGTTCAAATCGCGATACAAAAACCGGTACTGCCACACCAGCTCAAACAAGCTGTGCATGAAAAACCAAGCGTCCTCTACATCGTGCACGCCAGGCGCAGCACCCAGCAACTCGTGCAGCGCCACCTCGTAACGGTTGAACAGCGCGGTCACCAACTCCTCTTTGGCGGGGTAGTGGTAATACAAATTGCCGGGGCTGATGTTCAGCTCTGCCGAAATCAGCGTTGTTGATACGTTTGGCTCGCCAAAGCGGTTAAACAGCTCCAGCGTTGTCTCCAAAATCCGCTCTGCCGTGCGGCGCGGTGCTTTTTTAGCCATGGTTCATTTAATTGGGGTCAGATCCCAATTAATTTTTGGCCGATTTGGCGGACGCCTTTGCAGCCGGTTTTGTCGCCGCTTTCGGTGCTGCTTTCGGTACTGCAGTTGCCTTTTTAGCCGCCGCAGGTTTGGCCGCCTTGCTCAATTGAGCCTCCAGCGCCGCCACACGCTCATGCAGCGCCTTCAGCTCTTGCGCCGATGGCACGCCCAAACCTTGCAGCGCCTTGGCCACGCGGTCTTCAAAAATATTCTCCAACTTGCCCCATTGGCCCGTGGCGCGCTCGTTCA
Organism: Comamonadaceae bacterium; assembly: GCA_947371915.1. Lineage (GTDB taxonomy): Bacteria > Pseudomonadota > Gammaproteobacteria > Burkholderiales > Burkholderiaceae_C > Limnohabitans. The sequence goes on along the minus strand of CANBRM010000081.1, from coordinate 5,656 downwards.
GCGTGTGCGCCGCCTCCGTCACCTTTTGTGTCGCTTCGGCCAGTTTTTCCTCGGCGGTGGTGTGCACCTTGCGCTGCATCGTGATGCCGTCGCTCACCAGCTTTTCAAATGTCTTGGTGCCTTCCTGTTGCGCCTTCGAAAACGCGCCCAAGCCTGCCAGCCAAATTTGCTGCGCTTGCTCTTTCACGTTGTCAGACATTGCGGCGGGGTCAAACGGATTTTTTTTAGACATAAGGCGCTTTCAAAGACGTTGCAGAAGAGGGCACTTTAACGCGCAGTGCTTGCACTGGCAACGATGAAACAATCCGTCTAAACCCCCGCGTTGAACGCGTCAACTTGCGCTTACGATACGTCTCTGAGATTTTTGACAACGTATGAGCCCAGAGACAACATTGCCTTCGACAGACACCGTGACGGCCAGCAGCGCTTGGTACGTCATTCACACCAAGCCTCGCAACGAGACGCGTGCCTTAGAAAACCTACAAAACCAAGGCTTCGAGTGCTTCTTGCCGACCATGGAGGTCGAAAAGCGCGTGCGTCAACGTGTGCAAACCTTGGTTGTGCCCATGTTCAGCCGCTACTTGTTCATTCGCTTGAACGACGTCAACCAAAACTGGGCCCCCATCCGCTCCACCTTGGGCGTTAGCAAGCTGGTCAGCTTTGGCAACCAACCCGCCAAAGCACCGCAGAGCCTGATCGACTTTTTGCGCCAAGCCCCAGCCGCTGAAATCGCCCGTCTCTTTGGCGTGGGCGACACCGTGCAAATTACCAACGGTCCTCTTAAGGGCCTGCAAGGCACCTACCAAGAACATCTCCAAGACCACGACGGCGATCAATGCGCCTTGGTTTTGGTCGATTTGCTCGGCCAGCCACAAAAATTGCGCATGGCTTTGGATTCACTCCATAAAATAGAGTCATGAACAAAAGTATTACAAGTACCGCACACGTTGCCATCATCATGGATGGCAATGGCCGCTGGGCTAAAAAGCGCTTCATGCCGCGCACCGTGGGCCACGTCAAAGGCGCGAGCTTGGTGCCTGATTTGGTCAAAAACTGCCTGAACAAAGGCATAGGCCACCTCACCCTGTTCGCCTTCAGCACCGAAAACTGGAGCCGCCCCGACGACGAGGTCTCCACCCTCATGGGCCTGTTCATTCAATACCTTGAAAAAGAAATTAAAAACATGCAAGCCGAGGGCGTGCGCCTCAACGTCATCGGCGACATTTCGCGCTTCCCGCAAGCCCTGCAAGATAGCATTCGCAGGGCAACCGCCAACACCGCCAGCAACACCCGCCTTACCCTTAACGTCGCCGCCAACTATGGAGGTCGTTGGGACATCTTGAACGCCGTGCAAGCGTGGCAAGCTGCCAACCCCACGGCCAGCGTGGCCGACCTCGCGCCTGAGCAACTCAACGACTACCTCAGCACCGCAGGCCAGCCCGAGCCCGACCTGCTCATCCGCACCGGCGGCGAGTCGCGCATCAGCAACTTCATGCTGTGGCAACTGGCCTACGCCGAGTTCTATTTCACCGACACCCTGTGGCCCGACTTCGACGCTGCCGAGTTTGACAAAGCCTTGGCTTGGTTTGAAGGGCGCGAGCGTCGGTTTGGCTCGGTGGTGGCATAAGGCGCTGCACCCTAGAAGTCCATGCTGTAAGATTTTCAGCATGCGCCTCACCCCCGATCAAGTTCAAGCCATTCGCCTAGTCGCACAACGCGAGCTCGGTGACGATGCGCGAGTGCGTGTGTTTGGCTCTCAGGCCTTGGACGATCGCAGAGGGGGCGACATCGATTTACTCTTTGAAACCGACACAAAGCAGCAAAATCGCGCCTCCACCATCTGCCGCCTCTACGGCGCTTTGGTCATGCAATTGGGCGATCGAAAAATCGATGTCTTGCTCAAAGACCCCAACACCCCTGACGCCCCTATTTTTCAAATTGCCAACCGCACCGGGGTTTTGTTGTGACGCTGCTTTATTTGCCTGAGCATGCTGAGCCTGCTTTGTTGGCGCTTGATCTCGCACGCAAAGAGGTGGCGCATTTACGCTACACACATCAAACCTTGTTCAGCCAAGCTATTACCACCCATTGGGTTGTTGCACTGGCGGTTGACCAAGAAATGGCCGAAAAAGTAGATGCTTTTGTGGGGCGCTTTGCGCGCTTGCAAGATCACATTGGTGAAAAACTCATACCTCGCTTTGCCGCCTTGTTGGGTGAGTCACCCAAAGCCATGCTCGATGTTTTGGCTTTTGCTGAAAAAATGCAATGGCTAGACAGCTCAGCCCAGTTTGTAGGTGCGAGAAAGCTCAGAAATTTATTGGTTCACGAGTACATGTCTGATGCCGGCTTGTTTCTCGACTCACTCTTGAATGCGCGTGATGCAACACCCATGCTCTTTAAGGTCGTGAGCTGCATCGACTCAAAGGCCAAAGAGCTTGGGTTGTTAGATTCAACCAACAGGTAATATTTTCAGCATGCGCCTCACCCCCGATCAAGTTCAAGCCATTCGTTTCGCAGCCACGCAAGCATTTGGCGAAGATGCGGGCGTCTGGTTGTTTGGCTCAAGGGCCGATGATCACAAAAAGGGCGGTGACATTGATTTCTTGCTTCCCAAGTGAACAAGTTTGCAATTTTCTCAAATAATTTATAAAAATAACAAAAATAAAAACTTACAGCCCTTGTGAGTTCCAATAAGTTCAATAAAAACGCAAAAACCATCAAATATTAAAACTTTATTTTTCATATTTATGATGTATTGAATGCTGAATTCGTCCATTCCTAACTTGAGCAGTCACCAATACGTCACTTTCTCTTCATATAATCCATCCTCAAAATAAAAACTAGCCAACACCTCAGCACATTGCCGAGGTGTTTTGTTTTTACCGAAAGATGTTTTCAATGCCTCAATTGAAGTTTGCGCTTGGTTCAAGTGCTGCGGTAGCCATGGTGCTGTCGCTTTTTGTGGTTTCAGCCCACGCGCAAAACATACAAGCGCCCACAGGTCAAACCCAAGGTTTCACAGCGGGTGCGGCAGTAGGCGGCGCAGGTCTTGGCGCCATGTCCGCAGGTGGTGTGCCCTCTATCCGTGCGGTTGACCCCACCAGCCCTTTTGGTGCCCCAGCTTTGGGCGCACAAGGTGCACAAACCTTGCAAGGCGGCTACAACCAGCAACTGGTCGATGCCCTCAAGCCCAACGACTTCCAAAAATTCGTCTTAGAAACCACCGGTTTCAAACTGCCCCTCTACGGCCAAAGCTTCTTTGACAACGTGCAAAGCAGCCAACGCCCCGGCAGCAACCCCTTCGCCCCGGTCGACAACGCACCCGTGACGTCCGACTACCCACTGGGCCCGGGCGACCAAGTCATCATCCGTGGCTGGGGCTCGATTGACATCGACGTGCGCACCACCATCGACCGTAACGGCATGGTCACCCTGCCGCGCGTGGGTGCTGTGCAACTGGCGGGCGTCAAAGCCGGCCAAGCCGAAGGCGTGCTGCACAACGCCGTGGGCAAGTACTACAAAGATTTCCAGCTCAGCGTCAGCCTAGGCAGCCTGCGCTCCATCACCGTGTATGTGGTGGGCCAAGCCCGCCGCCCAGGCAGCTACACCCTCAGCAGCGTGTCCACCTTGGCCAGCGGTTTGTTTGCCACAGGCGGCCCCAACGCCAATGGCTCTATGCGCCGTGTGCAGCTCAAGCGCGCCGGCCAAGTGGTGACCGAGCTCGACCTCTACAGCTTCTTGTCGCAAGGCAGCAATGGCGCAGACGCCAAGCTGATTGATGGCGACGTCATCTTCATTCCCCCCGCTGCAGGCCACATCGCCATGGTGGGCAAGGTCAACAACCCTGCGGTGTACGAGCTTAAAAGCGGTGCAGAAACCTTAGAGCAGTTGCTCAGCGTCGCCGGTGGCGTGCCCGTGGTGGCCGACCCCCGTCGCGTCACCCTAGAGCGCATCAACGCTAACCTTAATCAGCCCCGCAGCGTCGAAGGCTTTGCGCTCGACGCCGCAGGCCTCAAAACCGCGCTCAAAAACGGCGACTTGCTCACCGTGCAGGCCATCACCCCCGAAATGGCTAATGCCGTCACCCTGCGCGGCAACGTGGCACAAGCCACCCGCCTGCCATGGCGCGAAGGCATGCGCGTGACCGACCTCATTCCCAACAAAGAAGCCCTCATCAGCCGCGACTCCATTCGCCGCCAAAACGAAGCGCTGTTTGATAGCAATCAGCGCGAGCGTGCTCTGCGTGAGCGCGAAATGATTCCGGATGATTTGTTGGCTGACCCGCAGCTAGAAGCTCAAATTGATCGCCAGTCACGCGAAGGTGTTATTTCCGCAACACAGTCTGGCAACACCGCTGCTTCTAAGAACACGCGTGAGTTACGTGATGCTCGTCAAGCCAGGTTATTTTCTCAACAAAGGTTAGGGCAGGCTGCTCCCAGCTTGTCCGAATCCATCGGTAATTCGTACGACGAAATTAATTGGGAATATGCCCTCATCGAGCGCATCAACCGCCAAGACATGAGCGTCAGCCTGGTGCCCTTCAACTTGGGCCGTGTCTTGGCCAACGCCAAAGACCCAGATAATCAAGTGCTGCAGCCGGGCGATGTGGTGACGGTCTTCTCGGTCAACGATATGCGCGTGCCCATGGCCAAACGTCGCGCCATGGTGCGCATTGAAGGCGAAGTGGCCAGCCCCGGTGTGTACCAAGTCAAGCCCGGCGAAACCTTAACCACCGTGCTGCAACGTGCCGGTGGCCTCACGCACGATGCCTACTTGTTTGGTGCCTCGTTCTACCGCGAAGACGTGCGCAAAAGCCAAACTGAAAACTTAGAAAAACTCATTCGCCGCCTAGAAGCCGAGTCCAGTGCCAGCGTGGCGCAAATCAGCCAAAGCATGGGCGCCAGCACCGACGCCTCGCTGGCTCAAGCACGCATCTTGGCGGCGCAGCAAGCGCAGCGCCAGTCGATTGACCGCGTGCGCAGCCTCAAGCCCGAAGGCCGCATTGCCATGGACATGCCAGCCGACATGTTCAACTACATCAATAAGTTGCCAGATCTGCGCCTGCAAAACGGCGACCGTTTTGTAGTGCCCAGCCGCCCAGACTTTGTGTATGTGTTCGGCTCGGTCAACACCGAGTCGGCCTTGCTTTACAAGGCAGACCAGTCTGTGGAGCAATACCTCAAAGTGGCAGGCGTCAGCCAAAGCGCCGACCGCGATAGCGTTATTTTGATTCGCGCTGATGGCTCCGCCGTCACGTCCGCTGGCTCGTGGGGCAACCCTGTGCTGAGCACCAAGGTCATGCCTGGCGACACCATTGTGTTGCCCGAAAAGCTAGACCGCGAAGCCACTTGGAGCGCCGTCATTCGCAACACCAAAGACATCACCCAAATTTTGTATCAGCTTGGCTTGGGTGCTGCTGCCTACAAAACCTTGCGTAACTGATGGGCACGAGCATGACCGAGCAAACAATCGCCCACAGCCAAACAGCCTTGCCTGAAGACGACGAAATCAGCCTCATCGATTTAGCCATCGCCTTGGGTGAAGAGAAGGCAACCATCCTCAAAGTAACGGGCTTGTTCACTGCCGTGGCGGTGGTGGTCGCTTTGCTGTTGCCCAATATTTACACCGCCAAAACGGTGATGATGCCGCCTCAGCA
>CANBRM010000080.1 GCA_947371915.1 Comamonadaceae bacterium | reverse complement strand
GCTCTTCTTGATCATGCAGAGTTTTCCCTTGAAACCGCTGAGCGCGTTGGCCTGATTGGCCGCAATGGTGCTGGCAAATCATCTCTCTTACGCATCCTAGGCGGAATAGAAAAGCCTGACGATGGAGATTTGCGCGTGCAACAAGGCCTGCGCGTCACCTACGTCGCCCAAGAGCCGCAACTCGACAGCAACGCATCCGTATTTGAGTCTGTCAGTGCTGGCTTAGCCCGCATCATCCACCTGATCGAACAGTACTGCGCTGGCGAGGGAGACCTCACAGCCATGCAAAACGAGATTGAAATGTTTGATGGCTGGAACTGGGAGCAGCGCGTGCAAGAAACTTTGCACCGTTTACACCTTGACCCTGATGCACGCATCAACGCGCTCTCTGGCGGCACGCTGAAACGTGTGGCGCTTGCACAAGCTTTGGTGACATCGCCCGATGTGCTTTTACTAGATGAGCCCACCAACCACTTGGACCTCGACAGCATTGAGTGGCTAGAGCAGCTCTTGATTGACTTCAAGGGCAGCATCATCACCATCACGCATGACCGCTCCTTCTTAGACAAGGTCGCCACACGCATCGTCGAATTAGACCGCGGCCATTTGCTGACCTACCCCGGTAACTTCTCGCAATACCAATTGCAAAAGGAAGAGCAAGCCGCGCAAGAAGCCGTCATCAACGCCAAGGCCGACAAACTGTTGGCTGGCGAAGAAGTGTGGATTCGCAAAGGCGTGGAAGCCCGCCGTACGCGCAGCCAGAGCCGCATTGGTCGACTCGAAGCCTTACGCGCCCAGCGCGAGGCGCGCCGCGACGCTGTAGGCCGTGTCAAGCTTGACGTGGCCAGCGGTGCCCCCACAGGCAAGATCGTGGCCGAGCTCACCGAGGTGGACAAAGCCTTCGGCGGCAAAGTCATTACCAAGAACTTCTCCGCCACTTTCTTGCGCGGCGACAAGATTGGTCTGATCGGCCCCAATGGCGCAGGCAAATCCACCTTGCTGAAAATGATCTTGGGCGAGCTCGAAGCCGACAGCGGCAAGATTCGCCAAGGCGCCAACTTGCAAGTCGCGTACTTTGACCAAATGCGCAATGGTTTGGACATGGATGCTTCTCTGGAAGACTTCATCAGCCCTGGCAGCGAATGGATCGAAATCGGCACGCAACGCAAGCACGTCAAGAGCTACTTGGACGACTTCTTGTTCTCCCCAGCACGCGCCACATCACCCGTGCGCTCGCTGTCGGGTGGCGAACGCAACCGCTTGCTGCTGGCCCGCTTGTTTGCCCGCCCAGCCAACGTGCTGGTGCTGGACGAACCCACCAACGACTTGGACATTGACACGCTAGAGCTGCTCGAAGAGCTGCTGCAAAACTACAACGGCACCGTGTTCATCGTCAGCCATGACCGCACTTTCCTCGACAACGTGGCCACCAGCACCTTGGTGTTTGAAGCCACCGAGGACAACCCCGGCTTCTGGCGCGAGTACGAAGGCGGCGTGCAAGATTGGCTCATCCAGTCTGAACGCGCACGCAGTCTTGCGCCACAAGCCAAGCCAGCCGCACCAGTGGCAGTCAAAACGGCCGCAGCAGAAGCACCGAAGCCCGCATCGGCATCGGCTTCAGCAGCAACCAAAACCCGCAAGCTCAGCTACAAAGAACAGCGCGAACTAGAAACACTGCCTGCGCTCATTGCCTCGCTTGAAGCAGAGCAAAAGGAAACTCAAGCGGCGTTGAGTGACAACAACCTCTACGCCAGCGACCCTGCCAAAGTGGCGCAAATTCACAAACGCGACACTGAGATTGAAGACGCGTTGATGCTGGCTCTTGAACGCTGGGAGCAACTATCCTCGCCTGCATAAGCAGGGCTGAAATCTTTATGCTGGCGGCACACAAGGTCTTAGACACGTCAAGGTGATCTAGGGCCTTGCCATTCAGCAGGCGTGCAGCGCTCTTTCATCCATTCAATGTTGAGCGCCCCCTTTATCAGTCGAGTTTCACGCCTGCACTTTTGACCAACTTCACCCAGAACTTTGCATCCTCTTGCAAAAAGGCCGCAAACTGCTCGGGCGACTTTGACACATCCACGTCCGTGCCATCGCGCGCCAATGCAACTTTCACGTTGGCCTGCTCCATCGCCGATTGCGCAGCTTCGAAAATCTTCTTCACCACTGGCGCAGGGGTAGCGGCGGGCACAAAAATGCCATACCAAAACTCGATGCTGTAGTCGGGCAACCCTGCCTCACGCATGCCCGGCACACCCGGCACCAGTGCCGTGCGTTCGCGCGTGCTGACGGCCAGACCCTTGAGCCGTCCGGCCTGCATCATCGGCAACACCGAGGGCGGCGTGCCAAAGGTGACTTGTGTATCACCCGCGATCAGCGATTGGATGGCCGGACCACCCCCACGAAACGGGATGTGCGTCAAGTCCACATTGGCCAGTTGCGTGAAGAGCGCCCCGCCCAAATGTGGCGCCGAACCATTGCCCGAGGTGGCGTAGTTGATGCGTCCGGGCTCCTTTTTGGCGCGGGCCATCAGGTCCTGAAGCGTGTTGATGCCGATGTTGGGGTTGACCGCGATCACCAAAGGCGAAGAGGTGATTTTGGTCACAGGCACCAAATCTTTGGCCGTGTAGCCCAGCTTGGGATTCAATGCTGGATTCACCGAAATACTGCTGGGGCTGGCGATGAGGATGGTGTAGCCGTCGGCCGGGGCCTTGGCCACAATCTCTGCCGCGATGCTCGAGCCCGCACCGGCGCGGTTTTCGACCACCACGCTGTTGCCCAAGGCGCGGCCAAAAGCGTCACTCATCGAGCGGGCCACATGGTCGGCAGCGCCGCCGGGTGCAAAACCCACCACCAGTTTGATGGGTTTGCTCGGGTAGGGGGCACCTGACTGCGCTTGCACACCAGCGCCAACAAGGGTCAAAGCCAGGGCGACGAGTGCTGTTCGTTTGTTCATCGTGTGTCTCCTCCGCGTAGGCGGTGCCGTCAGCCGATGCGCAGCACAATCTTGCCCGTGTGCTGATTGCTTTCCATGTGCGCCTTGGCCTTCGGCATGGCGTCAAAGTCGAAAGCCCGGTCGATCATGGGATGGATGCGGCCATCGGCAAAGGCGGGCAAGATTTGCGCCGCAAATTTGGCGATGCCGTCGGCCCGCTGGGCAGGTGTGCGCAGCTTGTTGGACACACCAAACACCGTCAGCCTTTTGGCATGCAGGGCTTCGAGGTCAATCGGCGCTGTGAGCGTGCCGTCCACATAACCCACAATGCCCATGCGCCCCTGAAACGCCAGGCTGCGCAAGCTCTCGGCAAACACCGTGCCGCCCACTGTGTTCACAGCCAAATTGGCGCCCTTGCCTTCGGTGGCTTGCATCACCGCGTCGTGAAAGTCGGGGGCACGGGTGCAGATGCCCACATCCAGCCCCAGGGCTTGGAGCTGGTCGAGTTTGGCCTGCGAGCCCGATGTGCCGATGACCTTGGCGCCCAGCACCTTGGCCATCTGCAAAGAGGCCACGCCCACGCCCGACGACACGCCGTTGACCAGCAGCCACTGGCCCGCTTGCAGCTGGCCTTGCAGCACCAGCAGATCGTGCGTCACCAAAAAGGTCAGCGGGATCGAGGCGGCTTCTTCAAGGCTAAGGCGTGCGGGCACAGGCATCGTCTCGCGCACATCCATCAAGGCGTATTGCGAGAACGCGCCGGGGCAGCGGCCCATCACGCGGTCGCCCGCTTTCCAGCCTGTGACGCCCTCGCCCAGCTGCACGATTTCGCCTGCGCCTTCCATGCCTGCGGCTTTGGCGCTGCCTGCGGCGTGCAGGCCGTGGCCGTGGATGAACTCACCCCGGTTGAGCGAGGCTGCGTGCATTTTGACCAGCACCTGGCCTGCGCCGGGCTGGGGGGTGTCGACATCGCGCAGCTCCAAGCGTGAGCCGCTGTCGTCCGAGATCATCCAATAAGACTTCATGTGTGTTCTCCGTGGCGTGTCTGAACGCTCAGACGCCTTTGAAAGCAGGTTTGCGTTTTTCCATGAAAGCCTTGCGGCCTTCGGCGTAGTCGGCGCTGTCAAAGCAGCCGCGAATGAGTTGCTGGCAATGCGCCAAATCGGCCTCGGGTGAGGCTTTGAGGATTTCACGCGTGATGAACTTGGCCGCCTGGAGGGTCAGCGGCGCGTTTTCATCGAGTGCGCGGGTGTATTCGGCCAGCAGCTCGGCCAAGCCTTCCACAGGTGCGATGCGCGAGACCAGGCCCAGGCGGTGCGCCTCGGCGGCGTCGATGCGGCGCGCCGTGAAAAACAAATCCTTGGCCGCGCCCGGGCCGATCAGGTCGACCAGGTTCTTCATGGCCGAGTAACGGTAACCCAGGCCCAGGCGGCCTGCAGGCACCGAGAACACCGCGTCGCTGGCGGCAATGCGCATGTCGCAGCTGATGGCCACGTTGATGCCGCCGCCAATGCAATAACCCTTGATGCAGGCCAGCGTGGGTTTGGAAAAGTTGTAGATGCCCATGAGCGCGGCTTCGGCCATGGCTTCGTAGCGGGTCACGGCCTCTTGGGCCGCGCGCATGTCTTCAAACTGCGAGATGTCGGCGCCTGACACGAAAGCCTTTTCGCCCGCGCCCTTGAACACCACCAGGCGCACGCGGCTGTCTTGCTCGGCCAAGTCCAGCAACGCGGGCACGGCCTCCCACATGTCCACGCTCAGCGCGTTGTGACGTGCGGGGTTGTTGAACTCGATGAACAGCGTGCTGCCGTCCAGCCAGGTGTTCACCCGTTCGGTGGGTGAGGTGTAGGTGATGTCGCTCATCAATAGACTCCGGTGGATTTGAGGCGGGCCAGGTCTGCGGCGCTCACGCCCAGCTCGCCCAAGATTTCTTCGCTGTGCTCACCGCGCCGTGGTGTGGTGCGGGCAATGGTGCTGGGTGTGCGCTCGAGCTGCACGGGCTGACCCACCAGCCGCTGCGGCCCTTGGTGGGGCGAGACCACGTCTTTGACCATCTTCAGGTGCTGCACTTGCGGCTCTTCAAACACCGCGTCCATGCTGTTGATCAGGCCACAGGCCACGCCGCCATCGTTCAGGCGTTGGATCCAGTATGCGCAGTCTTGTGCGGCCAGGCGTTCATTGATCTCGGCGTTGAGCGCGTCGCGGTTGACCGAGCGCATCGGTTTGTCTTTGTAGCGCTCGTCAGTGACCCACTGCGGCGCGCCCAAAATGTCGCAAAAGCGCTCCCAAATCTTGGAGCCGAACACGGCGATGTTCATGTAGCCGTCGCGCGCTTTGTACACGCCTGTGGGGATGCTGGTCGGGTGAAAGTTGCCCGCCTGCGTGGCCACTTCGCCGTCGATCAACCAGCGCGAGGTCTGGAAATCCATCATGTAAACCATCGATTCGAGCAGCGAGGTGTGCAGCCACTGGCCTTGGCCAGATTTTTGCCGCTCGATCACCGCCACCAAGATGCCCTGCGCCGCAAAAATGCCTGCGCATAAATCGGCAATCGGGATGCCCACGCGCATCGGGCCTTCGCCCTGTTGGCCTGTGACCGACATCAGGCCACCCATGCCTTGGGCAATCTGGTCAAAGCCCGGGCGCTGGGCCAGCGGGCCGGTTTGCCCAAAGCCTGAAATGCTGGCGTAGATCAGCCCGGGGTTGTCGCCCTTGAGGCTGTCGTAGTCGATGCCCAGGCGGAACTTCACGTCCGGGCGGAAGTTCTCGACCACCACATCGGCCTTGGCGATCAGCTGCTTGAGCATCGCAATGCCCTCGGGCTCTTTGAGGTTGAGCGTGATCGAGCGTTTGTTGCGGTGGGTGTACTGGTAGTCCGAGCCCTCTTGCCCACCCAGCGTGTCGTCGCCGCGCATGTGCTCGGGCATTTGCACTTGCACCACGTCGGCGCCCCAGTCGGCCAATTGACGGCAGCAAGTGGGGCCAGCGCGCACTTGCGTCAAGTCAATCACGCGCAAATGAGACAGCGCGGCAGAGGCTGGAATATGGGGCATAGCGAGCATCCTGTGAAAAGACAAATCAGGTCACGGTGCGACCTGTCAAGCATCAAAGCTTGTGCATTATGAATAGCAGGTCTGTCAAAAATCACGGCCCATGTCCCGCAGGTTCAGCACGCGGAGAAAGTGCCTGCAAGGGTCGCAGCCGAGACTGATGACGCGTTGTTTTATCTTCAAAATGATGGTCTATAACTTGATTGATCACCATGGGAAACATCTACTTAGTGCGCCACGGGCAAGCTTCATTGGGCGCTGCCGATTACGACCAACTCAGCCCCTTAGGCGAGCAACAAAGCCGACGCCTAGGCGAGCACTGGCGCGCGCAAGGCATCACGTTTGACGCGGTCATCACGGGCGCGCTCAAGCGCCACGCGCAAACGCTCGCAGGCATTCAGCAGGGCCTAGGCACGCAACACGACGCACTGGTTTGGCCGGGCCTCAACGAATACGACAGCGAAACCATCATCCGCACCGTCCAGCCGGGCGAACTGGTCAAGCCCACCACCCCCGAAGGCTACAAGCAACATTTCCGTTTGTTGCGTGACGGCTTGGCGCAATGGATGGCCGGGGTGGTCAGCCCGCAAGGTATGCCCACCTATCTAGAGTTTGTAAAAGGGGTGACGTCGGCGCTCGACCACGTTCGCCAACAGTGCGAGGGCAATGTGTTGCTGGTGTCCAGCGGCGGCCCCATTGCCACGGCGGCGGCGCATGTGCTGCGCACCAGCCCGGAGACCAGCATTGAATTGAATTTACGGCTGCGCAACAGCGCGGTGAGTGAATTCAACTTCAACCCCAAACGCCTCAGCCTCGTCAGCTTCAACAGCGTGGCGCACTTAGAAACACCCAGCCACAAAGACTGGATCACATTCGCTTAAAGCGCCCGAGCCGAACACCCACCGGTGTACGCACTTGGGCGATTCGCGCCGTCACACGCGGATCGTGCTCAACGGCAAGGCCACCAATTCTTTGAGCAGCAAGGCCAGTTGCTGACCTGCGCTGTGCACCAGTGCCTCACCTTTGGCCGCCGTTGCGGCAGCTGCATTACCCGCAGCGCCCTGTGGGTTGTAGTCTTGCATATGCCAGCCCAACTTGGCGCTTTTGCCGTTGCCCAAAATGGCGTACTGCTTGGCGCGATCTTGTGAAGTGGATGCAAAGTTTTGAGCCTCAGCCATGTTCACGCGACTGGGCGACAGCGCCAGCATCATGGAGGTTTCGATATCGCCGGCGTGAATGCCAAATCGGTGCTCGTCTGCGGGGAACTGGCCCATCACATAACCATCGAGTGGCAAGTTGTACCAACTGCTGCTGTAAACAATCAAGTCATGCCGGGCACGCAACTCACGCGCCACCACATCCATCAGCCCCACATTGCCGCCGTGGGCGTTGAACATCAAGAGCTTCTTCACACCCGAGCGCGCCACCGATGCGCCGATGTCGCACCACACTTGAATCAAGGTTTGCGGCGACAAATGCAGCGTGCCTGCAAACGCGGTGTGCTCGGTGCTGAGGCCTACCGTTTGCGTGGGCAACACCAGCACGGGGTCAGAGGCGGCCAAGTGGGTCAACGCGGCATTCACCACGCCGTCCACCAACACCGTGTCCACCGACAACGGCAGGTGCGGCCCGTGTTGCTCGGTTGCCCCCAAAGGCAAAACGGCCACGGTGCGGGCGGGGTCAAGTGCGGCGAAGTCACGGGTGTTGAGCTCGGCCCAACGGTGCGTGGCCAAGGCCTGAGAGGTGTGTGTGCTGGGGTGCGCAGTCATGGTGGCCATCTTACTTTCCTGCCATGGCCCCTGTGGCGCACCGCCTGAATCCGCTAGGTAACATCTGGTGCATGTTCAAACTTATCTTTCGTCTCTGGTGGCTCAGCTGCTTGCTCGGCTCTGCATGGGCGCAAGGCCTGCCCAGCGCCGTGGTCAGCACGCCGCAGTTACACGCCGAGTTGCTGGCCCATGCGCCACAAGGCGTGCAGGCCGGCCAGCCACTGTGGGTGGGCTTGCAGCTCACACACCAGCCTGAGTGGCACACCTATTGGCGCAACCCCGGCGACTCGGGCTTGCCCACGCAAATCGAACTCAACTTGCCCGCAGGCATCACCGCTGGCGACGTGCAGTGGCCGCTGCCGCACAAACTCAAAGCGGGCAACTTGACCAACTACGGCTTTGAAAAAACCGTCTTGTTGGCTGTGCCGCTGACCGTGACGAAGCAGTTCAAAACCAACGCCACACAAGTACTAGACATTCAGCTGCACGCCAACTGGCTGGTGTGCCGCCTTGAGTGCATTCCGCAAGAAGGCGACTTCGCCTTGCGCATTCCTGTCAACAGCAGCTTGGCATCCAACGCGGCGGCGTTTGAGGCTGTGTTGACTGCGCAACCCAAGTCCTTGCCAAATGTCAAAGCCACCACCCGTTTTGAAGCGCAACGCTTGGTGCTGCAAGTCAGCGGCTTGCCTGCGTCGCTGGAAGGCAAAACCTTGCATGTGTTTCCAGATACCGCAGAACTGGTGGCCTCTGCGGCCGAGCAGCACCCAAGCGCCAGCCAATCGTGGCAAGGCGATGCGTGGACGGTGCAGCTGCCACTCAGCAATTTGCGTCTGAGCGACCCCAAGCAAATTGGCTTTTTGCTGACCACCGCCGAGGGGGCTGAGCGCCAAGGCTTTGCGGTGTCTGCGCCCGTCACACAGGCTTGGCCTGCGGTGTCTGAACTGCCGGCCTCTGAAACGACCGTGGCCACGTCGCCAAGCAATAGCGCGCCTTTGCAGGGCGTCGCAGGCTTGGTGGGCTTCCTCTTGGCCCTTTTGGGTGCCTTCGTCGGCGGCCTCATCCTTAACCTCATGCCTTGTGTGTTGCCTGTGTTGGCCATCAAACTGCTGGGGTTTGCGCAACACAGCCACGCGCACCGGGCACACCGCGTGGCGGGCATGGCCTACACCGCCGGCGTGGTGCTGAGCTTCTTGGCGCTGGGCGCTGGCGTGTTGGCCTTGCGTGCCGCAGGCGAACAACTGGGCTGGGGCTTTCAGCTGCAGTCGCCCTTGGTCGTGAGCGTGCTGGCCGCGTTCTTCACGCTGATTGCGCTCAACTTGTTTGGCCTGTTTGAGTTTGGGCAAATCTTGCCCTCGCGCGTGGCCAGTTTTCAATACAAACACCCCGTCATGGACGCCGCGCTCTCGGGCGTGCTGGCTGTGGCCGTGGCCTCGCCTTGCACCGCGCCGTTCATGGGCGCATCCTTGGGTCTGGCGATGACCCTGCCCACTTGGCAAGCGCTGAGCATTTTTGTGGCCATGGGCTTGGGTCTGGCTGCGCCGTATTTGCTCGCCAGCTTCGTGCCCGCCGTAGCTCGCCTGCTGCCCCACCCCGGCCCGTGGATGGTCACGCTGCGCCAGCTGTTGGCGTTCCCCATGCTCGCCACCGTGGTGTGGCTGCTGTGGGTGCTAGGTCAACAAACCAGCTTGGATGCGACGATGTTTGCGCTGGGCGGTTTGCTGTTGCTCGCGGCGTTCGTCTGGGCGCTCCAACAACGCACGCCCGCGGCACGCGTATTGGCTGGGTTGATGGCCGCTGCGTTGGCTTGGGGCGCGTTTGGCTTTGCTGAAGAATTGAGCGCGCCAGCGTACGACGTAACCCCAATCAGCGCAGCCCCCAACGGGGCCTCGGACAACAGCCGTTCCGACATCGCCAGCACCCAAAAGCACACATGGCAAACCTGGTCCGAAGCCGCCGTAGCGCAAAGCTTGGCGCAAGGCCGCCCTGTGTTTGTCGACTTCACCGCCGCTTGGTGCGTGACCTGCCAGATCAACAAAAAATCAACCCTCGCCAACAGCGAGGTGATGGCCGACTTTGCCGCGCACCAAGTCACACTCATGCGTGCCGACTGGACGCGACGCGACCCCGCCATCACCGCTGCGCTCACCTCTTTGGGACGCAGCGGCGTGCCGGTGTATGTGCTGTACGCACCGGGTCAAACGCCGTTGGTGCTGTCCGAACTGCTCAGCGTGCGACAGGTGCACGACGCCCTGGCTGCATTGCCCGTGCCCAAACGCCCCTGAAGCCATGACACACACCGCCATTCAGCAAAGTCTTGCAAATTGCCAAACCATCGCGGTGGTGGGTCTGTCGCCCAAGCCGCACCGCGACAGTTTTCGGGTGAGTCAGTACATGCAAGGCCAAGGGTTTCGCATCGTGCCCATCAATCCGAATGCGACCGAGGTCTTGGGTGAAAAAGCCTACGCCACACTCACCGAAGCCGCACAGCACGCGCGCATCGACATGGTGAACTGCTTTCGTAATGCCGCCGACATTCCCCCCATCGCAGCCGAGGCCATCGCCATTGGCGCGACATCGCTGTGGCTGCAAATAGGCATCGTGAATGAGGTCGCTGCGCAACATGCCCAAGCCGCTGGCCTCATCGTCGTGCAAGACAAATGCTTGATGGTTGAGCACCGTCAACGGCGCTGAGCCACACGTCGGCGACAATGTCGCCATGTTTGCACCACTCCAAAACGACACCTTTTTACGCGCTTGCATGCGCCAAGCCACCGACCACACCCCCGTTTGGCTCATGCGCCAAGCCGGTCGCTATTTGCCAGAGTACTGCGCCACGCGCGCCAAGGCCGGCAGCTTCATGGGCTTGGCCACCAATACCGACTTCGCCACCGAAGTCACCTTGCAGCCGCTCGAGCGCTACCCGCTTGATGCCGCCATTTTGTTCAGCGACATCTTGACCGTGCCCGATGCCATGGGCTTGGGCCTGTCTTTCGCCCAAGGCGAAGGCCCACGTTTCGCCAAGAACGTACGCAATGAAGCCGCAGTGAATGAGCTGGCCGTGCCCGACATGGCCAAGCTGCG
>CANBRM010000079.1 GCA_947371915.1 Comamonadaceae bacterium | reverse complement strand
ATCCCGCCTTTGCGGATGCCGTCGAACGATTTTTAGAACGCGAGGCTGCTGGCATCGACAACTACCTCGACCACTTGGCCGCGCGCAGCCCCTTCAAACACAACGAGCCGCAATAAAACGTAAGGCCCAGGCATGAAAAAGCCCGCACTCGTTGCCGAGGCGGGCTTGGTGTTCAGCGCCAGAAATTACTTGGCGTTGTTGTAGTTGGTGATGCCGTCCAAGATTTCTTTCTTGGCAGCGTCAAGGCCTTCCCAGCCCTTGACCTTGACCCACTTGCCTTTTTCGAGGTCTTTGTAGTGCTCAAAGAAGTGCGAAATTTGCTGCAACTGCAACTCATGGATGTCAGCCAACGATTGGATGTTGCTGTAACGGGCCAAGATCTTCTCGGTAGGTACTGCCAGCACTTTGCCGTCCATACCGCCTTCGTCTTCCATCATCAAGATGCCCAAAGCACGGCAAGGCACCACCACGCCAGGTGGCAAGGGGAACGGTGTCATGACCAACACGTCCACAGGATCGCCGTCGCCAGCGATGGTTTGGGGCACATAGCCATAGTTGGTGGGGTAATGCATGGCCGTACCCATGAAGCGGTCGACGAACAAAGCGCCAGACTCTTTGTCCACTTCGTACTTCACGGGGTCAGCGTTCATCGGGATTTCGATGATCACATTAAAAGCTTCAGGGACGTTTTTGCCAGGGGTGACGTTATCAAGGGACATGGTGTCTCGTTAGAAAAGTTAAAACAAACAGCGGGGATTAAGTCTGATTTTACTTTCATGGGGCTTGCGCCTTTGGGGACGATCAATTCAACCGTGCCTAAAACCATTGATCACCGGCGCTGTCGCCCATTAGGCTGACAAGCCCTGCCCACTAGCCTATGGTGTGAACTTCACTTCTTGGAGCCCCCGTGACGCAGCCCAACACCGCCCCCTCCGCCACCGATGACCGTGTGCCCTACGCCAAGCCCCAGCCGTGGGGCATGGCACCTGACATGGTGATCCATGACGTACAAACCACCGACGAGCGTCTGTGGGCACCCGTGGCACCGGGTATTTGGTCGCGACCGCTGCATTTGAATGTGTCGGGCGGTTTTTACATCCACTTGCTCAAAGTCAAGCGCTCAGGCCTTTTGCAGCGCCATCGCCACTCCGGTCAAGTGCATGCCCATGTGTTGCGTGGCAAATGGCTGTATCTTGAGCACGACTGGGTGGCCGAAGAAGGCAGCTATGTGTTCGAGCCCCCCGGCGAAACCCACACCTTGGTGGTGCCCGACGATTGCCAAGACATGGTCACCATGTTCACCGTTCATGGCTCGCTGATGTACGTTGACACCCAAGGCAACGCCACCGGCTATGACGATGTGTTCACCCGCATCGAGAAATACCGGGCCCACTTTGAAGCCGTCGGCTTGGGGGCAGATTACGTCAAACAATTCATCCGCTGATCAGGCTGTAACACATAAAAAAACCGCCTAGGCGGTTTTTTTATGAGATCTCACCGCAGTGATGAACTGAATTTAAAGCGGTTTTTTGATCCAGTTGGCGATCTCGCCAATGATGCCGCGTCGAAACGCCATCACGCAGATCACAAAGATCAAACCTTGGATGATGGTCACCCATGCACCCAAGTGGGCCAAATAGTTCTGCATGGACACAATCACTGCCGCGCCCAACACGGGGCCAAACAAAGTGCCCAAGCCACCAACCAGCGTCATCAGCACCACCTCGCCCGACATCGACCAATGCACATCGGTCAGCGACGCGAGTTGAAAGACCAACGACTTGGTGGCCCCCGCCATACCCGCAATGGCACCCGACATGATGAACGCCACCCACTTGTAATGGTCGGTGTCGTAGCCAAGCGAAATGGCGCGGTCTTGGTTCTCGCGAATGGCTTTCAAAATCTGGCCAAACGGTGAATGCACGATGCGCCAAATCATGGCAAAACCGATCAAGAAAACAGCCATCACAAACATGTACATCGCTGTGTTATTCGACAAGTCAAACAAGCCAAACAACTGGCCACGTGGCACCGCTTGAATGCCGTCTTCACCGCCCGTGAACGGTGTTTGCAAATAGACAAAAAACACCATCTGCGACAACGCCAAGGTGATCATGGCGAAGTAAATGCCTTGACGACGTATGGCCAACAAACCTGTCACGGCCGCCAACAGGGCCGAGCACGCGGTAGCAAACAACACCGCCAGCTCGGGGTTCCAGCCCCACACCTTGGCCGCATGGGCCGCGGCATAGCCTGCGGTGCCTAAGAACATAGCATGTCCGAACGACAGCAGTCCGCCAAACCCGATCAACAGGTTAAAAGCGCAAGCAAACAAGGCGAAGCACATCACCTTCATCAAGAAGACGGGATAAATCCAAATCGGAGCAATGGCAAACGCCAGCACCATGATGGCAAACGCCACCCATTGGTGCGTCATCGATTTGACGGGAACAGCAGAAAGCGAAGGGTTGCGCATGGGAGTCTTACTTTTGGGTACCAAAGAGCCCTGCGGGCTTGATCAAGAGCACGATGGCCATGATGACGAAAATCACAGTGTTAGAGGCTTCGGGGTAAAACACCTTGGTCAAACCCTCCACCAAGCCGAGTCCAAAGCCCGTCAAGATCGCGCCCATGATGGAGCCCATGCCACCAATCACCACCACCGCAAACACCACGATGATGATGTCCACGCCCATCATCGGGTTCACTTGGTAAATAGGGGCTGCCATCACACCGGCCAAAGCGGCCAAGCCCACGCCAAAGCCGTAGGTCAAGGTGATCATGCGGGGCACGTTAATGCCGAAGGCTTGAACCAAACTCGGGTTCTCAGTGGCCGCCCGCAAATACGCGCCCAGCTTGGTGCGCTCAATCACGTACCAGGTCGAGAAGCACACCACCACCGACGCCAAAATCACCCAAGCGCGGTATTTGGGCAAGAACATGAAGCCCAAATTGAACACGCCTTGAAACACCTCCGGCACCGGATACGGCATGCCCGAGGAACCAAACTCATTGCGAAACAAACCTTGAATGATCAAGGCCAGACCAAACGTCAGCAGCAAGCCGTACAGATGGTCCAGTTTGTAGAGCCGCGACAGCATGGTGCGTTCAATCACCACGCCCGTCGCGCCCACCAAAACCGGCGTCACCACCAACGCCACCCAGTAATTGAGCCCCAATTTACTCAAGCCCAAATACGCCACAAAAGCGCCCAGCATGTACTGTGCGCCGTGGGTGAAGTTGATGATGTTCAGCAAGCCGAAAATCACAGCCAAACCCAGCGAGAGCAGCGCATAAAACGAACCGTTAATCAGCCCGATCAACAACTGCCCAAACAGGGCTTGGGAGGGAATGCCAAAAATTTCCATGATGTGCGTTCGACTTGCTCAGTTTCGTTTTACTTTTTCACCAAAGGACAGTCGCTTTCAGACAAAGGTCGGAAAGCTTCGTCCGCTGGAATGGTCGCCATCAGCTTGTAGTAGTCGTAAGGGCCTTTGGATTCCGAAGGTTTTTTAACTTCAAACAAATAGGCGGGGTGCAACTTGCGACCGTCTTGGCGGATGGTGCCTTTGCCAAACAACACGTCGTCGGTGGGCAAAGTCTTCATTTGCGCGGTGACTTTGGTACCGTCGTCGGTCTTGGCGGCATCGACTGCTTTCAGGTAATGGATCACGCTGGCGTACACGCCGGCGTGGTTCATTGAGGGGTACTTGCCGCCGTTAGCCGACGCAAAACGCTTGGACCAAGCGCGTGTGCCGTCGTTCAAATCCCAGTAGAAGGTTTCGGTCAGCAACAGGCCTTGTGCCTTTTCCAAGCCCAAGGCGTGCACGTCAGGCAAGAACACCAACAAACCGGCCAAGTTTTGGCCGCCCTTGGTGATGCCAAATTCATAGGCTTGCTTGATCGAGTTGGTGGTGTCGCCGCCGGCGTTGGCCAAGCCAATGATTTTGGCTTTAGACGCTTGCGCTTGCAGCAAGAAAGACGAGAAATCTTGGGTAGGGAATGGGGTGCGCACTTTGCCCACCACCTTGCCGCCGTTCTTCACCACCACAGCTTCGGTGTCGCGCTCCAAGGCTTGACCGAAGGCGTAGTCTGCGGTCAAGAAGAACCACGTGTTGCCACCGTTTTTCACAATTGCTTTGCCTGTGCCGTTGGCCAGCATGTAGGTGTCATACAGCCAATGGATGGTGTTGGCGTTGCAAGACTTGCCTGTCAGGTCCGACGTGGCGCCGCCCGTGTTGACGTGAATCTTGCCCTTTTCTTTGGAAATTTGGCTCACGGCCAAGGCTACCGATGAAGTGGGCACGTCCACCACCATGTCGACCTTGTCGGCGTCGTACCACTGGCGTGTGATGTTCGATCCGACGTCGGGTTTGTTTTGGTGGTCGGCACCGACCACCTCCACTTTCAAGGCGCTTTTGGACGCTTTCAAATAATCTTCCACGGCCATCTTGGCGGCAGTCACCGAGCCTTGGCCCGTGATGTCAGAGTACACGCCCGACATGTCGTTGAGCACACCAATTTTGACGATGCCGTCTGAAATTTGCGCTTGCGCTGCACCTGTGAAAGCACATGCCAAAGTGGCGGCCATTGCGATAAGTTTGCGATTCATCAAGTTGTCTCCTAGGAAAAAATCAAACACCGAGGTATTCATGCAGCAAAGTCATCTTGTCTGGCAGTTCTGCGGCGGTAAAACCTTGCACCATTTGGCCGTGCTCCATCACATAAAAGCGATCAGCCAGCGGTGCGGCAAAGCGGAAGTTTTGTTCCACCATGATGATGGTGAAACCCTTGGCCTTGAGCGCCAAAATCATGCGCGCCAAGGTCTGAACAATGACAGGGGCCAAGCCTTCAGAAATTTCATCCAGCAGCAAAAACTTAGCGCCGGTGCGCAAAATGCGCCCCACGGCCAACATCTGTTGTTCGCCACCAGACAAGCGTGTGCCGGGGCTGTCGCGGCGCTCCAGCAGGTTGGGAAACATCTCGTAAATTTCGTCCACCGACATGCCGTTGGGGGCAATCACGGGTGGCAACATCAAGTTTTCTTCGCAGGTCAGCGCAGAGAAAATACCGCGCTCTTCTGGGCAATAGCCCAGCCCCAAACGGGCAATTTGGTGCGGTGCCCAAGTGATGGTTTCTTGCCCATTGATCTTCACAGACCCGGTGCGACGGCCGACCAAGCCCAGCAACGACTTCACGGTGGTGGTTCGTCCCGCACCATTGCGCCCAAGCAAGGTCACCACCTCGCCTTGGTTCACGGTCATGTCCACACCATGCAAGATGTGCGACTCGCCGTAAAACGCCTGCAAATTGGAAACGCGTAAAAACTCTTGAGGCTCAGACATGGGCACCCTCTAATTCGTTGTTGCTGGTGCCCATGTAGGCCTCCAGCACTTGGGGGTTCTTGGACACCACGGCGTAAGGGCCTTCGGCAATGATTTGTCCGCGCTGCAACACGCTGATGGTGTCGGCAATGCTGGACACCACGCTCATGTTGTGCTCCACCATCAAAATGGTGCGGTTAGCCCCCACTTTTTTGATCAAGTCGGTGACGCGGCCTACGTCTTCGTGGCCCATGCCTTGTGTGGGTTCGTCTAGCAGCATCAACTCGGGGTTCATTGCCAAGGTCGTGGCGATTTCTAAAGCGCGCTTGCGACCGTAAGGTAACTCCACGGCGGTGATGTCGGCCATGTCATGCAAATCCACTTCGTCCAACAACGCCATGGCTTGGTCATTGAGTTGATGCAACACCCGCTCGGAGCGCCAAAAATGCATGGATTGCCCTGTGGCGCGCTGCAAGGCCACACGCACGTTTTCGAGCACCGTCAAATTGGGAAATGTGGCCGAGATTTGAAACGACCGAACCAAGCCCTTGCGCGCGACCTGCGCGGGCTTGTCGGCGGTGATGTCTTTGCCGTTGAACAAAATCTCACCCCGCGTTGGGATCAAAAACTTGGTCAACAGATTAAAGACCGTGGTTTTACCCGCCCCGTTGGGCCCAATCAAGGCGTGAATTTGTCCACGCTTGACCGACAGATTCACACCGTTGACGGCGACAAAACCCTTGAACTCTTTCACGAGTCCACGGGTTTCTAAGATGATGGCTTCAGACATGCCGTGATTCTGAGAGCTACCCTTCAAGCCTTTGGTCATGGTTATCCCGAGTTGGTGTCGCACCCGCGTCTATGGCGCAAGAGGGGATAGCCAATCAGGCAAAATCAAAGCCATGTCAGAACGCGTCATTCCTTTAGTCGATCAACGGCTCCAATCCCTGGTGGCCACGGTGCCCGCACAGGCCATTGCCACCCATGGTTTGCTGAGCGACAGCCTGGGCCGCCCCTTGCACGATCTGCGCATCAGTGTGACGGACCGCTGCAACTTCCGATGCAACTACTGCATGCCCAAAGAGGTGTTCGACAAAGACTATGCCTATTTGCCGCAAAGCAGCTTGCTGAACTTTGAAGAAATCACGCGCTTGGCCAAAGTTTTTGTGGCCCACGGCGTGCGCAAAATTCGACTCACAGGCGGTGAGCCCCTGCTGCGCAAAAACTTAGAAATCTTGGTGGACCAGCTGGCCAACATCCGCACACCTGATGGCACGCCGCTCGACCTGACGCTGACCACCAACGGCTCCTTGCTCAAGCGCAAAGCCCAACAGCTCAAAGACGCGGGCCTGAACCGTGTGACGGTTAGCTTGGATGGCTTAGACGATGCCGTGTTTCGCCAAATGAACGATGTTGACTTTCCAGTGGCTGATGTTCTGGAAGGCATCGAAGCCGCGAAAGCTGCGGGCCTCGGGCTTGACGCACACGGTCGCTTGAGTGGTCTCAAAGTCAACATGGTGGTCAAACGCCGCACCAACATTGACCAAATTTTGCCGATGGCACGCCACTTCCGTGGCAGCGGCATCACCCTGCGATTCATCGAGTACATGGATGTCGGTGCCACCAATGGTTGGTGCATGGACGACGTGCTGCCCTCGGCCGACGTGATTGCCAAACTGCAAGAAGAATTCCCGTTGATCGCCCTCGACGCCACCACGTTGGGCGAAACCGCACAACGCTGGGGCTATGCCAATGCAGCCGGTCAGTTCGACCCGAGCTTGGGTGAGGTGGGCGTCATCAGCAGCGTGACACAAGCGTTTTGCAGCGACTGCAACCGTGCACGCCTCTCCACCGAAGGCAAACTCTACCTCTGCTTGTTTGCCTCCCAGGGCTACGACTTGCGCACCCTGATGCGCCAAGACAGCGCCACCGACGACCAACTCGCCTCGGCCATTGGCCACATTTGGAACCGACGTGACGACCGTTACTCTGAACTCCGAGCCAGCTTGCCCGCCGACAACGCCCCTGCGGTGCGTCGCGTGGAAATGAGCTACATCGGTGGTTAACCCCCCTCTTTCCAAAGCCATTGCCATGACCGACGCCATTCATCCTCAAGACATCACAGGCCTCATCTTGGCCGGTGGACGCGGCAGCCGCATGGGCGGGGTCGACAAAGGTCTGCAAAATTTCAACGGCATGCCCCTCGCCCTGCACGCTTTGATGCGCTTAGGCCCACAAGTTGAAACCGTGATGGTCAACGCCAACCGCAACCTGTCGGCCTACGAGTCGTTTGGTGCGTCGGTGTGGCCCGACGCCTCGGCTGATTTTGCGGGACCCTTGTCGGGCTTTTTGGTCGGCCTAGAGCGCTGCGAAACACCGTATTTGCTGACCGTGCCTTGCGACACGCCGCGTTTGCCACTGGACTTGGCCGAGCGCTTGGCGCAAGCATTGGTGCGTGAGGATGCCGACATGGCGATGGCAGCGGCCCCTGAAGTCAATGCCCAAGGCCAAACCGAGCTGCGCAGCCAACCCGTTTTTTGCCTCATGAAAGTCGCGATGCTGGAAAGCTTGGTGGCCTTTACCCACGCGGGTGGTCGCAAGATCGACGCATGGACGGACCAACACAAAACCGTGCTGGTGCCCTTTGATGCCCCACAAGACGACCCCCTCGCCTTCGCCAACGTGAACACCTTGCAAGAGTTGCAAAACCTCGAATCTCAGCCCGCATGAAAAGCCTTGACGACATTGCCGCCGCCCTGCAAGGCTACGATCCACAAGCGTTGAGCGTGCGCCAAGTGGGCGATTTTTTAAGCCACTTGACGCACCCCCTGCCTGCCAGTGAAGCGCAAGACGTGTTTTTGTTTGATGCCTTGGGCCGCGTGTTGGCCCAAGACGTGATCTCCCCCATCAGCGTGCCCGCGCACAACAACTCCGCCATGGACGGTTTTGCGTTCGACGCCGCACAACTGCAAGCCGACCAGCCCCTCACGCTTCGCGTGGCAGGCACCGCCTTGGCTGGCAAAGCCTGGCAAGGCAAAGTCAATGCTGGCGAATGCTTGAAGATCATGACGGGCGCCATACTGCCCGACAACCTCGACACGGTGGCACCCCAAGAGTTTTGCCAAGTCGACAGTGACCACGATGTGACCACCGTCACCATCCCGCCAAAGCTTTTGAAAGCCGGCGACAACCGCCGTTTGTTGGGCGAAGACCTGATGCAAGGCCAACCCGCCTTGAAAGCGGGCCAACACCTCACGCCCGCCGCCCTCGGCTTGATCGCCAGCCTAGGCCTGCCTGATGTGCGGGTACACCGCCGTTTGCGCGTGGCTTATTTCTCAACCGGCGACGAAGTGATGAGCTTGGGCGAGTCGCCCCGTGAAGGCGCGGTCTACGACAGCAACCGCTTCACGATCTTTGGCTTGCTCACACGACTGGGTTGTGACGTGTTGGACATGGGCGTCGTGCGCGACGAGCCTGCGCTTTTGGAAGCGGCGTTTGCCAAAGCCGCACAAGAAGCCGATGCCATCATCACCAGCGGTGGCGTGAGCGTGGGCGAAGCAGACTTCACCAAAGCCATGATGAAAAAACTCGGCGACGTGGCGTTTTGGAAAATCGCCATGCGTCCAGGGCGCCCCATGGCGGTCGGTCGCATTGGCAAATCGGTGCTGTTTGGTTTGCCCGGTAACCCTGTGGCGGTGATGGTCACCTTCCTCGCCTTCGTGCGCCCTGCGCTCTTGCGCATGATGGGCAGCACCGCCCAGCCAGCGCCCATGCTGCGCGCCAAAAGCTTGGAGCCATTGCGGAAAAAAGCGGGCCGCACGGAGTACCAACGAGGCTTTGTCAGCAGCGCCGACGACGGCACGCTGCAAGTACGCACCACGGGCAACCAAGGCTCAGGCGTGCTGAGCTCCATGGTGCAAGGCAATGGCCTCATCGTGCTGCACCACCACCAAGGCAACGTGGCCATGGGTGACGAGGTGGATGTGATGATGTTTGACGGCGCTATTTAAAACTCGCCACAAAGCGGCCCTGCCATCGGGCCGCACCGTCTCAGGCCAGCTTCAAGCGCGGCGACAAGCTTGCAACTCCGCACCCCAACGCTGCATCAAGCTTGCAGCTGGCAGGGCTTGCGCTTTTGGGTAGGCAGTGCCGGCCCACAAGCTTTGGTGCTCGCCATCATTGCGCTGAGTGGCGCGTTGGCGAATGGGGCCTGACAACGTGTTTTGAATTGGGAACGGCAAGGTCGGTTGGTCTTGCATCGCTGCGATGAACGCGTTGGCAATACCTTGCGCCCGCCGCCCTGAAAACCCACGCGTGAAGGCCGTGCCTCTGGCGTGCTCATGGCGAATGAACGCCTGGTGTGCAGGGCTTGCGCCCGACTCGTCACAACACAAAAATGCGGTGCCCATTTGCGCGGCCGCCGCACCCAAACGCATCACGCGGTGAATGTCTGCGCCGTCCATCACAGCACCCGCAGCCACGATCGGCAAACAAATGCTCGGTACCAGCGCGCGCAGCAAATCGTCCAACGGCAGCCCATCGTCAGCGCCATCGGGCTCGAACGTGCCACGATGGCCACCTGCCTCTATTCCTTGCGCCACGATGAAGTCGGCACCTGCGGCTTCAATCTGCTTGGCTTCAGCCAAACAGGTAGCCGTGATGCCCACAGCGATGCCCAATGCTTTGGCGTGTTGCATCACCACGGCCGACGGGATGCCGAAATGGAAGGTCAGCATGGCGGGCCGGTGCTGCCACACGGGCAGCAGCAAGGTTTCTAACTCCGGATAAAAAGGCGCTTGGGGCACGCGGAGCACTAAGTCCTCGGGTAAATCTAAGGTGCGTAAAGCGGCCAAAGCAGCGGTTTGCCGTTCGACATCAGGCAGTGCAACCGGCTGAAACACGAAGAAGTTGGCATTCAGGTGCCCAGCCGTCAGCGCTTGGGTGGCCGCCAAATCTGCGCTGATTTTTTCGGGACTGCTGTAGGCAAAACCAAAACTACCCACCCCACCCGCGTTGGCCACCGCAGCGGCCAATGGGGGGGTGTTCACGCCGCCCGCCATGGGTGCTTGAATCACGGGGCATTGCAGTTGGGAGAAATCAAACATCACAACACCCCTGTTTGACTCAAGGCATCATCTCTGGCGCAATTTCCATCGGGCCTGAACCGCTGTATTTTTCAAGGTACAAATAAATCACGGGAGTGATGTAGAGCGTGATGACTTGTGAAAAGGCCAAGCCCCCCACCACCACGACACCCAGCGGCATGCGAAGTTCAGCCCCAGCACCCAAGCCCAAAGCGATGGGCAAAGCCCCCATCATGGCGGCCAAAGTGGTCATCAAAATCGGACGGAATCGGGTCAAACACGCCGAACGAATGGCATCGCGAGGCGTCATACCGTGTTGACGTTGGGCTTCAAGCGCAAAGTCAATCATCAAAATCGCGTTTTTCTTGACGATACCGATCAGCAACAAAATGCCAATGGTCGCGATGATGGTCAGATCCATGTTGAAAATGCGCAAGAACAACAAGGCGCCGATCGCGGCAGAAGGCAAGCCTGCAAGAATGGTCAGCGGATGAATGTAGCTCTCGTACAAGACGCCCAAAAGCACATAGATCACGCAAATCGCGCTGACCAACAAAATGATTTGTCCGGATTGACCGCTTTGGAACACCGCCGCATCGCCGCCGTAACTGGTGATGATGGTGGCGGGGAGTTTGATCTTTTCAACAAACTGGTCAATTTTTGCCGTGGCATCCCCCAAAGGCACGTCAGGTGCCAAGTTGAATGA
>CANBRM010000078.1 GCA_947371915.1 Comamonadaceae bacterium | reverse complement strand
ATCAACGACCGCCTGCTGATCACCGGCGTGGATTTGGGCCTCACGCAACTCCAAGCCCCCGAAGCCCCCTTGGCAGATATTGAGTTGGCCCACGACCGCATGTACATCGCGGCTTTGCGTGGTACCAGCGACCGCTTGCAAGAAGACATGCAAGCCGGCGGCCCCGCTTATTCACACATGGATGCCGACACGGCCATCAACGCGCACACGTGGAAAGCAGCCCTCAGTGCTGCTGGGGCTGCCATCGCGGCCACCGACGCGGTGCTGGCCGGCGAACTCGAAAACGCTTTTTGCGCCGTGCGCCCGCCAGGGCACCACGCCACCCGCAAGCAAGCCATGGGTTTTTGCTTTTTCAACAACGTGGCGATTGCGGCGAAATACGCGCTGGAGCGCCACGGTCTGAAGCGCGTGGCGGTGGTTGACTTTGATGTGCACCACGGCAACGGCACCGAAGACATCTTGGCGGGCGACGACCGTGTGTTGATGGTGAGTTTTTTTCAGCACCCGTTTTACCCCTACAGCGGGGCAGAGAACCCAGCGGCCAACATGGTCAACATTCCCGTACCGGCCTACACCAAAGGCATGGATGTGCGCGAGTTGATTGAAACGTATTGGGTGCCGCGCTTGGAAGAGTTCAAGCCCGAGATGATTTTTATCAGCGCGGGGTTTGATGCCCACCGCGAAGACGACATGGGCCAGATGGGCTTGACCGAGCAAGATTACAGCTGGATCACCCACCGCGTGCGTCAAATTGCTTTGCGTCATGCTCAAGGGCGTATCGTGTCTTGTTTGGAGGGCGGTTATGACTTGAGCGCCCTGAGTCGCAGCGTGGAAGCGCATTTGCGTGTGTTGGCCGATATTTAACGAAAACGAAAATGAATGAGTGATTTGCAGGAGTTGTGGCTGGACTTACAAAGCCCCGCCATTGGGTTGGAGTTGCTGGGTTTGCTGGCGTGCTTGGCGCTTGCTTGGGGCATCAGTTGGGGGTTGGGGCGCGGTAGCCTTGGCCACCGTTCGATCTTGTTTGGTCGCCGTGTTGTGGATGGTGTGTTGTTTCCCACATTGGCGCTGTTGTTGACGTTTGGGCTGAAGCTCGGTTTGCTCAAACTGCAGCATGCGCCGGTGCTGAAGGTGGTGGTGCCCATCTTGGTGTCGCTGGTCATCATTCGGGTGATGGCGCGGGTGTTGACGGCGGTTTTTCCTGGGTCGCAAAGCGCACGGGCCATAGAACGCGTGGTGTCTTGGTTCGCTTGGGGCTTGGCGGTGTTGTGGATCACGGGGCTGTTAGCGCCTGCCATGGATGAGCTGGACAGCCTCACCTTCACCTTGGGCAAGACGCGGGTCAGCGTGATGCACATCATTGATGTGGTGTTGACGTCGAGCTTTGTGTTGGTGCTGAGCTTGTGGCTCTCCGCCACGATTGAGCACCGCTTGTTGAACCGTGCTGTGTCTGATTTGTCGATGCGCCGCGTGGCGGCTAACGCGTTGCGGGCCACGTTGTTGTTGATTGGCGCGTTGTTTGCGTTGTCGTCACTGGGGGTGGACTTGACCGCGCTGTCGGTTTTGGGCGGCGCCTTGGGTGTGGGTATTGGTTTTGGCTTGCAAAAGTTGGCCGCCAACTATGTCAGCGGCTTTGTCATTTTGTTAGAGCGTTCGCTGCGTATAGGCGATTACGTGCGGGTGGACGGCTTTGAAGGCCGTGTGACCGACATCAAAACCCGCTACACCTTGGTGCGTGCCAACAACGGCAGCGAATCGGTGGTGCCCAACGAGTTGCTGATCACGCAGCGGGTGGAAAACCTCTCACTGGAGAGCACCAACATGCTCCAAACTTGCACCTTCTGGGTGGGGTTAGAGAGCGAGGTGGCTCAGGTGCAAGCGTTGCTGACGGCCGCCGCGGCTAGCGCGCCGCGCGTCATGCCCGAGCCTCCGCCCGTGGCTTTGCTGGCCGAAGTGGCACCACAAGGCCTACGCTTTACCCTCAATTTTTGGATGGACGACCCAGCCAATGGCCAATCTTCTGCACGCTCTGGCGTCAATATCGCTGTTTTAGCGGCGTTGCGTGGGGCTGGTGTGTTGTTGGTGAAGTCACCACAGGAAGTGGTGCTTCGCACGTGAAGCGCCAATTTTTTGTGCACAATAGCCAAAAAAGCACGGTCGTTCTAAAAAATGCCGTCCCTAAACCCTACAATGTGACGTTTACGTAAACGTCAATCTGTTTTTACTCAAAACTTGGAGCTTTTGCCATGAAGGTATTGGTCGCTGTCAAACGCGTTGTGGACTACAACGTGAAGGTTCGTGTCAAGTCGGACAACTCAGGCGTGGACATCGCCAACGTCAAAATGAGCATGAACCCCTTTGATGAAATCGCCATCGAAGAAGCGGTTCGCTTGAAAGAAAAGGGCGTGGTGACCGAAGTCATCGCCGTGTCTTGCGGTGTGACCCAATGCCAAGAAACCTTGCGCACGGCCATGGCCATCGGCGCAGACCGTGGCATCTTGGTGGAAACTGCTGAAGAACTGCAGCCTTTGGCGGTCGCCAAGTTGCTCAAAGCCTTGGTGGACAAAGAGCAGCCAGGCTTGGTGATCTTGGGCAAACAAGCGATTGACGACGACTGCAACCAAACCGGCCAAATGTTGGCTGCTTTGGCAGACTTGCCCCAAGCGACGTTCGCGTCCAAAGTGGAAGTCGACACCGCAGGTGGCATAAATGCCATGGGCAAAGCCAGCGTAACCCGCGAAGTCGACGGCGGTTTGGAAACCCTGTCGATCAGCTTGCCTGCTGTGATTACCACCGACTTGCGTTTGAACGAGCCACGTTATGTGACCTTGCCCAACATCATGAAGGCCAAGAAGAAACAACTCGACGTGTTCAAGCCCGAAGACCTCGGCGTGGACGTGACCTCGCGCATCAAGACCTTGTCGGTCAACGAGCCGCCAAAGCGCAGCTCTGGTATCAAAGTGGCCGATGTGGCCACCTTGGTCGACAAGCTCAAAAACGTCGCCAAAGTCATCTAATTAGAACTACGCAGGAGAAACACCATGACATCTCTCGTGATTGCTGAACACGACAACGCTTCCATCAAGCCTTCGACCCTCAACACCGTGACCGCTGCTGCCGCTTTGGGTGGTGAAGTCCATGTGTTGGTGGCTGGCCACAACGCTGCCGCTGCTGCTGCCGCTGCCGCGCAAATTGCTGGCGTCACCAAAGTGCTGCACGCCGATGGCGCCACCTTGGCTGACGGCTTGGCTGAAAACGTGGCCGCTCAAGTGCTGGCCGTGGCCGCTGGTTACAGCCACTTTTTATTCCCTGCCACCGCAGGCGGCAAAAACGTGGCCCCACGCGTGGCAGCCAAATTAGACGTGGCGCAAATCAGCGACATCACTCGCGTTGACAGCCCTGACACCTTCGAGCGCCCCATTTATGCGGGTAACGCCATGGCCACGGTGCAGTCTTTGGACGCGGTCAAAGTCATCACCGTGCGCACCACGGGCTTCGATGCCGCCGCTGCTTCAGGTGGCTCAGCCGCTGTGGAGAGCGTGGCCGTTGTGGCCGACTCTGGCAAGAGCAGTTTTGTGAAACGCGAAGTCACCAAGAGCGACCGTCCTGAATTGACAGCCGCCAAGATCATCGTGTCAGGTGGCCGTGCTTTGGGTTCTGCTGAAAAGTTTGCCGAAGTCATGACCCCGTTGGCTGACAAGCTCGGTGCCGCCATGGGCGCCAGCCGCGCTGCGGTCGATGCGGGCTACGCCCCCAACGACTGGCAAGTGGGCCAAACCGGCAAGATCGTGGCCCCTCAGTTGTATGTCGCTTGCGGCATCAGCGGTGCCATTCAGCATTTGGCCGGTATGAAAGACAGCAAGGTCATCGTGGCGATCAACAAAGACGCGGAAGCCCCGATCTTCTCGGTGGCCGATTTCGGCTTGGAGGCTGACCTGTTTGTGGCTGTGCCAGAGCTGGTCGCAGCGCTTTAAGCTGTGGTTGAAAAGGCACTCTGCGGAGTGCCTTTTTTATTGTTTGTATTGATTCTTGGAGACTCACTGTGAGCTACATCGCACCCGTCAAAGACATGTTGTTCAACATGCAGCACCTGGCCGGACTCGACCAGATCGCCCAACTGCCCAGTTTTGAAGATGCCGGTTTAGAAACCGCGCAAGCCGTGCTGGAAGAGTGCGCCAAGTTGAACGAGTCGGTGCTGGTGCCTTTGAACTGGGAGGGCGACAAGAACCCATCTTTCTTCAAAGACGGCAAGGTCACCACCACACCGGGCTTCAAGGAAGCCTACGCCCAGTTCACCGAAGGTGGCTGGCAAAGTTTGCAGCACCCCGCAGAGTTCGGCGGTCAAGGCTTGCCCAAAACCATTGGTGCGGCTTGCGGCGAAATGCTGAACTCCGCCAACATGAGTTTTGCTTTGTGCCCCATGTTGACGGACGGTGCGATTGAGGCCTTGCTGACCGCGGGCACAGACGAATTGAAGGCCACTTACCTCGAGAAGCTCATCTCCGGCGAGTGGACCGGCACCATGAATTTGACCGAGCCCCAAGCGGGCTCCGACTTGGCCGCGGTGCGCACCCGCGCAGAACCACAAGCCGATGGCACTTACAAAGTGTTCGGTACCAAAATCTACATTACCTACGGTGAACACGATATGGCCGAGAACATCGTCCACCTCGTGCTGGCGCGTGTGCAAGGCGCCCCCGAAGGCGTGAAGGGCATCAGTTTGTTTGTGGTGCCCAAATTCATGGTGAACCCAGACGGCACGTTGGGTGCGCGCAATGATGTGCACTGCGTGAGCATCGAGCACAAGATGGGAATCAAAGCCAGCCCGACAGCCGTGTTGCAGTATGGCGACCATGGTGGCGCGGTGGGCTTCTTGGTGGGCCAAGAAAACCGTGGTCTGGAATACATGTTCATCATGATGAACGCCGCGCGTTACGCCGTGGGGGTGCAAGGCATTTCCATCGCAGAACGTGCGTACCAAAAAGCTGTGGCCTTCTCGCGTGATCGCGTGCAAAGCCGCCCCGTGGACGGCAGCATGAAGACCAGCGCGCCCATCATTCACCACCCCGACGTGCGCCGCATGTTGATGACCATGCGTGCTTACACCGAAGGCTGCCGTTCGATGGCTTCTGTGGCTGCCGCAGCGTATGACGCGTCGCACCACCACCCCGATGCCGACACACGCAAAGACAACTTGGCGTTCTACGAATTCTTGGTGCCATTGGTCAAAGGCTTCAGCACCGAGATGAGTTTGGAAGTCACCAGCTTGGGCGTGCAAGTGCACGGCGGCATGGGCTTCATCGAAGAAACCGGTGCGGCGCAGTACTACCGCGACGCCAAGATTTTGACCATCTATGAAGGCACCACCGCCATTCAAGCCAACGACTTGAT
Organism: Comamonadaceae bacterium; assembly: GCA_947371915.1. GTDB lineage: Bacteria > Pseudomonadota > Gammaproteobacteria > Burkholderiales > Burkholderiaceae_C > Limnohabitans. Next base: position 5,919 of record CANBRM010000078.1, on the reverse strand, counting down.
TGGTCGCAAAACAGGTCGTGATGGCGGCCAAACGGCCAAAGGCATTGCCGCACAAGTGGCCAAGACTGAAGCCGATTTGCTCAAGAGCGGTAGCGCTAATGCCAAAGCCGTCGCTGCCCGTTTGCAAGCGGCACGCGAAGCGTTTTTGAACGTGGTTGACTTTGTAGTGTCGGGTGTCAAAGCCAGTCCCAATGCTGTGTTTGCGGGCAGCGTGCCTTACCTCATGCTCACGGGCAATTTGGTGGCCGGTTGGCAAATGGCGCGCGCGCTGTTGGTGGCTGAAGAGCAGTTGGCCAAGGGCGAAGAGGCTGCCTTCATGCAATCCAAAATCACCACAGCACGTTTTTACGCTGATCACATCTTGGTCAAAGTGCCTGGCATGCGTGACAGCATCGTCGAAGGTGCTGACAGCGTGACCGAGTTGGCATTGGACGCTTTTTAAATTGCAGCTGATGCCAACACTGACCAGCATGCAGGGTTTGTTTCGACGTGTTTTGTGCATGGCGATATGGGCCTTGTGTGTTGGTCTGCCAGCCTCAGCGGCTGACCGCTTGATCCCGTTGGCCACACGGTCTGAAGTGACCCTCAGTTACTGGTGGATGCCTAGGGACGGTGCAACGGCCACCGTTTTGCTTTTTTCTGGTGGCAGTGGCGGCATTGGCTATCGCGATGGCGAACCGAAGTCGGGCAACTTCTTGATTCGCAGTCGCGAGGAGTTTGTCAAGGCAGGCTTCAATGTGGCAATCATGGGAAATCCTTCGGATAGCCCCAAGCTGACACCCACTTTTCGTCAATCTCCCGAGCACATGACGGATGTTCGTGCCGTGGTCCAAGACCTTCGTGTACGCAGCGCCGTGCCTGTGTGGTTGGTGGGCACCAGCCAAGGCACGATCAGTGCTGCAGCTGCAGGGATTGATTTGGGCGTTTCCATTGATGGCGTGGTTTTGACGGCGACATTAACAGGCCAACAGTTTGGTGGCTCCGTTTCTGATTTGTCTTTGAACAAATTGCTGGTGCCCGTATTGGTTCACCAGCATGCCAAAGACGGTTGCAAAATCACACCCCCCTATTTGGCAGAGCGGTTGATACCCAAACTCACTGCCTCTCCTGTGAAGAAATACATGGAGGTCGATGGCGGACAAAATCCGACAGGCCCACCGTGTGAAGCATTTCACCACCATGGCTATATTGGGATGGAACCTGAGGCCGTGGCGCAAATTTCTGCTTGGATCAAAAACCCTGTGCCTTAGGTACGTTTCTTTTTTGAAAGTGCAATTCATGTCCAAACTTCCTGCTGCGTTTGACTCACTCAAATTCCCCGTCATCGCTTCGCCTTTGTTCATCATCAGCAATCCCAAGTTGGTGATTGCGCAGTGCAAGGCCGGTGTGGTGGGCTCTATGCCCGCGCTCAATGCGCGTCCGGCTGAGCAACTCGAAGAGTGGTTGATCGAAATCACCGAGGCCTTGGCGGCGCACAACCGTGAGCACCCAGACCAACCGGCTGCGCCGTTTGCGATCAACCAAATCGTGCACAAAAGCAATGACCGCTTAGAGCACGACATGGCGATGTGCGTGAAGTACAAAGTGCCGATCATCATCACCTCGCTGGGCGCGCGTGAAGATGTGAACGAGGCAGCGCACAGCTACGGCGGCATTGTGTTGCACGATGTGATCAACAACAAGTTTGCGAAAAAAGCGATCGAAAAGGGCGCTGATGGCTTGATCGCTGTGGCTTCGGGTGCAGGCGGACACGCAGGCGTGAAAAGCCCATTTGCTTTGATTCAAGAGATTCGCGAGTGGTTCGATGGCCCCGTCGCGCTCAGCGGCTCCATTGCCACGGGCGGCGCTGTGCTGGCGGCGCAAGCGATGGGTGCGGACTTTGCCTACATTGGCTCAGCGTTCATTGCCACGGACGAAGCCCGTGCAGCCGAAGACTACAAACAAGCGGTCGTCGACAGTACGTCAGACGACATCGTGTTGAGCAATTTGTTCACGGGTGTGCACGGCAATTACTTGGCACCGTCGATTCGAAATGCCGGTTTAGACCCTGAAAACTTGCCCGAGAGCGATCCCAGCAAAATGAACTTTGGTGGCGATGCCAAAAAAGCGTGGAAAGACATCTGGGGCTGCGGTCAAGGCATTGGTGCGATCAAGGCGGTGGTGCCGACGGCCGAATTGGTGGCCCGCTTGAAGCGCGAGTACCAAGAAGCCAAGTCACGCATCACCGCTTGATCGCTAAGGCTTAACGCAAGACAAGCACAGGCACGCTGGCGTGTGTCAAGACTTGCTGGGTTTCGCTGCCCAGCAACAAACGCTTGATGCCACGGCGACCGTGCGAGGCCATCACGACCAAGTCAGCTTTGTGCTTCTTGACCGTGGCAATGATGGCGTCTGACACGATGTCAGACTTCACCACCACAGCCTTGACCGTCACGCCTTTGGCTTTGCCGGCTTTGACCACGGCGTCAAGCATTTTTTTCGCATCATCCGCCCACTGCGTTTCGATCTTCGACACTTCCGTTGGGTTCAACGGCAGCGATCCCTCAAAGTAGCTTTGTGGGTAGCGAGGGGTCACTTTGACAGCGACCAACTCAGCGCCGCTGAGTGCGGCCAAGGCAATCGCGCTTGTGACTGCTTTTTTGGATAAGGTCGATCCGTCGGTGGCGACCAAAATTCGTGTGTACATCAGTGACTCCTTGTTGTGAATGGGTCCAGCTTAGCGTTTCCTTTTTGCCGTGTTTTGACGTAAGTCAAGCTTAAGCAAGAAGGACACGCTAGGCTACACCTTATATGCATTCAGATCCAACGACGGCACATTTGCTGGATGACCGCCAAGAGTGGTTGCGATTCAGCCAACCCCACGCGCCCCCATCACCCCAATCGGCCGATGCTCTGTGGGACTCGCATGTCGTGATTCAAGGCATGCATTGCGCGGCCTGTTCGTTTGCGATTGAAGATGCGTTGTTGGCCGTGCCCGGTGTGCAATCTGCGGAGGTCAATTCTGCGACACACCGCGCCAAGATCGTCTGGTCGGAGGCGCGCGTCTCGCCATCGACGTGGATGGCGGCCATTGCCCAAGCTGGCTATGGCGCTTTGCCTGCCGCCGACAGCACCTTGCGTCAAGCCCGCCAACTTGAAACGCGTCGCGCCTTGTGGCGTTGGTTGGTGGCCGGCTTTTGCATGATGCAAGTGATGATGTATGCCTACCCTGCCTATGTATCGGGTGAGGGCGACATCACGCCAGACATGGTTTTTTTGCTGCGTTGGGCCTCGTGGGTGTTGACTCTGCCGGTGGTACTTTTTTCATGTGGACCGTTTTTCAGCAACGCTTTGCGCGACATTCGCCAGCGGCGTATCAGCATGGATTTGCCGGTGGCTTTGGGCATGGTGATCACGTTTGCGCTGAGCTCGGCGGCGACGTTTGAGCCCAATGGCCTATTCGGGGGCGAGGTCTATTACGACTCGTTGACCATGTTCGTTTTTTTCTTGCTCACCGGTCGTTGGTTAGAGCTGCGATTGCGTGACCGCACAGCGGGCGCGCTGGAAGTGTTGATGAACCGCTTGCCCGACAGCGTCGAGCGACAACACGCCGATGGCAGTTTCGAGCGTGTCGCGGTGCGTCGTGTGTTGGTGAATGATGTGATTCGTGTGTTGGCGGGTGAGAGTTTTCCGGCCGATGGCGTCGTCTTACAAGGTCAAACTTTGGCCGATGAAGCTTTGCTCACCGGTGAGTCTCGGCCTCAATCGCGCGCCGTGGGTGACACCGTCGTGGCGGGCAGCCACAACCTCACTGCAACCGTGCTGGTGCGCGTGACGCAGGTGGGTGAAGGCACGCAGTTCTCCAAAATTGTGGCCTTGATGGAAGATGCCTCGCTGCAAAAACCACGTTTGGCCCAACTCGCCGACCGCGTGGCCAAGCCTTTCTTGATCGGTGTTTTGGTCATGGCCACGTTGGCGGCTGTCGCGTGGTGGCCCAGTAACCCGAGCCACGCGCTGATGGTGGCGGTGGCGGTGCTGGTGGTGACGTGTCCTTGTGCGTTGTCGCTGGCGACGCCTGCCGCCATGTTGGCGGCGGCAGGCACGTTGGCGCGTCACGGCGTGTTGGTGCGTCGCATGCAAGCCTTGGAGTCGTTGGCCAAGATTGACACCTTGATTTTTGACAAAACCGGCACCCTGACGCGTGATGGCCAGCGCATCACCCAAGTCTGGACGGCAGAGGGCACGACGCCTGCACAAGCCTTGCAGATGGCGGCAGCTTTGGCACAACATTCGGTACACCCTTTGTCGCGCGCTTTGGTGTCAGAGCATCAGGCGGCGGGCGATGTGGGCGCCCTTGAAATGGGCGATGTGCACGAAGTGATGGGCCAAGGTTTAGAAGGCAACTTTGGCGAAATGTTGAGGCTGGGGTCGGCTCAGTTTTGTAGACTTCAAAGTAAGGGAATACCCGAATACGCACAAGCCTGCCAAGTACACTTGTGCAGCGAAACCGCTTGGCTAGCCAGCTGGCAGTTGTCTGAAGATGTGCGTGATGACGCGGCCCAAACCGTTCAAGATATTCAAGCGCTGGGCATCGATGTGTGGTTGTTATCTGGCGATCAAGTTGAAGCGGTGCAACGTGTGGCGCAAGGTGTGGGTATTGCGCATGCTGTGGGGGCTTGTTCACCGCAAGATAAATTGGCCCGCATGCAAGAGGCGCAAGCCCGAGGTGCGCAGGTGGCGATGGTCGGTGACGGGCTCAATGACGGACCGGTGTTGGCGGGGGCGCATGTTTCCATGGCGTTTGGCAATGCGGTGCCTTTGGCCCAGTCGAAGTCAGATTTGGTCTTGATGGGCGGCAGCCTGCTGGTTGTGGCACGCAGTGTCAAGTTGGCGCGTCACATGTTGCGGGTCGTGAAGCAAAACTTGGCTTGGGCTGCGTTGTACAACGCGGTATGTGTGCCACTTGCGGCGCTTGGGTTTTTGCCCGCATGGCTGGCAGGTTTGGGGATGGCCCTGAGTTCGCTTTGGGTTGTGTTGAACGCTTTAAGGCTCACGAAAGGGTTTTGATGGACATTTTGTTTTTGTTAATCCCTTTGTCAGTGATTTTGGTTTTGTGCATCTTGGGTGGACTCTGGTGGGCCATCCATCAAGGCCAATTTGAAGGCGTGGAGCAAGAAGGCGAACGAATTCTTCGCGACGATTGATTTGCATCAATACCCAGCTCTGCGGTTTTGGTGATACTGATAAAAAATGAAAGGTGACCGATGAACTCATCACAGCAGGCCGTTTACAGCGATAGCGTTGTACGGCAGTTTTCCATCATGGCGGTGGTCTGGGGCGTGGTTGGCATGTTGGTGGGGGTGATCATTGCCTCTCAACTCGCTTGGCCCGAACTGAACTTTGGCATCCCTTGGTTGACCTATGGCCGCTTGCGTCCGTTGCACACCAACGCCGTGATCTTTGCGTTTGGCGGCAGTGCCCTGTTTGCCACCAGCTACTACGTGGTGCAGCGCACTTGTCACACCACGTTGTTCTTGCCTAAATTGGCCGCTTTTACCTTTTGGGGTTGGCAGTTGGTCATAGTGGCTGCGGCCATCAGCTTGCCTCTGGGTTTCACCCAAGGTAAGGAATATGCCGAACTCGAATGGCCCATTGACTTGCTGATTGCGGTGGTCTGGGTGTCGTATGCGGTGGTGTTTTTTGGCACCGTCGGCACGCGCAAGGTCAAGCATATTTACGTGGCCAACTGGTTTTACGGTGCCTTCATCATTGCGGTGGCTCTGCTGCACATCATCAACAGTGCGGCCATTCCAGCCGGTTGGATGAAGTCGTATTCGGCCTATGCCGGTGCGCAAGACGCCATGATTCAATGGTGGTACGGCCACAACGCGGTGGGTTTCTTCTTGACCGCTGGCTTCTTGGGCATGATGTATTACTTCA
>CANBRM010000077.1 GCA_947371915.1 Comamonadaceae bacterium | reverse complement strand
ATTCGCATCTTGGGCAGCGTGGACTTCAAGACCAACCGCTTCAACAGCTTGGTCGTGGCCATCTCCATCGGTATCGGCATGATTCCGCTGATCGCCCCTAACTTCAAACAATGGATGCCACACAACCTGCACCCACTCATTGAGTCGGGCATCTTGTTGGCTTCATTGTCTGCAGTGCTGCTGAACCTGTTCTTCAACGGTGCCTCGGCCGACGACGCAGCCGCGGTCGAAGCTGCGCGTCAAGCCGACAGCCACTAAAAGGCACCCGCCTCTCCACAAAAGCCAGCCTGCGTGCTGGCTTTTTTCATGTGGGTGCGAAACCCTACAAATGCACACACAAGGTGCACTAGCCCAACCTTGGTGCAAGCCTGTTTTGTATACAAACCAAACTCGCGCACAATTTGCGCCTAAGTGACGGCCCCGAGCGCTGAGAAGCGGGCACCGTTATTGCAAGAGTAAGTTCATCACACCATTCAATGCTGTTCACGGCTTTAGGAATCCTCATGATCAAACGCACCTTTTTGAAAACCACCCTCGGCTTGGCTTTGGCCGCCAGCTTTGGCAGCGCTTTTGCGCAAACCACTCCCATCAAATTCCAGCTCGACTGGCGTTTTGAAGGCCCCGCCGCCTTGTTCTTGGTGCCCGCCGCCAAAGGCTATTTCAAAGATGCCAAGCTGGATGTGACGGTCGACGCTGGCAACGGCTCTGGTGGCGCTGTGACCCGCGTGGCCTCGGGCTCCTACGACATGGGCTTTGCCGATTTGGCGGCCTTGATGGAATTCCACGCCAACAACCCCGACGCCCCCAACAAGCCCGTGGCCATCATGATGGTCTACAACAACACCCCCGCTTCGGTGATGGCGTTGAAAAAGTCAGGCATCAAGACCCCTGCCGACTTGGCCGGTAAAAAACTCGGCGCGCCCGTGTTTGACGCAGGCCGTCGCGCCTTCCCGATTTTTGCCAAGGCCAACGACGTCGCCAACGTCACCTGGACCGCGATGGACCCACCTTTGCGCGAAACCATGTTGGTGCGTGGCGATGTGGACGCCATCACCGGCTTCACCTTCACCTCCTTGCTCAACATTGAAGCCCGTGGCGTGAAAGCTGAAGACGTGGTGGTGTTGCCTTACCCCGATTTCGGTGTGAAGCTCTATGGCAACGCCATCATCGCGTCGCCCAAGATGCTGAAAGAAAACCCAGCCGCCGTGAAAGCCTTCTTGGCCGCGTTCGCCAAGGGCATGAAAGACGTGATCGGCAACCCGGCTGCGTCCATCGAAACCGTGAAAGCGCGTGACGGCATCATCAACGTGCCGATGGAAACGCGTCGCTTGCAGCTGGCCATCGACACCGTCATCAACAGCCCGGACGCACGCGCCGAAGGCTTTGGTCAAATCAAAGGCCCCCGCCTGAGCTTGATGGCCTCGCAAGTGTCTGATGCGTTTAACACCAAAACCCGCGTCAAAGCCGACGACATCTGGAACGGTTCTTTTCTGCCCACCGCCAAAGAACTCGACGTGTTGCCCGCACCTAAAACTAAAAAGTAAATTGGCTTGCCCCAATGACAGCTTCACCTGAACACTTCGTCGACTTTCAAAACGTCTGGCTGGCCTACAACGATGAGTTGTTGGCACAAAACCACTTTGCGGTGGAAGACATCAACCTGCAGGTCAAACAAGGCGAGTTCATCGCCATTGTGGGGCCCTCGGGTTGCGGCAAATCCACCTTCATGAAGCTCACCACGGGTTTGAAAAAACCCAGCCGTGGCGAGATTTATGTGGATGGTCAGCCCGTCAACGGCCCGCTCAAGATCAGCGGCATGGCGTTTCAATCGCCCTCGTTGCTGCCTTGGCGAACCACGCTGGACAACGTGTTGCTGCCCTTGGAAATCGTGGAGCCTTACCGCACCCAGTTCAAGGCCAAAAAAGCCGAGTACGAAGCACGCGCCCTGAAACTACTGCAAACCGTGGGTTTGGGCGGTTACGAGCGCAAGTTCCCTTGGGAGCTGTCGGGCGGCATGCAACAACGCGCCAGCATTTGCCGCGCCTTGATTCATGAGCCCAAGATGCTGCTGCTCGACGAGCCCTTTGGTGCGCTTGATGCCTTCACCCGCGAAGAGCTGTGGTGCACGCTGCGCGACTTGCATGCGGAGCAAAAGTTCAACGTCATCTTGGTCACCCACGATTTGCGCGAGTCCGTCTTCTTGGCCGACACCGTGTATGTGATGAGTAAGAGCCCAGGTCGCTTTGTGGTCAAACGCGACATCGACTTGCCCCGCCCGCGTGACTTAGAGGTGACCTACACCCCCGAGTTCACCAACATCGTGCACGAATTGCGCGGCCACATTGGGGCCATGCGCAAAACCGGCGCAGCCATTCAGCAGTAACTCGAACGCCAGACCATGACTCAAAAACAACTCGAAACTTGGGCACCTTGGGGCTTGCTCGTGGGCACCTTGCTGATTTGGCAGGCGCTGTGCTCGCTCTTCAACGTGTCTGAATTCATCTTCCCTTCGCCCCTGCGCATTTGGCAGCAAATGGTGGAGTTTCGCGACGTGATCGCTGGCCACGCTTGGCGCACCTTCTGGGTGACCATGGTGGGTTTTGGCATTGCCATCGTCGTGGGCGTGCTGTTGGGCTTTGTCATTGGCAGCTCACGTTTGGCCTACGCTGCCGTGTACCCACTGATGACCGGCTTCAATGCGTTGCCCAAAGCCGCTTTCGTGCCGATTTTGGTGGTGTGGTTTGGCATTGGCGTGGGCCCCGCCATCTTGACCGCCTTCTTGATCAGCTTCTTCCCCATCATGGTGAACATCGCCACGGGCTTGGCCACCTTGGAGCCTGAGCTTGAAGACGTACTGCGCGTCTTGGGTGCAAAGCGCTGGGACGTGTTGATCAAAGTCGGCCTGCCCCGCTCCATGCCCTATTTCTACGGCTCCCTCAAAGTGGCCATCACCTTGGCGTTTGTCGGCACCACGGTGTCTGAAATGACGGCCGCCAACGAAGGCATCGGCTACTTGCTGATCTCGGCGGGTTCCGCCATGCAAATGGGCTTGGCCTTTGCGGGCTTGGTGGTGGTGGGCGCCATGGCCATGGTGATGTACGAGCTGTTCAGCTACATCGAAAAGCACACCACAGGTTGGGCGCACCGAGGTTCGCAAGATCACTGAAAGAAAAGTCAGCTGGCGGGGGCCTGAGACCTGAAACTCTCATTTTTTCTGATGAAAATTCGAAAAATTCAATAATTTTGCGAATATCATGAAAAAATAGCCAAGGCGATATTTCTGGCGGAATTCTGTCTGAAATATCGTCATTTTTTCATCTCAACGGCAGCACCCCCATGGACTCAAACCACGACCAAACGCCTGAGAACAAGGCACTCGGCCCCACCACCTCAGACATCTTGTTCCTGTTGTTTTTAGTAGGCGTCTTGGTCTGTGTCACCTGGCTCGGCGTCCTGAACTACCGAGAAGGCAACAAAACCGAAGAGTCCAAGCGCAATGGCGAAGCTTGGGCCACATGGCTCACCGAAGCCGGCAACACGCGGTTCGAGCCAGATTTCAAGCACCCTGCGTGCAAAGGTGGTGTCAAACCCACCCAAGATGCTTCTAAATCTGACACACCTGTGGCGGGTACGTGGGGCGCCTGCTTGGCCCACTTGATGGCTGAGACCGAGCTGAAAGATTTACGCAACCCCTTCTTTGGCGAGTTGCCGCAATTGGCGCCGCAATGCGCCCCCTCAGACCGTCAAATCATGGGTGCCATCGTGTTGGAAGACTTGATGCCCACGCCCCCTGGCTCCCCCGTGCCTTTTGTGGTCACCCCCTTGGTTGAGAGCGATCCGATTGACTACAAGATGCAGATTCGGATCACCGTCTGCGACAAAGGCGGCTACCCCATCAAAATCACCGAGCTGGAATTCTGAGGTTCATCATGGCGACAAAACCCAACCATTTCCTCAAAGACATCGACATGCAGGCCATTCTTGGCCAGCCACAAGAGCTCGAGGTTTCCAGAGACTTGCCGATGCGCAAGTGGCTTTTCTCTTGGTTACTCGACCCCAACCTGCCCGGTAACTTTCAAAAAGACATCGACAAATGGATCAGTTTCCTCATCGTAGGCAACCTGTTCACTCTGATGTTCGAACATGTGCCTGCAGTGTATGAACCCTACAAGCACTGGTTTGACTTTTTTGACATCTTCTCCGTGGCGGTGTTCACCATCGAATATCTGCTTCGGTTTTATTTAGCCCCCGAAGACGAAGAGTTCAAAACAGCCAAGCACTCGCGTTTGGCCTTTGCCACCAGTCCATTTGCCATCATCGACTTCTTGGCGGTGGCCCCCTTCTACTTGAAGGCCTTCATTCCGATCGATTTGCGCGTGTTGCGATTCTTGCGATTGCTGCGAATTTTGAAACTCTTCCGCGTGGTTGTACCTGCGATTGCCGAGTTCAAGCAACTCAACAAAGACCGCACGTTCCGTCAAAAAATTCATGCCTTGGTGTTCCCCAGCCCATACGGCGGCACCATGCAAAACATTTTTGAAGTGTTCATTGCGGTGTGGGTGCTGTTGTCGGTGATTGCCGTGGTGTTGGAGTCCGTGCAAAGCGTGCACTACATCTTGAACCTGCAATTCGTCATCTTGGACGCTGTCGCTGTCGCCATCTTCACGGTGGAATATTGCATGCGCTTGTATTCCTGCGTTGAAGAGCCCGGCTACAAAGGCGCCTTCTTAGGCCGCATCAAACAAGCCAAATCACCATCGACCTTCATCGACTTTTTGGCGGTGCTGCCCTTCTACCTGGAAGTGTTTTTGCACCACCTGTTTGATTTGCGGTTCTTGCGGGTCTTCCGCTTGGCGCGATTGCTCAAGCTCACACGCGGCAGTGATGCCACGGCCGTTTTGGTGAAAGTGGTGGTGCGCGAGTGGCCCATCATGAGTGCCTCGGCCTTCATCATGTTGCTGTTGGTCATCTTGACCGCCAGCTTGGGCTACTTGTTTGAACACGATGCTCAACCCGACAAGTTTGAAAACATCCCCACAGCCATTTACTGGGCGGTGATCACCTTGGCCTCTGTGGGTTATGGCGATATCTCTCCCGTCACGCCGATTGGCCGCACCTTGACGATCGTGCTGGCCTTGTTAGGCATTGGTATTTTTGCCATCCCCGCAGCTTTGTTGGCCTCGGCCTTCAGCGACGAATTGGTGAAAGAACGTGATGCACTCAAGGCCAACTTGTTTAGCATCTTGAAGGACGGCCGCATCGATGACGAGGAAGCAGCCACCATTCGGGCCGAAGCTGCCCGCTTGCACCTGTCCAGCGAGGAAATCAACGCGCTGATTGACCAAGTGATTCAAGAGCACGAGCTCGAAGAACGAACCCCACTGCCCATCCACAAGATCGCAGAAACACCGGAGCTGGCTGTCGAGCATTACAAAATGCTGCTGAGCCAAATTCGACAACTGGGTATACAAACCGACAACAGCAAGTTTGACGAAGTCGCGGTCCAAGGCCAACGCTTGTCAGATGCCGAATTCGCGTTGTGGCAAAAAATTCAGGGCAAAGCGTGACGCCTTCGTGTGACTCGGCTCTTTTGATACACAGATTGATGATTTCTTTTCGATGACTACCGGTTTCCAACATTCCCTCATGGAGGTCTTAGACGGATCTCACAAATACAAAGTCAGCAAGTATGTTGAACTGCTCATCACCACCGTGGTGTTGGTCAACTGCTCGGCCGTGATTTTGGACTCTGTGCCTGAAATTCACGCCATTTACAAAGACTTCTTTCATGAGTTGGAATTTTGGAGCGTGATGTTTTTCACCCTCGAATACATCTTGCGCGTGTGGTCCTTGGGTGCACGTTACAAACCCGAAGAAGGCGGCGCATGGCGCGGTCGTCGCGGCTACATCTTCAGTGTTTTTGGTTTGGTTGACTTCTTTGCCACCATGCCGCATTACCTGCATATGTTTTTCCCCTACCTCGACCTGCGCATCTTGCGTGTGTTGCGGTTGCTGCGAATTTTGAAGCTCTCCAAATACAACACGGCGCTGCAAGATTTGTTTCAAGCCGTGCATTCCGAGCGTCGCGCCTTTGGCTCTGCAGCCTTCTTGTTGTTGATCGCCACCATCGTCTCGGCCTCGCTCATGCACTTTGCAGAAGGCCATGAACAGCCTGAGTTTTTTGGCTCCATCCCGCACTCAATTTATTGGTCCATCATCACCATCACCTCGGGCTACGGCAACGTCGAACCCGTCACACATGCCGGCGAAATCATCGCACTCCTGACAGGCTTTTTAGGCGTGTGTATGGCCGCGATCATGACCGGTATCGTGGCCTCTGCCTTTGCGACCCAAATGTCGCGCAAGAAATCGGCTTACCAAGAACAACTGATTCAGGTGTTGGCCGATGACAACATCAGCGACGCAGAACGCGATGGCCTCAAGCGCTTGCAAAACCAATTCCGTTTGACCGATGAAGAAGTACAAGTCATGGTTGAACGCGTGAAAGCCGACAAGAAAGCGGCAAAAGAATGACATCGACCAGCATGCGTACTCTCAAAGCCATCAAACGCCGCACATTCGAAATTTTGGATGGGGCCGTGCCTGATAAGGCCAGCCATGCCTGCGAAATATTCATTGCGGTACTGGTGATCGCCAACGTCATTGCCATCATTTTGGAATCCGTTCACGAATTCCATGAAGCCTACGAAGGCTTCTTCCATTACTTTGATTTGGTCAGCGTCGGCGTCTTCTCGGTTGAATTCGTGTTGCGGGTTTGGTCGTACAGCGAGAAATACCCCACCGACGATGCCTCGCCTTGGAAAGGTCGAAAAGAATACCTGTTCAGCCCCTACGGCTTGGTAGACTTTTTCAGCACTGTGCCCTTTTACTTGCAGCTGCTCTTTCCGGGGGCGGACTTGCGCGTGTTGCGCATGTTCCGTTTGATGCGAATTTTCAAACTGTCTCGCTATAACAGCGCCATGGAAGACATGCTCGAAGCCGTCAAAGCTGAGCGGGACTCGTTCTCCTCCGCCATGTTTTTGTTGTTCATCAGCTGTTTGTTGTTCTCTTCGCTGATCTACATCATCGAAGGCCACGAGCAACCGGATGTGTTCCCATCCATCCCTGCCGCCATGCATTGGTTCATCTTGACCATCATTTCAGGCTGGGGCAACGTGGACCCCGTCACTTTTGTGGGCACGATCTTGGTGGTGGTCACCCAAGTGCTGGCCATCGCCTTGGCCGCGATCTTGACCGGTGTGGTCGCCACCGCCTACACCGCCCAAGTGCAACGCCGCGAAACTTTTTATGAAATGGAAGTGCGCGAAGTCTTGGCCGATGACATCGTGACCGAAGAAGAAGAACGCAAGCTCAAGAAACTGCAAGCCAAATACGGCATGTCGAACGAGCAAGTTGAAGCCATCGCCAAACAAGTCAAAGCCGACAAAGCCGCAGGCCGATGACTGCCAAAGGCTGGCACGCCACACTGGCGCTGGACTACGCACGACAAGGGCCACGCACGGTGGTGCGTTTTGAGCACGACGGCCCGCTGCGCATCTTGCAAAGCCTCTACCCCGAAGGCGATGCGGTGTGCCACAACGTGTTGGTTCACCCACCCAGTGGCTTGGTCGGCGGCGATGTGCTGGACATCACCGTCACCCTCGCCTCCCAATCACACGGCCTCGTCACCACACCAGGCGCCACACGCTTTTACCGCAGCGATAAAAACCTGCTCGCCACGCAAAAAGTGCATGCCACGTTGGGCGAAAACACCCGCTTGGAATGGTTGCCACTCGAAACCATCGCCTACAACGGCTGTCACGGCCTCAACCACGCTGTGTTTGACCTCGCGCCCACGGCAGAATTGATGGCATGGGACATCACCGCCCTAGGCCTGCCCAACGCCGACTTGCCGTTTGAACGCGGTCAGCTGCAACAGCACCTGGAAATATCGGGCATTTGGTTGGAACGCGGTTTGATTGACGCACAAGACGAGCGCCTGCTGAACGGCCCGCTAGGGCTGGCGGGCGCACGTTGCCTCGCTACCTTGGTGTTCGCTTGTGGTGCCGACCTGCCACGCGAGCGTCGTGACTTGGCCTTGACACTTGCGCGTGAGTTCACCGAACAGGCCCCTGCTGGACTACATGCAGGCGTGACCTCACCGCACCCTCGTGTGATTGTGCTGCGCACGCTCTCACCCTTGGTAGAGCCTGCACAAACGCTGTTGCGCAGCGTGTGGGCGGCATGGCGCAAAGGCTTGTGGGCCATGGGCGATCAACCCCCACGCATTTGGGCGATGTAACTGCCCCATGTCATACGCTGCTGAAAAGAAGCGGCTTAACGAAGCAGTTTTAGCGAGGACGTTTCGCCCCACTTCGCCACTTAAATCGCTACCAACTGCCGCACATTCTTGGCTTGCATCTCAGCGCCTGGCCCGCGTGCAATCACCTCACCACGCTCCATCACCAAGTAGTCATCAGCCAGTTCTTCGGCAAAGTCGTAGTACTGCTCGCACAACACAATGGCCATATCGCCGCGATTGGCCAACATCCGAATCACGCGACCAATGTCTTTGATGATGCTGGGCTGAATGCCCTCGGTCGGCTCATCCAACACCAAGAGTTTGGGGCCCGAGGCCAGCGCACGTGCAATGGCCAATTGCTGCTGCTGCCCACCTGACAAATCGCCACCCCGACGGTGCAGCATTTGTTTCAGCACTGGAAACAATTCGTACAACTCAGCGGGGATGTCAGTGCCCGCAGGTTGCGTGGCCAAGCCCATGCGCAAGTTGTCTTCGACCGTCAAGCGCGCAAAGATTTCGCGGCCTTGCGGCACATAGCCAATGCCTGCGCGCGCGCGCTCGTAAGGCGCGTGGCGCTCTATGGCATAGCCATCGAATGTGATGCTGCCGCTGCGAATGGGCACCGCCCCCATGAGCGACTTCAACAGCGAGGTTTTGCCCACGCCATTGCGCCCCAAAAGCACGGTGATCTTGCCAAGCTCGGCGGTGAAACTGACGTCTCGCAAGATGTGCGAGCCGCCGTAGTACTGGTTGATGTTGTTGACTTCTAAGAGGGGCATGGTGTGTGTCTCGTTCTTGGGCTGATGGCGGTGTTGGCAGACGCTTCAGCGGCCCAAATACACCTCAATCACGCGCTCATCGGCTTGCACTTGCGCCAAGGTGCCTTGCGCCAGCACAGAGCCTTCGCACAGCACGGTGACGATGTCAGAGATGGTGTTAATGAAGCTCATGTCGTGCTCCACCACCATCAGCGAATGCTTACCCTTGAGCGTCAAAAACAACTCGGCCGTGCGCTCGGTCTCGAAGTCAGTCATGCCGGCAACGGGCTCATCCAACAACAACAACTTGGGGTCTTGCATGAGCAACATGCCAATCTCCAGCCATTGCTTTTGACCGTGGCTGAGGTTGCCCGCTTGACGGCCCACGCTGTCCTCTAAGTGGATCGTTTTCAGCACCTCGCCCAGGCGGTCGCGTTGTGTGCCATTGAGTTTGAAAAACATCGAGGCCGCGACACCTTTGTGGGTTTTCAAGGCCAGCTCTAAGTTCTCAAACACGGTCAACTGCTCAAACACCGTGGGCTTTTGAAATTTGCGACCAATGCCCAGTTGCGCAATCTCGGGTTCGTTGTGGCGTAGCAAATCGATGGTGCTGCCGAAGAACACTTGGCCCGAGTCGGGTTTGGTTTTACCGGTGATGATGTCCATCATCGTGGTCTTGCCCGCCCCGTTGGGACCAATGATGCAACGCAACTCGCCGGGCGCGATGTCCAGCGACAAACCGTTGATGGCCTTGAAACCATCGAAGCTCACATGCACATCTTCCAAGTACAAGATGCGACCATGGGTCAAGTCGAGCGAGCCAGGCGCATGAATGCGGCCAAAGCTCGCGCTGCGGTCACCCGAGGTGACTTCGGCCACGGCACGGGCTTGGTGCGTGGCCAAGCGCTCAGTACCTTGCTCAAACAGATCGGGGGTCATGCTTTCTCTCCTGCCTGCTTCTTGGCACTCAGTTTTTGGATCAGGCCCACCACGCCGTGCGGCATATAAAGCGTCACGCCAATGAACAGCAAGCCCAAGAAATACAACCAAAACTCTGGGGCTGTCACGGTCAACCAGCTCTTCATGCCATTGACCAAGAAGGCGCCCACAATGGGACCGATCAATGAAGCACGCCCGCCGACCGCCGCCCACACGGCGATTTCAATCGAGTTGCCCGTGCTCATTTCGCTCGGGTTGATGATGCCGACTTGCGGCACATACAACGCGCCCGCAATGCCGCACATCACGGCCGAGATCACCCAAATGGTCAACTTGTAGGGCAGCGGGGAATAGCCCGAGAACATCACGCGGCTTTCTGCATCGCGAATGGCTTGCAACACGCGGCCAAACTTGCTTTGCACCAACCACCGGGCAAACAGGTAGCAGCCCAAAAGGCAAGCGCTGGTCAGGACAAACAGGGTCATGCGCATGGCGGGCGTGGCAATGGGCAAGTCCAAGATGCGTTTGAAATCGGTAAAGCCGTTGTTGCCACCCAACCCCGTTTCGTTGCGAAAGAACAGCAGCATGGCGGCAAACGTCAGCGCTTGCGTGATGATGGAGAAGTACACACCCTTGATGCGTGAGCGAAAGGCAAAGTAGCCAAACACCCAAGCCAACACACCGGGCACCAACACGATCAGCAGCAAGGTGGCGAGGAAGCTGTCACTGAAGGTCCAATGCCAAGGCAAGGTTTTCCAGTCGAGGAACACCATGAAGTCGGGCAAGTTGCTTTTGTAGTTGCCGTCAATGCCGATCTGGCGCATGAGGTACATGCCCATCACATAGCCACCCAGCGCAAAGAACAAGCCGTGGCCCAGCGACAAGATGCCGGTGTAGCCCCAAATCAAGTCCATCGCCAAGGCGCAAATGGCGTAACACATGATCTTGCCGACCAAGCCCACGGCATAGTCGCTCATGTGGAACAGGCCGCCCTCGGGCACCCACAGGTTAAGCACAGGCACCACCGCGCACAGCGTGATGAGTGCCACTAAAAAAGCCACCCAAGCACGGCGACTCATCAGGGGTGCGGGTTCAGGAAGTTGCATCGCAGTGTTCATAGTCGTTGTCGTGGTGTGCATATCAAGCCTCGGCACTTCGGCCCTTCATCGCAAACAGACCTTGTGGGCGTTTTTGGATGAACACAATGATGAAAACCAACACGGCAATCTTGGCCAGCACAGCGCCCGCCACGCCTTCGAGCAATTTGTTCATCAGCCCCAAACCCATGGCGGCATACACCGTGCCGGCCAGTTGGCCCACGCCACCCAACACGACCACCATGAAGGCGTCGACGATGTAGCTCTGTCCCAAGTCAGGGCCCACGTTGCCAATCTGGCTCA
>CANBRM010000076.1 GCA_947371915.1 Comamonadaceae bacterium | reverse complement strand
GGGCGTCAGTGGGCAGGTCCATCGTGGCGATGGCGTTGAGCAAGGCTTGCATGTGTTCTTAATCTCGCAGAGGCTGGCTCAGATGCGGGCTCATATTCGGGTTCAAAGGCGCGCCAAGCGGCCGAGTGCAAGTTTCAAGGTTTCATCTTTTTTGGCAAAGCAAAAGCGCACCACGCGTTGGTCAAAACCATCGGCATAAAACGCAGAGAGCGGAATGGCGGCCACGCCAATTTCGGTGGTCAGCCATTTGCAGAAGTCGGCTTCGCTCAGGTCTTTTTCAGGCACGGCCAATTTATCGATGTGCACGCACTGAAAGTAGCTGCCTTGGCCGGGCAACAGCTCAAACTTGGTGTTGGCCAAACCGGCGCGGAACAAGTCGCGTTTGGCGCTGTAGAAGGCGGGCAGTTGCAAATACGGCTGCGGGTCTTTGAGGTAGGTGGCCAAGCCGTATTGCACCGGTGTGTTGACGGTGAACACGTTGAATTGGTGCACCTTGCGAAACTCGGCGCTGTAAGCCGCAGGCGCTGCCACGTAGCCGATTTTCCAGCCCGTGACGTGAAACGATTTGCCAAAGCTCGACACGATGAAGGCGCGATCGGCCAAGCCCGCAAAGCTGGAGGCGCTGAGGTGCTGCATGGGCGCGTAGACCATGTGCTCGTAGACCTCATCGCTGATGAGCACGATGTTGGTGGGGGCCAACAGCTCTTGCAGCTGCAGCATTTCTTCGCGGGTCCAGACCATGGCGCTGGGGTTGTGCGGGCTGTTGACGATGATGGCGCGGGTCTTGGGGCTCATGGCCGCGGCGATCTTGTCAAAGTCGGGGCGGAAGGTGCCGGGGGTGAGTGGCACCCGCACGGCCACGCCGCCCGCCATGTCGATGTTGGGGATGTAGCTGTCGTAGCAGGGCTCCAACACAATCACTTCGTCACCCGTGCGCACGATGGCCAAGATGATGCTGAGGATGGCTTGGGTGGCGCCTGCGGTGATGGTGATTTCGGTGGTTGGGTCGTAGCGGTGTTGGTACAGCGACTCGATCTTGTCAGCCACCGCTTCGCGCAGCACGGCCACGCCGGTCATGGGCGGGTATTGGTTCAAGCCGTGGGTCATGGCGTCGTTGACGCAGGCGACGAGCTTGGGGTCGCAGTCAAAGTCAGGGAAGCCTTGGCCGAGGTTGACGGCATTTTTTTCGGTGGCGAGCGCCGACATCACCGTGAAGATGGTGGTGCCGATTTTGGGAAATTTGGTGTCCAGGTGCGGTGTGGTCATGGCGGTTTACAGGTCGTAGTCGTTGGCATGGCCTTCGAGGGCCTTGAGGATGAGGTTGCGGTCGAGGCGGTCGCTGAGCAGGGCGGCGAAGTCGTACACAAAGTTGCGGATGTAGGCGTTGCGCTTGAAGGCCACGCGGGCCACGTTCTTGCCAAACAATTGGGCGCCGGGACGGGCCACCAAGTCGTCGTCCAAGCTTTCTTTGACTGCCATTTCGGCCACGATGCCGACGCCCAAACCCAGTCGCACATAGGTTTTGATCACGTCGGAGTCAATCGCCTCCAGCGCAATGCGCGGCGTGAGTTGTTTGGCGGCAAAGGCTTTGTCGATGCGGGTGCGGCCCGTGAACGAGGGGTGGTAGGTGATGATGGGCTCGGCGGCCAAATCTTCCAGCGAGATGCGCACCTTGGAGGCCAGCGGGTGCGATTTGGGGATGACCAGCATGTGCTCCCACTCGTAACAGGGCAGGGTGACGAGCTCGGGGTAATCGGCCAGCGACTCGGTCGCAATGCCAATTTCAGCCACTTCGTCCATCACCATTTGGGCCACTTGGCCGGGTGCGCCCTGGTGCAAGCTGATGTTGACTTTGGGGTAAGCCTCGCGCAGTTTGGACACCGGCACGGGCAGCACATAACGCGCCTGCGTGTGGGTGGTGGCAATAGACAAAGTGCCGCTGTCTTGCGCGCTGAACTGCTCGCCGATGCGCTTCAAGTTGCTCACTTCGCGCAGGATGACCTCGATGCTGCGCAGCACATGTTGGCCGGGCTCGGTGACGCGCTTGAGGCGTTTGCCGTGGCGCGAAAAAACTTCAATACCCAGCTCTTCTTCTAGCTCAATGATGGCTTTTGATACGCCGGGCTGTGAGGTGTGCAGCGCTTTGGCCACCTCGGTCAAATTGAGGTTGCGTCGCACAGCCTCTTGGACGAAACGAAACTGGTGCAGGTTCATGCAACGTGCCCTAACGCGATGTCGGCCAGCAAATCCAGCAGCGCCTCGCGTTCGCCAACGGCGGGTTGGCAGCTGATGTCGACCGAGGGGTGCGCCGCGCGCAGGGCTTGCATGAGCGCGGGCAAGTCTTCGCGGGCGTGACGGCCCACGCCTAAAAACATAGGCACCACGTCCAAACTCGTCGCACCTTCGTCGACCAGTTGCTGAGCCACCGTGGGCAGATCGGGTACGGTCAATTCCAGGTAGGCGCAGCGCACCACGGTGCTTGCGCCGTCAAGGGCCACGCGCTGTTCGATGCGCTGGGCCACGGCTTGAATGGGCTTGTGCCACATCGGATCACGCGAACCGTGGGCAAACAAAATGATGGCGTGCATGACGAAACCTTATTGACGCAACACCAGCCAGCCAAAGGCCGCCAGTGATGCCATGGAGTAAAGCAACCCCGGCGCAGCAGCGGCAAACCAAGGTGCCCAGCTGTTGAGGTTGCCCACGTAACTGAACACGTTGTTGAGCAAGAAAAAGCTGATGCCGGCCAAGACGCCGCCAAACACATAGCTGGCAATGTTGCCACTGCGAAAGTGCAAATACGCAAAGGGCAGGGCCAACACCACCATGACCAAACAGCTCAAGGGGTAGAACACTTTTTTCCAGAATTCAATTTCAAAGCGCTGCGTACTTTGGCCGTTCTCGCTCAAGTGGCGACTGTATTGAAACAGGTCGATGGTGCCCATGCGGTCGGGCTTGAGCAGCGCGACCGACACCATTTCAGAGGTGATGCCGGTGGGCCAAGTCCAGGTGTCGCGGTAGCTGCGGTTCAAGGTGCTTGCGGTTTTGCTGCGCACCAGTTCATCGCGCTCGACTTTTTGCAGCTCCCACGCATTCTCATGGTCGAGCAGGCCCACTTCGGCCTTGGTCAGCGCCACCCATTGGCCGTCGTTGTTGAACTCAAAAATCCGAATGCCACGCGGGTTGCCTTCGGGGGTGAGGGTGGTCACGTTGACGGCATAGCTGCGTTCGGGCTGGCGTTCGCGCAGCCAAGCGCCCGTTTGCCCCACGGTGATTTGCCCCATGTAGCGCGACTTGAGCAGTTGCCCATAACGGTCGCACAGGGGTGAGAGGTAGTCGCCCACAGCAAAGGTCAGCACGACAAACGCCAACCCGAGGCCCATCAAATTGCGCAGGGCCATGGTGGGGCCGAGGCCGCTGGTGCGCAAAATGGTGAATTCGGAGCTTTGGGCCAAGCGGGCCATCACAAAAATGGTGCCGATCAAGACGGAGATGGGCATTAGCTCGTACAAATGGCTGGGCACCAACAACAGCACGAAGGTGAGGGCGTGTTTGAGTTGGTATTGGCCGTTGTTCTTGCCCACGGCTTGCAGCTCGTCCACAAAATCGAAGAAGAAAAACAGGGCCAAGAAGCTGAGGGCCACAAAGCCGACAGCGATCAACACTTCACCGTAGATGAGGCGGCGCAAGGTTTTCATGCGGTGGCCCCTTGGGGCTTGCGGCTGCCCAGCAGCTGACGCCACGTCCAGCTGTTGTGGCGCACGGTGAGCCACAACGTGGCTGCGGCCAACACGCCGCCGTGCAACACCAGCATGAACGGCAGCAAAGGCATCTTGCCGGCCGAAATCCAGCTTTGGCCGAGGTTGATGAAGTTGTAATAGACCACAAAGATGAACAGCGCCAAGGCCAAGTTACCGCCACGCCCCACGCGGGGGTTGGCGCTGGTGATGGCCAGCGCAATCACCACAAAGTTCACGGCGGCCAGCGCCAAGCCCACACGCCAGGCCAACTCACCTTGGTTGATGGGCGTGGGGTTTTGTATCAGTTGAAATGTGTGGGTGGCTTTGGCGGGGATGTTGGCGGAGGCTTTGACGTCGTTGCCAATGCGGGTGCCGTAGGTGCCGAACTCGCTGATTTTTAGGTCCGACTCGCCCACGCTTTGCTCCACGCGCTGACCGAGGTTCAAGAGCAAAAACCGCTCGCCGTCGATCACGTCAATTTGCCCGCCTTTGGAGGCGGTCATGGCCTGCTTGCCGTGGTCGGTGGAGGAGATAAACACGTTTTTGCCTTGCTTGTTCTCAACGCTGTCTTTGTCGACAAAGAAAACACGCAAGCCGTTGGCTGACTCTTGGAACTGACCGGGGGACACGCGCTCTAAGTCGCCGCGTCGCTCGAAGCGCTCTTTGAGGTCGCTGATTTGTTGGTTAGACCATGGCCACACCAGCAGCACCAGCACCGCCACGCCTAAAAGCATGGGCCACGCAAAGTGCAACATGGGCTTGAGAAAAGCCCGCAGGCCACGGCCGCTGACCAGCCAAATCACCATTTCGCTGTCTAAATACATGCGCGACAAGGTGCCGACGGAGGCAATGAACAAGCTCATGGTCAGCACAGTGGGCAAATGCCCCAACATGGTGAAACCCAGCACCAGACTCACTTCAGACGGATTGACGCTGCCCTGTGAGGCTTGGCCCAAGGTGCGAATCAGCATCATGGTCATCACGATGGTGACCAAGACAACGAGCGTGGCGCCGAAGCTGCGAGACAGCTCTTTGCGAATGGAGGAATGGAATAACATCAGAGCAGAAGAAAGACGCAATTATGAACTTTGAGCTCAAGACACTGGATGCAGTGGCCGCTGCCAATCACAAAACCGATGCCCTGATTGTCCTGCTTTCCGCAGACACCAAGCTGCCCTCCGGCGCAATCGCCAAATGGGTGGCCGATGCCCGCAAGGCGGGCGATCTGGACGACACCGCGGGCAAGCTGCTGACCTTGTGGCATCCGCACGATGTGCAAGCCACCCGCTTGGTCTTGGTGTCTACCGGCGACGGCCAAGCCGCCCGCGTGCGCCAAGCTCTCACGGCCGCAATGGGCGCTTTGAAAGCTGCCTCACCCAAGCACATCACCGTGTGCCTGCCCGATGCCAACGCCCAGAGCTTGCAAGCCGCAGCTCAAGCCGTGGCCGACGCGAGTTACACCTACACCGCCACCAAGCCTTCGGCCAAAGCCGCTGTGTTGAAACGTGTGATTTTGGCCTTGCCCACCGCGGCCATGACCAAAGCAGCCAAACCCGCTTTTGAGCAAGCCTGCGCCCAAGTGGCGGGCGTGGCTTTGGCCAAAGAGTGGGGCAACCGTCCCGCCAACGTAGCCACGCCGACCCAATTGGGCAAGGTGGCACAAGGTTTGGCCAAGCACAAGCGTATGACGTGCAAGGTGCTCGGCCCCAAAGAGATCGAAGCCTTGGGCATGGGCTCTTTCGCCGCTGTGGCGCGTGGCTCGCGTGAGCCCATGCGCTTCATCGTGCTGCATTACAACGGCGCGGCCAAAACGGTGGCGCCAACGGTGTTGGTGGGCAAGGGCATCACCTTTGACACGGGCGGTATTTCGCTCAAACCCGGCGCGGGTATGGACGAGATGAAGTTCGACATGTGTGGTGCCGCCAGCGTGTTGGGCACCTTTGAGGCGTTGGGTTTGTTGCAACCCAACATCAATGTGGTGGGCTTGATTCCCACCTGCGAAAACATGCCCGATGGCTTGGCCTTGAAGCCCGGCGATGTGGTGACCAGCATGAGCGGCCAGACCATCGAAGTGCTCAACACCGACGCCGAAGGCCGCCTGATTTTGTGCGACGCCTTGACCTATGCCACCCGCTTCAAACCCCGCGCGGTGATTGACATTGCCACCTTGACCGGTGCTTGCGTGATCTCGTTGGGCCATGTGCGCAGCGGTTTGTTCTCGCCCTCGGACGAGTTGGCCCAAGCCCTGTCGGCAGCTGGCGAAGCCGCGCTCGACCCCTGCTGGCGCTTGCCTTTGGACGACGAGTACGCCGAAGGCCTCAAGTCCAACTTTGCCGATGTGGCCAACGTGGGCGGGCGCGAGGGCGGGGCCATCACGGCGGCCAAGTTCTTGCAACGCTTTGCCAAAGACTACCCATGGGCGCATTTGGACATTGCAGGCTCGGCTTGGAAGAGCGGCGCGGCCAAAGGCGCGACCGGCCGCCCCGTGGGCTTGCTGCTGCAGTATTTGTTGACCGCCTGATCGCGGGTATGACCGAAATCGCCTTTCATTTCAACGCGCCCGACAAGTTGGCCTACGCCTGCCGCTTGTTGCGCAAAGCGGTGAGCAGCGGTGCCAAAGTGGTGGTGACGGGCAGTGCGGCCAGTTTGCAGGCCTTGGACACACAGTTGTGGACCTTCTCAGCGCTCGAATTTTTACCCCATTGCCGTGCAGACAGCCCCATTGAGCAGCGCATGGCCTCGCCCATCGTGCTGGCCCCGCAGA
Organism: Comamonadaceae bacterium; assembly: GCA_947371915.1. GTDB lineage: Bacteria > Pseudomonadota > Gammaproteobacteria > Burkholderiales > Burkholderiaceae_C > Limnohabitans. The sequence continues at coordinate 4,909 of CANBRM010000076.1, read as the reverse complement.
TTGACGGTGGGCCTGATTTGCCGCATCACCAAGTGCTGTTGAATTTGGGAACCGTTGTGGCAGAGGGGTTTGAGCGTTTTGAGCGGGCCATTGAGGTGGTCAGCTTGGACGACCAAGACCGCCAATTGGCCCGCCAGCGTTGGAAGCACTACACCGAGCGCGGTTATGCCATCACGCGCCACGATTTGAAGCTGAAAGAAACGTCGGCTTGAAGCTTGTTTGAAACTTTGCCTCTCCTGATTTTCATTTTTAACCCACCCTCAATAAGGACCTTCCGCATGAATACCCCTTTCAAATTGACCGTTGTGGCCACTTTGGCTGCCCTCAGTGGCTTGGCGCTAGCGCAAGAGCAAGTTGTCAAAATTGGCCATGTGGGCCCTTTGAGTGGTGCCATTGCCCACTTAGGCAAAGACAATGAAAACGGTGCGCGTTTGGCCATCGAAGAGCTCAATGCCAAAGGCGTGAACATTGGCGGCAAAAAGATCAAGTTTGAGTTGCTGGCCGAGGACGACGCCTCCGACCCCAAGCAGGGCACTGCCGCGGCGCAAAAGTTGGTGGATGCCAACATCAGCGGCGTCATCGGGCATCTGAACTCAGGCACCACCATCCCCGCCTCACGCATTTACAGCGATGCCGGCATTCCCCAGATTTCGCCTTCCGCGACCAACCCCAAATACACCCGCCAGGGCTACAAAACCGCGTTCCGCGTGGTGGCCGATGACGTGCACTTGGGCGGCACTTTGGGTCGTTATGCGGTGAAAGAGCTCAAAGGCAAAGCCATTGCGGTGATTGACGACCGCACGGCCTACGGCCAAGGCGTGGCCGAGGAGTTTGAAAAAGCCGTCAAAGCTGCAGGCGGCACCTTGGTGGGCCACGAGTTCACCACCGACAAAGCCACGGACTTCATGTCCATCTTGACCACCTTCAAGGGCAAAAAGCCCGACATCATCTTCTTTGGTGGCATGGACGCAGTGGGCGGCCCCATGCTCAAGCAAATGAAATCGCTGGGCCTGAACGCCAAGTTCATGGGCGGCGACGGCATTTGCACCACCGAGTTGGTCAAGTTGGCGGGTGACGCCATGGCGGATGGTCAAGTCATTTGCGCGGAAGCCGGTGGCGTCGACGGTGCCCTGAAAAAAGGCATGGATGACTTTGGTGTGAAGTACAAAAAACGCTTCAACGATGACGTCAAGCTCTACGCGCCTTATGTGTACGACGCCGTCAACGTGATGGTCGACGCCATGCAACGTGCCAAGTCGACCAACCCCACGCAGTATTTGCCCGAGTTGGCCAAGACCAGCGGTTACAAAGGCGTGACCGGCACCATCGCGTTTGACGCCAAAGGGGACATCAAAAATGGCGCGTTGACGCTCTACACCTACAAAGCCGGTAAGCGCGATCAAATTGCTGTGGTACGTTAAGCGCGCTCTTCTTGCCTAGATTCAGAAGCCACCTGCGGGTGGCTTTTGTTATTTGGCTTGGCCTGGGACGTAGTCAAACACCAAGTAAGCGAAGGGTTTGCTGAGCGGAAACCGCAGGCCTTCGCTTTTCACTTTGAACTCAATGGGGTCTTGTGGCTGGCCTTGCTTGAAGAGCCAAGACGCCATTTGTTCCGCACACAGGTTGTTTTCTTCCGTTTTGTCGATGGGCCCCAAAGGACACAACAGCACGCCCGCTTGCTGTTGCCAACCCACCAAGGGGCTGACGGTGGCCGGAAATTGATCTGGCGCGCCAGAAATGACGCGCAGGTGGTGGTCGCCATAAAACGCCACCAATGCGTTTTCAGCCCACTGGCCACCCACCCATTTCAGAGGCACATCGGGGTGGCGTTCTTGCCAGCCTTTGAGCACTTCGCGTGCGGCTTCTCGGCGAGGCAAGTAGTGGTTTTCTGTGCCTTGTTGGGCTTGGTGCCATGCGTACCAAGGGCTGATGGCCAACACCAACAGCAACCAAACCCCCACGCTGAGGCGCAGGCGTGAGCTTGCCGAAGGCAGGTCGGTGCCATCCACGCTCAAGTTGCGCAGCCACAGCAACGAAAAGCCATAGCCAATCGGAATGGCCCAAGGCAAGGAGAGTTCCACAAAACCGGTGATGCCAAACACCAAGGTGATGGCCCAAGGCAGCAGGGCGAACCAAAACAAGCTGTCATCCCAGCCTTGTGCGCACCAGCTGCGCCACATGCGTGTGGGCCAGGTCAGGGCGCGTTGCTTCAAGCTCGGTTGACCTGGGGCGACAAACCATGTGCACAGTAGCCACGGAAACAGCCAAAAAGCCACAGGTGCCATGGCAAATTTGGCCACCATGCCCCAGCTGATGCCGTCGTCGCCGCCTTGTTCGCTGACGTAATGCAGGGTCACAAAATCATGGGCAGCCAGCCATCGAACATGTGGCAACAAACACACGACAAAGACCAGCAAAGCGAGCCAAGGCTTGGGGGTTCTGAACCAAAGCCGGCTTTCGGCGTTGGCCAAGGTGGTTAAAAAGATGCCCAACAAAAACACGCCGCTGTAGTACTTGCCCAACATCGCCAAAGCACTGAGCACGCCCAGACCGATGGACCACCACCAGCCACGGCGGCCCTCGCGCTGAATGCTGTGAACCCAAGCCACCGCCACCCAAGGCCACAGGCTCAGCAAAATGGCGTTGGCATTGAATTTGACGGCCAAGGTGCTGTACGGAAACGCCATGCACAGCAGCAACACCGAGGGCAGGGCTAAATCATCTCGGCCAATGCCTTGTGCCACGCGGTACACCCCCAACAAACCGAGTGCCGCGTTGGCGTAAGACAGCAGGTGATAGGCCGCATCAACGGTCGGAAACACGGTGAACCAAGCCCCTGTGATCCACGCAAACAGGGGCGGGTGCTTGGCGCTGCCCCATTCAAAGGTTTGTCCCCAAGCGAAGTTTTCCAACATGTCGGCATAGCCATCGAGGTTGGTGTCGCTGATGCCATGGGCCAACACCCAGACCACCACATGGAGACCGAGCAGCAGCCAAATCCAAGGCAAGGAGAGGCTATTCTTATGATTAAAAAGAGAAGAAATAAGTTTGGACAAGGCGTGCGATCGCAAAGTTAGTACAAAAATTATAGAAGTCTCCGCGCTTGACCTTTGGCGTTGTGGCGTGGGTCTATATGAATCAAGCACTTACGTCGTTTTTGAGTGTGAGTCATGGTGATGTATGAAAATTTTTGAGATTTTTTGAATCAACTGTCCACCGAATGGCGGGGTCAGGCGTTGTTTGCTGACTAAGTTCTGAGGAGCCACAATGGACAAGTCAGTGTTTCGGATTGAGCCACCCAATGTTGCGGTGGAGCATCGTTTTAAATCAATTTCATTCGAAAAGTCGGGTATCAAAGCCACTTTTGACCGAATTCGTGCGCAATTGGCACAAGACGCCGAGCAACGCAGCCGTCCAGCATCGCGTCTTTATTCGGGTTTTCGGGCTGCCAAAGCCTGATCTAGATCACCCAGTGCACCCCGCGCAGACCTCCTTGCCAAGTTCTGCGGCTTCATTGTTTTGTCATGTGCAGACTTAGAATCGAAGCGTGTCACCCCATACCCGTTACTTAAAAATTGTCAGCATGGCCTTGAGCTTGGCGCTCATGGCTTTGTTGGCTTTGGGGCCTTTTTTGCACGCCCATTACGGCAACTCGCGTTTGACAGGGTTTCACGTCGATGGGATCAGCCAAGCTGTGTCACACACAGACGCAGCTTTCAGCACATCGATTCCCCATGCCACGTCCAGCAGCGATGAAGAGTCAGCGGCTTTGGGCGTGACGGCCTCACATACACGTCAAAGCGTGAAAGCCACTGACGCGTCGCAAGACGATGTGAACACCGCGTCTTTTAGCTTGGCGTTTGTCTTGGCCATGCTTGCGGCTTGCCAAGGGCGTCATCTGCTTGCGCGCTCTGGCTGGCGCGACCTGCAAGCGCGACAGCACGTTTTTGCCCCCGGCCTACCGCCTTTGGCCCACGCGCCCCCTTTGCTTTTCATCTGATCGATCGTCCGAGCTTGCGCCCCATGCGGCGTGTGTCGGGTTTGAAAAATTTGAAATGTAGAGGCGAGTTCGCAATGTTCCATCCTTTGAAATTAAGTCTGTTCTCGCTGTGTGTCTTGGGCGCGCTGGCGCATGCGCAAGTTCCACCCCCAGCCGAGAAGTCTTTGCCTCCTATGCGTCTGATGTTGGATGCCAAGCAGCAAGCGGCGTTGGGCGTGCAAGTGGCACCGGTGCAAGCCTCTGGCAAAGGCCAAGTGTTGGTCAGCGCCACGGTGGTCACACTGCCTGGCAAAGCCTTCACCGTCTCTGCCCCCTATGCCGGGCAAATTTCTCGCCTGACGGTCGGTGTGGGCGATGCGGTCAAAACCGGTGCGCCCTTGGCCCAGTTCACCAGCCCCATGTTGGGCGATGCGCGTCGGCTCTTGAACGAAGCCAGCATCGACTACAAAACTGCGAGCGCCGCAGCGCAGCGCGACCAAGCTATGTTGGACGAAGGCATCATTCCTGCCGTGCGTTTGCAACTGAGCCGCGCTAAACAAGAGGCGGCCTTGTCACTCTTGAAATCGCGTGAGGCTGAGCTGGCTGCGTCGGGCCTGCGCTTTGACGTTGCCTCCGGCGGCTATGCCACGGGCGTGTTGAATGCGCCTTTGTCGGGTGTGGTGTTGGAGGCGTTTGCGTCGGTCGGTCAGCGCGTCGAAGCTGGCGCTGTGCTTTTCAAGTTGGCCGATGCCAGTCAGCTACAGCTGGAGCTGCAACTCTCCAACGACAAAGCGGCCCAGCTGCAAGCGGGCGACGAGGTGAGCATTGCCGCACGCGACGCCAAAGCCAAAATTTTGGCCGTCAGCCGTGCGGTGGACGCCTCGCAATCGGCGCGCGCGCGCGCGGTGGTCACGCAACGCGGCAACTTGC
>CANBRM010000075.1 GCA_947371915.1 Comamonadaceae bacterium | reverse complement strand
GTGTTCATCTCCACACCCCCTTCGGTGATGGGCCATGTGCTCAGCGGCAAGCTCAAAGCCTTGGCCGTCACGGGTAAAACGCGTCACCACCAACTGCCACAAGTGCCGACCGTGGCCGAAGCCGGCTTGAGTGGCTTTGAGTTGGAGTCGTGGGTGGCCTTGTACGTCGCCAGCGGCACGCCCAAAGACGTGGTGCAAAAACTCTCGGCCGAGGTCAAACGCAGCATGGAGTTGCCTGAAACCAAGCAACGCGCCGAACTCGCAGGCGTCGAAGTGCGTTACCTCACGCCTGACAACACCACCAAGTTGCTGGAGCGCGACACCGTCAGCTGGGCCAAGGCCATCAAGGCCGGCAACATCAAGTTCGATTGATGGTGGGCGAGCTGGCCAAGCCCGCCTTCGCATCCGCATAGCGCAGCCGCAGGCGCAGCTCGCGCTTCATGCGGGTGTTCAGCATCCGCCGTGACTCACTCATGAAACTCAGCTGCATCGCAGGCACCTCGATTTGAGCCTGCGCGCGACTGATGCGCGGCGGCTTGGGCAAACCGTACAAACCTGCAGCCATGTCAAAGTAATCGCCCATCAACAGGCTGCTGTCGTCGTTCACGTTGTACGCGCGCTGCGTCTTGCCGCGCCACAAGGCCAGCTGGCACGCACGGGCCAAGTCGTCGGCGTGAATGTGGTTGGTGAACACATCGTCCGCATGGTTCAACACAGGCGCGCCGCGTAGCAGGCGCTCCCGGGGCGTGCCGCCTTCGCGATCCGGCGCATAAATGCCAGGAATACGCAACACGCTCAGACGCACCGCATGGCCCCGCAAACGCGCATAGTGGCGCTGTCGCGCCTCCGCATCCACACGGCGCATGGCACGCGGGGTGGCGGGGTTCACAGGGCGGCTGTCACTCACCCACTCGCCCGCGCAATCGCCAAACACACCGCTGGTCGAGCCGTACACCCAGCTGCGCGGTGGTGTGCGCACGCTGAGGGCACGGGTCAGCGCTTGGGTACGCGGATCGGTGCTGCCGCGCAAAGGCGGCGGGGCCAAGTGAAGGACTCGGGTGGCCAAACCCGCCAAACGTTTCAAGCTGGCAGGTTGGTCTAAGTCGCCCAGCAAAGGGGTGACGCCCGAGGCTCGCAACTCACTAACACGCGTGGCATGGGAGGTCAGCGCCAGCACGCGCACATGGCGCTGGGCGCGCACCACACGCACCCCGACATCACCGCAGCCGATGATCAGCAAACGCTCACGTCGAAATCGGGCAGGCAAAGCGCCAAGAGGGGGTTGGTTGGAGGGCAAAATAGAGCCTATAAAAGTTCAAGGATACCCAAAGATGAGTTTCAACATCACGGTCCAGCCCAGTGGCCGCACTTTCACCGCCACGACTGACGAAACCCTGCTGGCTGCAGGCATGCGCCAAGGCATTGGTTTGCCTTACGGCTGCAAAGACGGCGCCTGCGGTTCTTGCAAATGCAAAAAGATTTCAGGCGATGTGACACACGGCAAACACCAAGAAAAAGCCCTGAGCGCTGAAGAAGCCGCCAACGGCTTTGTGCTCACCTGCTGCGCCACCGCCCACAGCGATGTGGTGCTGGAGTCCCGCCAAGTGGTGGAAGAAGGCGCGTTTCCCATCAAGAAGATGCCGGTGCGCGTGATCTCTCTGGAGAAGGCCTCGCACGACGTGATGATCGTCAAACTCCAACTGCCCGCCAACGACGTGATGAAGTTTCACGCAGGCCAGTACATCGACTTTTTGTTGCGTGACGGTGATCGCCGCAGCTACTCCATGGGCAATGCGCCGCACACCTTGGTCGCGGGCAGCCCCGCCATTGAATTGCACATCCGCCACATGCCCGGCGGCAAGTTCACCGACCATGTGTTTGGTGCCATGAAAGAAAAAGAAATCCAACGCATCGAAGGCCCGCAAGGCACGTTCTTCTTGCGCGAAGACTCTGACAAGCCTTTGGTGTTCTTGGCTTCGGGCACGGGCTTTGCCCCGATCAAGGCCATCTTGGAACACATGCAATTCAAAGGCATCACACGCCCTGTCACCCTGTACTGGGGTGGCCGCCGCCCTGAAGATTTGTATTTGAACGACTGGGTGCAAGCCCAATTGGCCAACATGCCCAATTTGACTTACGTGCCCGTCATCTCGAACGCTTTGCCTGAAGACAACTGGGCGGGCCGAACCGGCTTTGTGCACCAAGCCGTGTTGCAAGACACGCCAGACCTCAGCGACCATCAGGTCTACGCCTGCGGTGCGCCCATCGTGGTGGACTCGGCACGCGCTGACTACACGGCAGCAGGCTTGCCCGCCGATGAGTTTTACGCCGACTCGTTCACCTCGGCTGCCGATAAAGCCTAAGCCACAAAAGACGCCACATGCCCCACATCCAAACCCAACCCACACGCCCCTTTCACGCATCGGCACACAACCATGCGCGAGCGGCTTGGCCTTTGATGCGACGCATCGGCGCCGGTGTCAGTATGGGACTGGGCGTGGGTCTGAGTTTGATAGCGGCGTCCCTCACGGCACAGGCCCAAAGCTTCCCCACCAAACCCATCCGTTGGGTGGTGGTGGCACCCGCAGGCTCGTCGCTGGATGTGATTGCACGCGCCATGCAAGACCGCCTCAAAGACAATCTGGGGCAAGCCGTGGTGGTCGAGAACAAGCCTCAAGCGGGTGGCACCGTGGGCACCAACGAGGTGGCCAAGTCAGCGCCCGACGGCTACACCTGGGTCATGTCTTACAACGGTCCGCTGTCGTTTGCGCCTTATCTGTACCCCAAGCTGCCCTACCAGCCCTTGAAGGATTTGCAGGCGGTGATGATCACCACCTCGCAACCCAACGTCATTGCCGCCAACGTGCAACTGCCTGCCAACAACATGCGCGAGTTGGTGGGTTTGCTCAAGGCCTCACCGGGAAAATACAACTTTGCCTCGGTGGGCAACGGCAGCTCGTCGCACCTGACGATGGAATACATCAAGGCTGTCACCCACACCTTCACCGTGCACATTCCGTTCAACGGCAGCCCGCCTGCGGTGTTGTCGACCTTGTCGGGCGAAACCCACCTGATGGCGTCCGTGCCCACCGTCCTCGCGCCTCAAGTCAAGCAAGGCCGCTTGAAATATTTGGCCGTCACCAGCGCCCAGCGCTACCCCCTGTTGCCCGATGTGCCCACCGTGGCCGAAAGTGGCGTGCCTGAACTCAAAGGCTTTGAAGCTTTGGCTTGGAACGGCGTGTTGGTGCCCGCAGGCACACCGCGTGCCGTGGTGGATCGCATCAACAGCGCGCTCAACGCAGCCTTGCAGGACCCTGCCGTCAAAGAACGCCTCAAAACCGCAGGCTTAGAAGCCATCGGCGGCACCCCCGAGCAGTTCACCAAATTGATCCACGACGAATCCATCAAATGGGCCCCCATCATCCAACGCTCTGGAGCACGCATTGACTGATTTCAGTCCTCATCCTGAGCTAGAAGTCAGAGAAGTTGAGTTGACACGACCGCTGCATTGGCTGGCGCTGGCTTGGAAGGACATCGAAAAAAGCCCCACCTCTGGCGCCGTGCATGGATTGATCTTGGCATGTGTCGCTGGCCTCTTATTTTGGTTTGCCCGCCATGAGTTTTGGTGGATTGCGGCCATGCTGGCCACCTGCATGATCGTGGCCCCTTTGCTTGCGACGGGGCTTTACGACATCAGCCGTCGACTGGAGCGCAAGCAAACGGCATCCTTGAGTGATGCCTTTCGCATCTGGACCTGCGGCGACAAACGCTTGATTCAATTCGGCCTATTGCTCGCCCTCTCCAGCGGTGGCTGGCTGCTGTGCTCCGCCGCTTTGGTTCATTGGATGCTGCCCGCCAGCGTGCACACGCCCGCCGACTTTGTGCGCTTGGTGGTCTTGCAACCCCACTTTGGTTTGTTTGAGATCTGGGTGCTGATGAGCACCTTGATTGCAGCCCCCATGTTTGCCTCCACCGTCATCACCATTCCGCTGTTGATGGATCACCCCCAACTCACGCTTTGGCAAGCGGTGTTCACCAGTTGGCACGCGGTGGCACTGAACCCCTTCGCCATGGCCATGTGGGCGGGACTGCTGTGCTTGTTCACCGCGTTGGGCGTTGGGTCAGCATTTTTGGGTTTGCTGGGCGTGGTTCCCATGCTGGGCCACGCCAGCTGGCATGCGTACCGTGACTTGGTGATCGTCGACACCAAGGCGCATTGAGCCGGCCATGACAGAAGAACAATTTGCCAACTTCGGGCTGACCTTCGGCATCGCGGGCTTCATGCTCTACATGCTGTTCATCATTTTTCAGCTGGCACGCGAATCGAAAGCCGGTAAGTTCGGCACCTTTGTGCTGTTCCTCGTGCTGGCCTTTGGCATGCTGGGCTTTGTGGCCAAGCAAGTCATCATTTGGGTGATGGAAGGCTGAGTCTTCGGCCTTTGCTACGGCGCTTTAACGGTGCCCGACTTGAAAATCGTTGCGTCCCGTTCGGTCTTCGCCGCGTAGCAGCCACAAGGGGCGCGTGCCAAAACTCACGGGCACGCCAGTCTTGCCATCGACGGGTCGCAGGTCGCGATCAAACAACGAACTGCCCGGCATGAAACGCAAGGCCACACCGGTTCGGCGCTGGGCGGAGGTGTTGGCTTTGGCACCATGGATCATGTAGACGTCATGCATGGACATCTCGCCAGGCTGCAACTCCAAATCGACCGCCTGCGCCTCGTCGAAGGTGCCTTCGGCCATGCGTTGGTTCAAGACCAAATCTTGGCGGTCTTCATGCAGGTGTTCGTGCAACACATGGTCACGGTGCGAAACGGGAATCACGCGCAAGCACCCGTTCTCAAGCGTGCTCGGCTCCAAGGCCACCCACACCGTGCAGGTGGCCAGCGGACGAATGGGCCAGTAGTGACCGTCTTGGTGCCACGGGGTTTCAAACCCTTCACTGGCCGGTTTGCAAAACACATGACAGCCCCACAAGATGATGTCGGGCCCTATCAATTGCTCGACCAAATCGACAATCGGCTTGTGCATCGCGAGCTCTAAGAAACGTTGGCTGCCATGCACACCTTCGTCGTTGCGACCTTCAATGTGAGCACTCACCAGCTTCTCGGGGCGCACACCTGGGTTGTTGGCGATCAAGGTGTTGAGAGCGTCTTGCAGGCCCTTGAGGAATTCCGGCTCCAAACGGTAAGGCGGAATCACAAAGCCTTGTGTTTGGTAGTGGGCGATGTCGTCGGCACTGAGTCGCTGGGTCATGGTGATCACGCTCCTAAATAAGCTGCTCGTACTTTGGGGTCATGCAACAGGTATTGGGCAGGGCCACTCAGGGTGATCACGCCCGACTCCATCACGTAGCCGCGATCGGCAATTTGCAAGGCCCGGCTGGCGTTTTGCTCGACCAGCAAAATCGTCACGCCTTGGGCCGAGACCTCGCGGATGACTTCAAAAATCTTGTCCACCATGATGGGTGACAGGCCCATGGACGGCTCGTCCAGCAACAACATTTGGGGTCGACTCATCAAGGCGCGGCCCATGGCCAGCATTTGCTGCTCGCCGCCCGACAAGGTGCCGGCCAGTTGATCGCGCCGTTCTTTAAGTCGAGGGAATGTACTGAACACGCGCTCGATGTCGTCGGCAATTGCCGCTTTGTCGTCACGCAGATAAGCGCCCATTTGCAAGTTCTCAAGGATGGTCATGCGCGTGAACACACCACGGCCTTCGGGCACCATGGCCAAGCCTTGTTGCACCAAGTTCCAAGGGCCTTGACCGGCGATGTTTTGGCCCGCCAACGCAATCTGGCCGCCGCCCAAAGGCAAGAGCCCCGTGATGGCGTTCATGGTGGTGGTCTTGCCTGCCCCGTTGGAGCCGATGAGCGAGACCAACTCACCCTGCCTCACCTCAAAGCTCACGCCCTTGACGGCTTGAATGCCGCCATAGCCCACCTTGAGATCGCTGACCTTCAGCAGCACTTGTGCGTTACGAGGGGTCATGTCAGTGCGCTCCCGTGCCGAGATAGGCGTCAATCACCTGCGCGTTGCGCTGCACCTCGGCGGGCGTGCCTTGCGCAATCACTTTGCCGTAATCAAGCACCGTGACGCGGTCGCACAGGCCCATGACCAGCTTCACGTCATGCTCGATCAGCAAGACCGTGCGCTGGTCGCGCCGAATTTTGTCGATCAGCTCGCGCAACTGCACTTTTTCGGTGGCATTCATGCCCGCCGCCGGCTCGTCCAAGGCAATGAGTTGCGGGTCAGTGGCCAAGGCCCGCGCAATTTCTAAACGCCGCTGGTCGCCATAGCTGAGCGTGCGTGATTTGTAATCGGCGAGTGGGCCAATGCCCACGTAGTCCAGCAGCTCGCGCGCGCGCTGTTCAATCGCCGCCTCTTCGGCGACAAAAGCACGGGTTCTGAAAATCGCCCCCAACAACCCAGAATGCGTGCGCACATGCCGGCCCACCATCACGTTTTCGAGCGCCGTCATTTCCGCAAACAAACGGATGTTTTGGAAGGTGCGGGCAATGCCCGCTTGGGCCACACGGTGCACCTCCGTGGGTTGGTAAGGCTGACCCGCCAATTCAAACTGGCCGCTGTCGGGGGTGTACAAACCGGTGATGACGTTGAAGAACGTGGTCTTGCCCGCGCCGTTAGGACCAATCAAGCCATAGACCTGACCGCGCTCAATCTGCATGCCCACCTCGCTCAAGGCTTGCAAACCACCAAAGCGTTTGGAGATGCCGGACACGTTCAACACCCAATCAGCGGGCGGTGTGACGGGCGCACTTGAAAGATTGATGGGCGCACTAGAAGAAGTATTGGCCAAGCTGGCTGGGTTGCTGCTGCTGCTCATGCTTGACCTCCCACTGTGGGCAAGTTTTTGCCATGCTCAGGCGTGGGCCACAAGCCGCGTGGACGCCAGAGCATGATGACGATCATGGCCAATGCAATCAACAGCTGACGCAAGATGGCTGCATCCAGACGCCCACCAGTCATCTCTTGCAACGGCCCCGCCACATAGCGCAAAGCTTCGGGCAACGCGGCCAACAACACGGCGCCCAAAATGACACCGGGCAAATGGCCCAAGCCGCCCAGCACCACCATCGCCACAATCATCACCGACTCCATCAGGCTGAACGACTCCGGCGACACAAAGCCCTGAAACGCCGCAAACATTGCCCCCGACACACCGCCAAAAGAAGCGCCCATGCCAAAGGCCATGAGTTTCAAGTTGCGGGTGTTCAAGCCCATGGCTTTGGCCGCGATTTCGTCTTCACGGATGGCCATCCAAGCGCGACCGATGCGCGAGTGTTCGAGCCGCGAACACAGCACCACGCTCACCACCACCAGGGCCAAAAACAGGTAGTAATACAGGGTGACCGAGGGCAGCTGAAAGAAGCCCAAATCCAAACGCCGCGACAGGGGGTAGCCAAACACCGTCACCGCATCGATTTGCCCCAAGCCTTTGGGGCCATTGGTGATGTTGACGGGGTGGTCCAAGTTGTTCAAAAACACGCGGATGATTTCGCCAAAGCCCAGCGTGACGATGGCCAAGTAATCGCCGCGCAGCTTCAACGTGGGCGCACCCAGCAAGAGACCGAACAGCCCCGCCAAGCCCGCTGCCAACGGCAGCACCAGCCACAAACTCATGTGCAAGCCGTCTGGAAACAAGGTGGCGATGAGGGGAAAGGTCTCGGTCAAATGGGGCGAGGCCATCAAGCCAAACAAGTAAGCGCCCACCGCAAAGAAGGCCACATAACCCAAGTCCAGCAAACCGGCGTAGCCCACCACGATGTTCAGGCCCAGCGCCAGCAACACATAGAGCAGCGACATGTCGGCAATGCGCACCCAAGCGTTGCCAAAGCTTTGCAGCACCAAGGGCAACACCAACGCCAAGCCCAAGATGAGCCAAGGTTGGTCGAGCCCGCGTTTAGAAAGATAAGTCTGTGTCATGTCCGTCAAGCCCGATCTGCCACACGCTCGCCCAGCAGGCCCGAAGGCCGCAGCGTCAACACCACGATGAGCACGATGAACGCCAAGATGTCGGTGTAGTGGCTACCCAACACGCCGCCCGTCCAAGCGCCCAAGTAGCCCGAACCGATCGACTCAATCAGCCCCAACAGCAGGCCGCCCACCACAGCGCCGGCCAAATTGCCAATGCCGCCAAACACGGCAGCTGTGAAGGCCTTCAGACCCGGCAAAAATCCCATGGCGTGCTGCACGGTGCCGTAGTTGGAGGCCCACATCACACCAGCGATGGTGGCCAGCACCGCACCGATGATGAAGGTGGCCGAAATCACCGTGTCGGGCTTGACGCCCATCAAGCTGGCGACGCGTGGGTTTTCTGCCGTGGCACGCATGGCACGTCCGAGCTGGGTGCGGTTGACCAACCAAGACAACACCGCCAGCGCCATGGCCGTGACCGCCAAAATCATGATCTGCGTGGGCGTGATGACCGCCTCGCCAATGGCAATGGGCGTGCTGGGCAACAGCGTGGGAAACGATTTGTAATTGGGCTTCCAGACAATCATGGCGATGGTTTGCAACAAGATCGACATGCCAATGGCGGTGATGAGCGGGGCTAACTTGGGCGCATTGCGCAAAGGTCGATACGCGATTTTTTCAATCGCAAAGTTCAGCGCAGCGGCAGCAGCCGAGGCCACCACCATAGAAATCAGCAAGATCACCCAACCCGGTGTGTCAGGCATAAGCGGCTGCAAAAAGCCGATGACCGACCAGCTGCACAAAGCACCGATCATCAGCACCTCGCCATGCGCGAAGTTGATGAGGTTGATGATGCCGTAGACCATGGTGTAGCCCAGCGCCACCAACGCGTACATGCTGCCCAGCACCAAGCCGTTGATGACTTGTTGAAGCAAGACGTCCATTTGTTATTTACCTGCTTGTTGGTTTTTGTCGCGCAACTGGCGCAATTTGTCAGCGATTTTGATCTCTAAACCGCGCTCGACGGGACGGTAAAAGCCCGTACTTTCCAAGCCTTCGGGCATGTAGTTTTCACCGGCTGCGAAGCCGTCTTCCTCGTCATGCGCGTAACGGTAGCCCTTGCCCCAGTCCATGTCTTTCATCATTTTTGTGGGCGCGTTGCGCAGGTGCATGGGCACGGGGCGCGTGCCGTCTTTTTTAACCAGAGCTCTGACTTCTTTGTAGGCTTTGTAGACCGCGTTCGATTTGGGAGCCACCGCTAAATACACCACGCATTCAGCTAGGGCCAACTCGCCTTCTGGCGAACCCAAACGCTCGTAAACCTCGGCGGCGTCCAGCGCCAAACGCAAGGCGCGTGGGTCGGCCAAGCCGATGTCCTCGGCGGCCATGCGAATCAAGCGGCGCGCCATGTATTTGGGCTCGGCCCCGCCGTCGAGCATGCGCACCAGCCAGTACAAAGCGGCATCGGGGTCAGAGCCGCGCACCGACTTGTGCAGCGCGCTGATGGTGTCGTAAAACTGTTCGCCGCCTTTGTCGTAACGGCGCATGCGTTCGCCCAGCACGCGCATCAGCCATGCGTCGTTGATGGCTTCTAGCTTCTCGCGGCTAGCCGCCACCGCCAAGGTTTCCAGCGTATTGAGCAAACGGCGGGCATCGCCATCGGCGTAAGCAATGAGTCGCTGCAAGGCCGCATCATCTAAAGCGGGCACAGCACCCATGGCTTGCGCTTTGGCAATGATTTGCCCCAAATCTTGCTCGCTCAGCGACTGCAACACATACACCGCGGCCCGTGAGAGCAAGGCCGAGTTCACTTCAAACGATGGGTTTTCGGTGGTCGCACCAATGAAGGTGAACAGGCCCGACTCCACATGCGGCAAAAACGCGTCTTGCTGGCTTTTGTTGAATCGGTGCACCTCGTCCACAAACATGATGGTGCGTTTGGGGTCTAGGCCATCACGCTGGGCGATGGCCAAATCCACCGCTTCGCGAATTTCTTTCACGCCGCCCAACACCGCGCTGATGGACAAAAACTGCGCATCAAACGCATCGGCCATCAAACGGGCAATGGTGGTTTTGCCTACGCCGGGTGGGCCCCAGAGGATGCAACTGTGCGGCTGGCCCGACTCAAACGCCACGCGCAGCGCCATGCCTTCGCCCAGCAAATGCTGCTGCCCGATCACGTCACCCAAGGTGCGCGGACGCAAGCGTTCAGCGAGAGGGGTGTGGGGGGTGTTTGGGGGGCGTGGCATAGAGGAGGAAGTGCTTGGTTAAGTGTACCTAGCTGCCTCGTTTGCAAATCGCGATAGCTGATAAGAATCAGATCACTTGATACATATAATCTTTTAGTACTATCAATTACCAAGATCATCAAATATGACCCAGTCAGCCATCAAATTTGGTATCCGTGCCAAATTGATTGCCTTGTTTGTGGCAATCAAAGTGCTGCCCCTCATCTTGCTGGCTTATTTGGCTTGGCAAGGTGTCCATCAGCTGGGCTTGCAACTCACACAAGAAACGCTGGGACTGGCAGACGAAGTCAACACCACGGTGCTCGACATCAACAAGCGATTCACCAAAGAATCCGTCCGAGCACTGGATGACCGCGCCCGTGAAGAACTGGAGCGTTTGACGACCGACACCGCGCGCTCGGTGGCTGATTTTTTATACGACCGTGACCGCGATATTTTGTTGGCTGCCACGCTAGAGCCCAGCCAAACGCACTACGGCAGTTTTTTAGACACCCGCACCCGCTTGGTCGTTCAAAGCGCCAAGTGGCAACTCGCTGGCGATAAAAACAGCTGGGTACCGCAGAATTCTGCCCCCGAAGCGCCCTTTGAATTGGCAGCGTCAATCAACACTGAAAACGTACAAGACTTTCATGCTCGCCCCCCGGAGTCTGTGCTGCGCACGCAGCCTGCACCGCTCTACCACGAGATGACCTACATCGGCTTGGATGGGCAAGAGCGCATCAAGGTATCTGCCACATCGGTACTGCCCAAAACGCTGCGCAATGTGGCGAGCAAGGCCAATACATGGAGCAAGGCTGAAACCTACTTTCAGGCATTACAGCACCTAAAGCCGGGGCAAATTTATGTCTCAAACGTGGTTGGGCCCTATGTGCCCTCGCATGTGATCGGCACGGTGACCCCCGAGAGCATGGCGCAAGCCTCGCAGCCGTTTCACCCTGAAAAACAAGCGTTTGCGGGCCGCGAAAACCCCGTGGGCAAACCCTTCCAAGGACTGGTGCGCTGGGCCACACCGGTGGTGCAGCAAGGCCAAATCGTCGGTTACGTCACCTTGGCACTCGACCACCGTCACATTCGCAGTTTCACCGACAACATCACGCCCACCCCAGAGCGCTACACGACACTGCCGGATGCGGGGAGCGGCAATTACGCCTTCATGTGGGACCACAAAGACCGCAACATTGCGCACCCCCGTCACCACTCGATCATAGGCTTTGACCCCGCCACTGG
>CANBRM010000074.1 GCA_947371915.1 Comamonadaceae bacterium | reverse complement strand
CAACAACGCAGGCGCTGCGTGGGGCGCACCTTTCAACGAGTTCCCCGAAGCCGGTTGGGACAAAGTGGTGGACCTCAACATGAAGGCCCCGTTCTTTTTGACCCAAACCTTTGCGCCCATGCTGCGTGCAGCGGCCCAAACACACGCGGCCAAGGTGATCAACATCGCCTCCATCGACGGCATTTCGGTCAACCCGTGGGAAACCTATTCCTACGCGGCCAGCAAAGCGGGCTTGATTCACCTCACCCGCCGCATGGCCACGCGTTTGATTGAAGACGGCATCGTGGTCAACGCCATCGCCCCTGGCCCCTTTGCCTCCGACATGAACAAAGAAGCCCGCGACCACGGCGACTCCGTGGCCGAGCGCGTGCCCGCCAAGCGCGTGGGCCAACCCGAAGACATGGCCGCAGCCGCCATTTACTTAGCCTCCCGCGCCGGTGACTACGTGCTGGGCCACACCTTGGTGGTGGACGGCGGCGTGACGCATGTGCGCGGCGACGCTTGAGGCCGTTCGCTTAAGCTTGCAGGTCCGCGCTCCCCTGAGCGCGCCTGTGACCTCCTCTGCTTTATGACGCCTCACCACACCTTCTCCATCTTCACCGTTCACGTTCAACCCACTGATTTGCAATACGACGTCGAGGGCGACTTGACCTTGCTCGAAGCGGCCGAGATGTCGCGCATCGAGCTACCCAGCTCGTGTCGCAACGGCACATGCCGTACTTGCATCTGCCGCCTGGTGAGCGGTGAGGTCGATTACACCGTCGAGTGGCCGGGCTTGAGCGCCGAAGAAACAGCAGAAGGCTATGTGCTGCCCTGCGTGGCGCGCCCACGCTCCAACGTGGTGATCGAACAGCCCGAAGCCCGCGCCACGTAAGATTGGGTCGAAAGACACCGATTTATGACCCCGATTTATGAAGACGAACACCTGCTGGTGTTTGAAAAACCCAGCGGCCTGCTGTCCGTTCCCGGCCGAGGCCCCGAGAAGCAAGATTGCCTTTCCAAGCGCGTGCAAGACATCTACACCGACGCGTTGGTGGTGCACCGGCTCGACCAAGATACCTCGGGCCTGATCGTGATGGCACGCGGCATTGAAGCCCAGCGGCGCATCAGCCGCCTGTTTGAAACACGTCAGGTGAGCAAACGCTACATGGCGGTGGTGGCCGGCAACCCATCTCAGACACAAACCGAAGTGACGGCCAATGAAGACGGCTGGCGAACCATCGAAGGCAACATCCTGCTCGACTGGGAGCGTCGCCCCATCCACATCATTCACCCCGACGGCAAGCCCAGCCGCAGCCTGTGGCGTTGTGTGCAAGCGGGGCAAGAAGCCAGCTTGATTGAGCTAGAGCCCTTCACCGGTCGCACCCACCAATTGCGCGTGCACATGCAAAGCATTGGTCATCCTATGTTGGGAGACTCGCTGTATGCGCCGCCCGAGCTCAAAACCCTCACGCCGCGTTTGATGTTGCATGCCCAAGACATTGGTTTCCCCCACCCGTTCACCCAAGCGCCTCTGATGTTCAGTGCGCCTGTGCACTGGTCGGCTCAAGCCCCGTATGTCGTGATGAAAAGCCCGTAAGGCATCTGTAGCCCAAGCGGCGCACACTCATTCGGATTTATTTTTAAATTGATCTTATTTTTAACAGCAGGAGACAAAAATGCGTGAAGTCGTCGTGGTGAGTGGTGTTCGCACAGCAATCGGTACTTATGGCGGAAGCCTGAAAGACATTCCCCCCAGCGAGCTGGCCGCCCAAGTCGTGCGCGAGTCGTTGGCGCGTGCGGGCGTGGAAGGCAAAGACGTGGGCCATGTGGTGTTCGGCCATGTGGTCAACACCGAACCCAAAGACATGTATTTGTCGCGCTTGGCCGCCGTGAACGGCGGTTGCGCCGAAGGCACCCCTGCGTTCAACGTGAACCGCTTGTGCGGTTCGGGTTTGCAAGCCATCGTGAGCGCCAGCCAATCCATCATGTTGGGCGACTGTGATGTGGCCATTGGCGGTGGCGCTGAAAACATGAGCCGTGGCCCTTACGCCTCTTTGAGCGCACGTTGGGGCGCTCGCATGGGCGACACCAAGATGGTCGACATGGTGGTCGGCGCTTTGCACGACCCCTTCCACACCATCCACATGGGTGTGACCGCTGAAAACGTGGCCGCCAAATTTGGCATCACCCGCGAGATGCAAGACGCCTTGGCCGTCGAGAGCCACAACCGCGCCCAACGCGCCACTGAGGCTGGCTTGTTCAAAGACCAAATCTTGCCCGTCATCTTGAAGAGCAAAAAAGGCGACGTGGCCTACGCCACCGACGAGCACTTCCGCCCCAACTGCAAGCTCGAAGACATGGCCAAGTTGAAGCCTGTGTTCGTCAAAGAAAACGGCACCGTGACCGCCGGCAACGCCTCGGGCATCAACGACGCTGCGGCTGCCGTGGTGTTGATGGAAGCCAAAGCCGCCCAAGCACGCGGTGCCAAGCCTTTGGCACGTTTGGTGGCCTACGCCCACACCGGCCTCGACCCCAAAATCATGGGCATGGGCCCTGTGTCGGCCTCACGCCTCGCGCTGCAAAAAGCAGGCTTGACCACCAACGACATGGACGTGATCGAAGCCAACGAAGCCTTTGCCGCACAAGCTTGCGCCGTGACGAAAGAGCTGGGCCTGGACCCTGCCAAGGTCAACCCCAACGGGTCGGGCATTTCGCTGGGTCACCCCATCGGTGCCACCGGCGCGTTGATCACCGTGAAGGCTTTGTACGAGTTGCAACGCATTCAAGGCAAGTACGCCCTGGTGACCATGTGCATCGGCGGCGGTCAGGGCATTGCCGCCATCTTTGAGCGCATGTAAGCCAAAATAGGCAGCATGCAAGACACCTCCCCCGAAAGCACAGCACACCCAGCCAACCAATTTGCCTTACTCAGGCAACGTCGGTTTGCACCATTTTTTTGGACGCAGTTTTCGGGGGCGGCGAACGACAACTTGTTCAAGTTTGCGTTCACCGTGATGGTGACCTACCAGCTCAGCGTGAGCTGGTTGCCCGTCTCCTTGGCGGGCTTGGTGATTGGGGCCCTGTTCATCCTCCCGTTTTTGTTGTTCTCTGCCACCAGCGGTCAATTGGCCGACAAGCTGGACCAGGCCGCGCTGATGCGCCTCGTGAAGAATTTAGAAATTGGCATCATGGCCTTAGCCGCCGTGGGCTTTGCCACGCAGCAAGTGGCGGTGTTGCTGCTGTGCACGTTTTTGATGGGCCTGCACTCCACGCTATTTGGCCCCGTGAAGTTCGCTTACCTGCCCCAAGTGCTGAAAGAGCATGAGCTCACCGGCGGTAACGGCATGGTCGAAATGGGCACGTTTGTCGCCATTTTGCTGGGCAATGTGGCGGGCGGTTTGCTGGTGGCCATCCCTGAAGTCGGCCACACCGCCGTCGCTGTGGCATGCGTGGCCGTGGCCGTGCTGGGCCGACTCCTCAGCGGTGCCATTCCCTCCGTACCTGCGACCGCGCCTGATTTGAAAATCAACTGGAACCCGATCACTGAAACCCTGCACAACCTGCGTTTGGCCCGCGCCAACCCGACGGTGTTTCGCACCCTGCTGGGCATCAGTTGGATGTGGTTTTTCGGCGCCATCTTTTTGAGCCAATTTCCCAGCTTTGCCAAAGAGGTGTTGCATGGGGATGCGCAAGTAGCATCGTTGTTGCTGGTCTTGTTCTCGGTCGGCATTGGCGCGGGCTCGCTGTGGTGCGAAAGCCTGAGCCGCCAGCGCGTGGAAATGGGCTTGGCGCCTTTAGGGGCCATCGGCATGACCGTGTTTGCGGTCGATTTGTACTTTGCGTCAAGCGGCCTACCCAACGCGCCCCTGATGGACATCGCCACCTTTTGCGCAGACAGCGCCCACTGGCGCGTGATGGCCGACTTGGTGTTGCTGAGTTTGTTTGCCGGCATTTACAGCGTACCCATGTACGCCTTGATCCAACAACAAAGTCACACGGCAGAATGCGCCCGCATCATCGCGGCCAACAACATCATCAATGCCCTGTTCATGATTGCCAGTTCCTTGATCGCAGGGGCCATGCTGGGCGCAGGCTGCACCATCCCTGAAGTGATCTTCTGGACCGGCGTGGCCAACGCCGTGGTGACGCTGGCCATCTTTGTGGCCGAACCTCTGTACCTGCAACGCTTCGCAGCCTGGCTGCGCTCTGTTTGACACTGCACCAGGTGAGCGGTGACGAATTGCCATTAAGCTTTATGGATATTCAGACACTGCACAGGCTGAGCCATCCGTCCATGCACCTTGACTTGAAAGTTCTTCCATGACCGACACACTTACCGCTCCCATCGCCATCCGAGAAGTCACGCTCGCTTGGTCTGACGATTTGGCCTTGGACCTCGACTACATGGACGACACCCACCGCGAGTTTGTGGACTTGTTGGCCGCCACCGAGTTGGCCGACGACGAGACCTTGGTGGAGCGCTTCAGCGCCTTGATCGACCACACCGACGATCACTTTGGTCGCGAAGACCAGTGGATGAAAGACACCCAGTTTTCATCGAGCAACTGCCACACCTCGCAACACGATGTGATCTTGCAAGTGATGCGCGAGGGCATGCGGCGTGGCAAAGAAAATGGCGACTTGGCGATGGTGCGTCAATTGGCGCATGAGCTGGGCATTTGGTTTCCCCAGCACGCCCAAACCATGGATGCAGCGCTGGCTCAGCACTTGCAACGTGTGGGATATGACGCTGAGACGGGCATTGTTTCGGCACCTGAGGCTTTGCCTGTGGGTGAGATCCATGGCTGTGGTGGGTAATCTGCTTTGTTCGCTTGCTGCGGTTTTTTTAGCTCTTAGGGGTTGGGTTTTTGCTGGGGCGGCGCTTGCAACTTGGGTGTCTTGTTGCGCGAATGTCCCCCGAGCGGCGCTGGGGCGCCACTCTCCTCCTTTACTTCGCTTCACAAGACACCCAAGTTGCAAGCGCCTAGTTGGGGGTGTTAGAGGTTGAAGGCACTTCTGGCTTCTGCTAGTGCGGCTGCTGCTAAGTGAATCCCCGCAAAGCCGCAGGCAAGCCGTAGTTTCAACTGGCGCAAAGAGGGGTTTGGGTATCTGCTGAAGCGAAGTTAAGGAGGAGAGTGGCGCCCCAGCGCCGCTCGGGGGACATTCGCTTCAGCAGGTGCCCAAACCCCTCCCCCACTTACACAACAAAAAGCCAACAAGGCTAACAAATAAAAACTCAGGCGTACCGAGTCCGCGCCAAAGCAGCACCAGCCGCCAAGGCCTCCAGCTTCTTCACCGCCACCTCACGGCTCATAGGCGCCAAGCCGCAGTTGGTGCAAGCAATCAAACGGTTCTTAGGCACGTACTTCAACGCCATGCCAATCGTGTCAGCCACTTGCTCAGCGGTTTCGATCACATCACTGGCCACGTCAATCACCCCCACCATCACATCTTTGCCTTCCAGCAAAGCCATCATCTCAGGCGGCACATGCGAGTGGTAACACTCCAAGCTCACTTGTTGGATGCTGCTCTTGGCCAACGCAGGCAACACTTTTTCGTATTGACGCCACTCGTCACCCAAGGTTTTCTTCCAGTTGTTGTTGGCTTCGATGCCGTAGCCGTAACAAATGTGAACCGCCGTGGTGCAGGTCAACCCTTGTGCGGCGCGCTCCAGGGCTTTAACGCCCCAGTCTGCGGCTTCGTCGAGGTAGACGTTGAACGCGGGTTCGTCAAACTGGATGATGTCCACGCCGTCGGCTTGCAAAGCCAAGGCTTCTTGATTCAGCAACTCGGCAAAGGCAAACGCCATGTCGATGCGGCCTTGCACCGCGTCTTTGCCCTTGCCGTAGAAACGGTCGGCCACGGTGTCGACGATGGTCATGGGGCCGGGCAAGGTGAACTTGAGTTTCTTCTTTGTGTGAGCACGGGCGAGCTGCGCTTCAAACGCGTGAACTCGGCCTTTCAACTTCAAAGGCGCAATGACTTGTGGCACTTGCGCGTCGTAACGGTTGTTGCGAATGCCCATGGTGACTTTGTTCTCAAAGTCGATGCCTTCGACTTGCTCTAAAAAGCCGTGCACAAAGTGCTGGCGCGATTGCTCGCCGTCGCCGACCACATCGAGACCGGCGTCTTCTTGGGCTTTGATCCACAACAGCGTGGCATCGGCTTTAGCTTGCAAAAGCGCATCGCCCTCGGCTTGCCACTTGGGCCAGAGTTTGTTGGTCTCGGCCAACCATTCGGGTTTGGGAAGGCTACCGGCGATGGCGGTTGAAAACATAGAGAGCTCCAGTGAGGGGTTTGAAAGAATTGAAATGATTTAGAAATTTGAATGCCAAGCAGGGAAACTGCGTGCACCGAATGCGCCAGCACACTTGGCTTCATGCGTGTGCGACGTGCTGTCCGTATGGGCTTGGCTCATACCTGCTCGCCGGTCAGCCCGAATTCTCGCGCCAGCAACTCATACGAACGGGCTTGTGCGGCAGGCTCATGGGTCCACGTGATGATGACCACTTCGTCCACTTGCAAACGATCGGCCAAGCGACGCAGTTTATCGGCCACTTGAGGGGCGCTGCCCACCAAAGCATTGGCACGCATTTCGGCAAACGCCACTTGCTCAGATGGGGTGTAGTCGCGCACGGCTTGGTCGGGCGGCAACAGCGCGCCGATGCGACCAGTGTTGCGGTCCAGCTTCCAACGCGCGCGGCTTTGGAACAAACGCCAAGCTTCGTCTTCGGTGTCTGCGGCCAAGGCCCACACACACACGGTAGCGCGCGGTTTAGGGCTGGCTTCGGTGGCGCGGAAGTTGGCGCGGTACAAATTCAAGGCGTGGTCTGCACCCTGCCCGTCGGTGATGAAATAGGCAAAGGCATAGGGCAGACTTAAGTGGGCTGCGAGTTGTGCACCGTAATCGGAGCTGCCCAGCATCCACACATCGGGTGAGGTAGGGCCGCTGGGGTAGGCAAACACGCCATGCCCTGGGTGACCTGCGGGCAAGGGCTGTCCAGTCACCCAAGCCTGCAGTTCCATCACTTGCTGCGGAAAGTTGTCAGAGGCATGGCGGTCCGAGTTGAGCAACTGTGCGGTGCGGCCATCGCTGCCGGGCGCGCGACCCACGCCAAGATCGATGCGACCTGGGGCCAACGCGTCGAGCACGCGAAACTGTTCAGCCACTTTGAGCGGCGCGTAATGCGGCAGCATGACACCCGCACTGCCCAGCCTGATGCGCGTGGTGCGTGCGGCAATGGCGGCCATCAACACCTCGGGCGCAGTGCCCACGATGCTGGGGTGGCTGTGGTGCTCACTCACCCAAAAGCGGTGGTAGCCCCAGGCCTCACATTGCGTGGCGAGCGCCAAGGTTTGACGGATGCTGACGTCTTGGCTTTGGCCAGATGCAGCAGCGGATTGATCGAGAACAGATAATTTTTTAAGCACGGGCGTGAGCTTACCTTCAGACAGATGTCCTGCTTGTCGACCAGGTGTTCACACACGCGCTTCGCATGACAATGCGGCGATGGCTCAAGCCTTTTGTCCTTCAGACTCTTGCAGCAAACGCCACATCACTTTGCCGCTGCCGCTCTTAGGCAACACATCGACAAACTGCACTTGCGTGGGCGCTTTGTAAACCGCCATGTTTTGGCGGCACCAGTCGATGATGTCTTGCGCCACCACCACGCCTTTGTGGCTGGCACGCAGCACCACCACGGCTTTGACGGTTTCACCGCGGTAGCTGTCGCGCGAGGAGATGATGCACGCCTCTTGAATGGCGGGGTGCTTGAACATCAGCGCCTCCACCTCGGCAGGCCACACTTTGAAACCCGAAGCATTGATCATGCGTTTCAGGCGGTCGGTGATGAAGAAATAGCCGTCTTCGTCCACGCGGCCCAAGTCGCCAGAACGGAAGAAACGTTTGCCCTCCAACTCAAAAAAGGCAGAGGCCGTGGCATCGGGGCGCTTCCAGTAGCCGTTGAACACTTCGGGGCCGTGAATAACGATTTCGCCCGACTCACCTTGCGGCATTTCTTGCAAGGTTTCGGGGTCAACGATGCGGGCATCTGTACTCACAAACGGAACGCCCAAGCACTGCTGTTTGGGTGCATCGGGTGGATTGCTGTGGGAGGGCGCTGCCGTTTCGGTCAAACCGTAGCCTTCGCTGTAGCGCAAGCCGTACAGCTCCAACAAACGCTGCGCTACCGCTTGCGGCATGGCCGCGCCGCCGCCGCCGATGTGCACCAAGCCTTTGAGGTCGAACTTGTCGAAGTTGGGGCTGCCCAACAAATCGATCACCATGGTGGGACTGTTGGTCCAGTGCGTGACGCGCCATAACGAGATCAAACGGCCGGCCAATTCACGGTCCCAACGCGGCATCAACACCAAGGTCGCGCCCAAGTAAATGCCCGAATGCATGACGCTGGTCATGCCCGTGATGTGGAACATGGGCACCACCAACAGCCCCACGTTCTCGTGGGTGCCATTGCCCCAAATGGCAGACGCCATGGCGTTGTGCATGATCGTGCGGTGCGGGTGCATGCAGCCTTTGGGCAAGCCGGTGGTGCCGCTGGTGTAGGGCAACACCGCCAAGTCTTCCGGGCCCACCGTCAACGGGCCTAACGGCGATGTGCTGGCCAAGACATCTGGCCAACGGTGGGTTTGACCGCCCTTCACTTCAGGCAACACATGCTGGGTGAACAGCCAATCGTGCCAAGCCGTCGGTGGGGCGTTGTCGCCCGTGACTTCGGCGTCAAACGCATCGGTGAAATGGGTCACCAGCAAATGGGCCAAGCCCTCACCCGCGGGCAACTGGTTGCTGGCACTGGCCAACTCAGCCGCCAGATCGGCGGTGGTGATGGCCACTTTGGCGTCGGGGTCGGTGATGTAGTGCTTGAGCTCTTCGGCACGGTTCATCGGGTTGACCGGCACCACCACGGCGTTGGCTCGCAAAATCGCAAAATGTGCGATCACCAACTGCGGGCAGTTTTGCATGTTGAGCACCACGCGATCGCCTTTTTGCACGCCCAAGCTTTGCAAATGCGCTGCGACAGCCTCGGCCTTGGCTTTTAACTCCGCATACGTAATGCGCGTGCCTAAAAAAATCAGCGCCGTTTTGCGGGGAAACCGGCGTGCGCTGGTTTCTAAGTTATCCCACAGCGAGGTATCAGGCAGAGAGATGGCATGCGGCACGCGGGCGGGCCAAAAACGATGGTGTGGTTTCATGCGCGCTAGGGTAGCGCTTGTGCCAAGCAAAGCACATCGGGGAAGGCCCTAGGACCACGGGTGCGGGGTCACTTGGGCGTCAGTTCAACGCGCCGCAAAGGCGCCATCCTTAGGCGATGGCTTGGGTGCGCGCACGGCGGTTGATTTGACGCACCGACATCAAGGCGTCAAAGAAACCGCGCAACCAATCCATATCGACTGGCTTTTGCAACATTTGCACGCCATCAGGCAAACCGCCTTTGGCTTTCACTTCATCCGCGCTCATGCCGGTGATGACCACCACGGCCAAGTTGCTAAACAAGGCATGCTCGCTGAGCGTTTTCAAAAACTGAAAACCATCCACGTTGGGCATGCGCAAGTCGGTCAACAACACCTGCGGTTGCAAGCTGGGCATGTCCAACAGCGCTTCCATGGCGGACGAGTACATGACGGCGTCAAGTGGCAAGCCCCATTTGTCAAAGTTGGCCTGCAACATGATGCGGGTTTCATCGTCGTCTTCGACCACCAAAACGCGCAAGTGGTCTTCGCTCAGCATCAAGGAAGCGGGAGCCAAGTTGTGACGACGCTGGTAATCTTGAATCGATTGCAAGGAAATGCGGCGGTGGCCCCCTTGGGTTTTCCAAGCCTTGAGGTCGTTCTTTTCGACCAAGCCTTGTACAGTGCCCACCGAGATGCCCAGCACCTTGGCTGCGTAACTGGTGCCGCAATAGCCGTCGTAGGCTTCTTTGTTGGTTGTCAGACTCATAGAAAACTCCTAAATTGAGCGTTTTTACATATTTCGTATTATTTTAGTCGATTTAAAGCTTCTTCAATGAATACTTAACAAACCATGAACAACAACACACTCACCGCAGTTCAAGGTATCAAGGTCGGACACCATACTGACAAGCGCCGTCCCACGGGCTGCACAGTCGTACTTACGCCATTTGGAAGCGTTGCCGGTGTCGATGTGCG
This sequence comes from Comamonadaceae bacterium, assembly GCA_947371915.1. Classification (GTDB taxonomy): domain Bacteria; phylum Pseudomonadota; class Gammaproteobacteria; order Burkholderiales; family Burkholderiaceae_C; genus Limnohabitans. The sequence continues at coordinate 1,411 of CANBRM010000074.1, read as the reverse complement.
GGGCGCGGCGCCCGGCACACGAGAAACGGATTTGTTGCATCCAAGCAACACTGTGCAGCACATACACGCCGTAATTTTGAGCGGCAGCAGCGCTTTTGGCCTCGATGCGGCCTCTGGCGTGATGCGTTGGCTTGAAGAACAGGGTCACGGATTGCCCGTTGGCCCCGTGTGCGTGCCCATCGTGCCTGCCGCCGTGGTGTTTGATCTGTGGGTCGATGACTTTGAAAGTGCCGCCTTCAAGCGTGGCGACCGTGTGCGCCCTGATGCACACGCTGGCTACCAAGCCTGCCTTGCAGCCAACAACGCGCCCGTGCCACAGGGCAATGTGGGCGCAGGTGCCGGTGCCACCGTTGGCAAGCTGAACGGGCCACTCTGCGCCATGAAAGGCGGCGTGGGCAGTGCCGCACTCACCGTCAACGGCATCACCGTCGCTGCCTTGATCGTTTGCAATGCCTTGGGCGATGTGATCGACCCACGCACAGGCCAAATTTTGGCCGGCGCACGCATGGCCCCCGACAGCCGCGAACTGCTCGACATTCGACAAGCCCAACTCACAGGCCATGCGATAGCCAGCCCCACAGCAGGCAGCAACACCACCATTGGCGTGATCGCGACCGATGCCGTGCTCACCAAGCCCCAAGCCCATCGCTTGGCCCAAGTGGCCCACGACGGCTTGGCCCGCAGCATTTACCCCGTGCACACGCCCATGGATGGCGACACCTTGTTTGCACTGGGCACAGGCAGCAGTGGTCAGGCGGCAGACATGATGCTTTTGAGCACCTTGGCCGCCGAAGTCACGGCGATGGCGGTGGTCAACGCCGTTCAAGCCGCCCAAGAACTGCGACTCGGCAACAACTGGTGGCCAGCCATGACACCATGAAAAAAGGCCCAGTCCTTGCGAACTGGGCCTTCAGGACTGAGCCTTTTATGAAGCCAATAAAAATTACTTCAAAGCCTTGAAGCGCACGCGCTTGGGCTTGGCCCCCTCTTCACCCAAACGCTTCTTCTTGTCGGCTTCGTACTCTTGGTAGTTGCCGTCAAAGAACACCCACTGGCTGTCGCCTTCAGCGGCCAAGATGTGAGTGGCAATACGGTCCAAGAACCAACGGTCATGGCTGATCACCATCACCGAACCGGCGAATTCCAACAGCGCGTCTTCCAACGCACGCAAGGTTTCCACGTCCAAGTCGTTGGATGGCTCATCGAGCAGCAACACGTTGCCGCCTTCGATCAAGGTCTTCGCCAAGTGCAAGCGGCCACGCTCACCACCGGACAACATGCCGACTTTCTTTTGCTGGTCGCCACCGTTGAAGTTGAAGCGGCCGCAATACGCACGGCTTGGCATTTGGAACTTGCCCACGTTCATGATGTCCAAGCCGCCGGAGATGTCTTCCCACACGGTTTTGTCATC
>CANBRM010000073.1 GCA_947371915.1 Comamonadaceae bacterium | reverse complement strand
TTTCGGCAGGCGCAAATTCGCCTGTCACATTTAAAGTGTCAGTCATGATTTTTTCTCGCACGTGAGCGCCGCAAGTTGTGCGGCTGCTCCGTTCTAGGTTAAAAAACATCAACCATCAAACGGAACCTGCTCTGACCCGTCTAGGGTTTTTTCAGTGCTTGGGACTCATTTAGCGAGCCCGGTGAATGAAGGTAGATGTACAAATTCGCCACTCTATGTAGCGAAGCCTTAGATTATGGCACAAATTCGGGTTTCTACCTAATCACTGTCAAACTCGAAGGTTAATCGAGCTTTAAGAAATTCTCGCGGTAATAAAGCATCTCATCAATGGACTCGTGAACGTCGGCCAACGCTGTGTGCTTTTGCGCCTTCTTGAAGGCTTTTTGCACCTCAGGCTTCCAGCGGCGAGCCAATTCTTTGAGCGTGCTCACGTCCACATTGCGGTAGTGAAACCATCCCTCTAACTTGGGCATATATTTGTTCAAAAAGCGACGGTCTTGTCCAATGGTGTTGCCACACATGGGGGACACGCCCTTAGAAACGTATGGCTTTAAGAAAGCAATCAACTGTTCTTGCGCTTGCTCTTCGGTGATGGTGGAGGCTTTGACTTTGTCGATCAACCCACTTTTACCGTGCGTGCCTTTGTTCCAAGCATCCATCTTGTTGAGGACTTCATCACTTTGGTGAATGACAAAGACCGGCCCTTCAATGCGGGTGACTAAATTGGGACACGTCACGATTACAGCGATTTCGAGCAAACGCTCGCGCTCAGGCTCAAGACCCGACATTTCGCAATCGAGCCACACCAAATTCATATCGGACTTGGCAAGTTTGGGGACAACAGGGAGGTTCGTAGATTCAGACATGTGCAGGATTGTCGCCCATCGCTTACGGCGCTTCATCTAAACTCCCCCACCATGATGAACCCCTCTTTTGCGATGACCGTGTCGCTGGCTTTCTTGCTGGTTGCCAACTTGCTCACCAAACTCTGGCTCAGCGGCCGACAAGTGCGCCATGTGGCTCAACACCGAGCCAACGTGCCTGAGGCGTTTGCACACACCATCAGCCTGCAAGCACATCAAAAAGCCGCCGACTACACCCTCGCTAAATCGCGCGTGTCGATGCTTGATACCGCCTTGGATGCCGCCATGCTTTTGGGTTGGACACTTTTGGGTGGGCTTGAATTACTGAACCAAATCACACTGAACTTCATGGGCACAGGCATGGGGCAGCAAATCACCTTGGTGGTCAGCTTCGCACTCATCGGTGGATTGATTGGTTTGCCTTTGTCGCTCTACCAAACATTTGGTGTCGAGCAGCGCTTTGGTTTCAACCACACCACGGTGCGCTTGTGGCTCAGTGACATGCTCAAGGGCTTGTTGGTAGGCGCCGTACTCGGTCTGCCTATTTTGTGGCTGGTGCTTTGGCTGATGGATGCGGGTGGCCCCACTTGGTGGCTTTACGCGTGGGCTGCACTGGTCGCTTACCAGCTCCTCGTGATGTGGATTGCACCGAACTTCATCATGCCGCTTTTCAACAAATTCACGCCGCTTGAAGACGACACCTTGAAAGCGCGTGTGACCGGCTTGATGAACCGTGCAGGGTTCAAAGCCAAAGGTTTTTTTGTGATGGATGGCAGCCGCCGCTCCGCCCACTCCAACGCATTTTTCACGGGCTTCGGTGCATCCAAACGCGTGGTTTTCTTTGACACGTTGCTGGCCAAACTCAATGGCGACGAAATGGAAGCGGTGTTGGCCCATGAGCTGGGTCACTTCAAACACCGTCACATTTTGAAAATGATGGCCACGAGCTTTGCCATGAGCCTCGCTGGCTTGGCGTTGCTGGGCTGGCTCTCACAACAAATTTGGTTTTACACCGGCTTGAGCGTCACGCCCAATTTAACGGGCGGAAACAGCGCTCTGGCTTTGCTGCTGTTCATGCTCACGCTCCCGCTGCTGACTTTTTTCATCTCCCCTTTGTCGGCGCAGCGATCACGTCAATTTGAATTTGAGGCAGATGCCTATGCAGTCGCGAACTGCCAAGCCAGCGCCTTGAGCAGCGCCCTACTCAAGCTGTACCAAGACAACGCCTCCACCCTCACACCCGACCCTTGGTTTGTTGCGTTTTACTACTCACATCCCCCCGCTGCGCAGCGCTTGGCGCGGTTCACAGCATGAAACAAACAGGTTTGGTGGTCGCGAGCCACGGACGCCACTGCGTCGTAGAGACACCCGATGGCGAGCGACGTATTTGCCACCCGCGTGGCAAAAAAAGTCAGGTGGTGGTGGGCGACCGCGTGCAGTGGTTGGCCAGCACCGACGAGGGGACGATTGAAAAAGTCGAGCCTCGCAGCAACTTGTTTTACCGACAAGACGAAATTCGCACCAAGTCGTTTGCCGCCAACCTCGATCAAATTTTGATCTTGATCGCTGCGGAGCCCGAGTTTTCTGAAATGCAACTCACCCGCGCCTTGATCGCGGCAGAAGCAGAACACATCACGCCCTTGATTGCGCTCAACAAACGTGATTTGACAATACCCTTTGACCGAGCCTTGGTCAGACTAGAGCCCTATGCGCGCATGGGCTACACCGTGCTGTCTTTGAGCCTCAGAGACGGAGACTTGGGCGATTTGTCTGAAAGGTTAGACCACAAAACCACTTTGGTCCTCGGCCCCTCAGGCACCGGCAAAAGCACCTTGATCAACCAACTCATCCCAGATGCCAATGTGGCAACAGGTGAAATTTCACACGCCTTGAACTCAGGCCGCCACACCACGACCTCGACCACGTGGCATTGGGTCGATGCCGAACGCACGACTGGATTGATTGATTCACCCGGATTTCAAGAATTTGGCATGCATCACATCGATGCCATGCAGCTGGCCGCTTACATGCCTGATTTCAAACCGCATGTGGCGCACTGCAAGTTTTACAACTGCTCGCATTTGCATGAGCCAGGTTGCGGTGTGCAAGCCGCTGTGACGTCAGGCGAGATCACCGCTTCGCGTTACAAGCTCTACGGTTTGCTGTTTGCCGAATTGACGCAGCCTGCCCACTACTGAATCGGTCAGCCCAGCAAACGGGCCAAGGTGAGCAGGGCCAGCAACACCATCCAGAGCACCACACAACGCCAAACGAGGCCGACCAAACTGGCCAAATGCGCCATTTCTGGCGCACGGCCTGGCGTGCTTTCGCTGTCGAAGTCCTCGGCATTCACAGGCTCACCCCAGCGGGTCGCCGCATCTGGGCGCAACGCTTCACCACCCAGACGCACATTCAGTGCACCAGAGGTGGCGGACAAAACCACGCCATCGTTGTCATCGGGGAAGCGCTGGGCGTGGTTGCGCCAGCAATCAATGGCTTCTTCAAAATTTCCCACCACAGCAAAGGCGAGCGCCGTCAAGCGAGCAGGAAACCAATCAACGGCGTGCCATGCGGTGTCCCCTGCTTCTTGCAAGGTGTCGCTGACCCAACCCTTTTTTTGTTTGTCCACATTGCGCCAATGACGGGACACCAACTCGCTCATGCGGTAAAAAACGGCGCCAGCAGGCCCAAAACCAATAGCAGCCAACACAGAGAACCAAGCGAGCACCCCAAACACATGGCGGTGTGCAGACAAGGCGGAATGTTCAATCACGTGCCTGAGCAATTCGCTGCGCGGCAAGCTTCCCACCGACACATGCTGCCAATCAGCCAGCAACTCTCGGGCGAGGCGCTCGTCGCCCGCATCCAAGGCGTCGCGAATGTCTGTGAAGTGGTGACTGAATTGACGAAACCCGAGTGAAGCATACAAAACACCAATGCTCCAAATGACGGCCACAGGCCAACCAAAAACGAACATCAGCACCGCATGGACCAACAAGGCGATCAAGGTGGGTACGCCAACTGCAAGCGCCCAAGTGGTCCACGCCAAACGGGCATGGCCCGCATCTAAGGTTTGACTCAACCACACCACCCACGCACGACAGCTGCGGTGCACCCAGCTGTTGTGCGCCAACGGACGGGCTTGTTCGATCAATAAAGCAAAGAGTAGGGCCAAAAAACTCATGGCTTGATGATAGCGGCTGCCCCGTGCTGCATTGGGTTTAAGCCGACATGAATCGATAAAAGTTGCGCAACATACCTGCAGTTGCCCCCCAAATGAAGCGCAAATGGGCCCCATCTTGATAAGGCATAGAAAGCCATTCACGGCTTACACCGTCCTGCTCAAACGTGTGCCAGCGGTGATGGGCTGGGTTCAGCAAAAAAGCCAAGGGCACTTCAAAGATATCGGCCACTTCATCGGGGTTGGATTGCAATTGCATCTCCGGCGAGACCAATGCCACCACGGGCGTCACAAAGAACGCGGAACCTGTCACATACTCGGGCAAAGTGCCCAAAACCTGCACATGTCGCGCCTCTAAGCCCACTTCTTCGTGCGCCTCACGCAAAGCTGTCGCAGTGACGTCGAGGTCTTGCGGATCACACTTGCCGCCTGCAAATGCGACTTGTCCTGAATGGGTTGACATGTGTGCGGTGCGTTGCGTTAACAACACCGTGGGCTCGTCCCGCATCACCAGAGCCAACAAAACAGCGGCTTGGGCGGGCGCCCTCTCCAAGAATTTTCGCTCACGCACCAACTCAGGTTGCCAAACAGGGGGATGGGTGAAGCGCGCTTGCAATGCCTGCGCTGTGAGGGCGTGACTTGGCACCGGAGCCAAGTGGTGATCCACCCGCGTCACCGCGATTTTCTGAGGGTCAAACAGAGGAAGTTGGCTCATAAAAAAACCGCCTCAAGCTTGTCACTTGAGGCGGCTTCTTGGCAAGCAAGTCGCAAGCGGTTAAAAACCTGCTTATTGAGCTGCTGCGGCTGCGGCGGCTGCTGCGGCTTTGGAAGCTGCTGCAGACTTGCTGACCAGCTTTTCCTTGATACGCGCAGACTTACCGCTACGGTCACGCAAGTAGTACAACTTGGCACGACGCACGTCACCGCGACGCTTGACTTCGATGCTGGCGATCAAAGGGCTGTAAGTTTGGAACGTACGCTCCACGCCTTCGCCGCTAGAGATCTTGCGCACGATGAAGCCGCTGTTGAGACCACGGTTGCGCTTAGCAATCACGACACCTTCGTAGGCTTGCAGACGCTTGCGTGTACCTTCAACCACGTTGACGCTCACAATGACTGTGTCGCCAGGTGCGAATTCGGGGATTGTTTTGCCGAGACGAGCAATTTCTTCTGCCTCGAGAGTTTGGATCAGGTTCATGGTTTCCTCTAAAGATCTTGATCGCGCTACACAAAAGGCTTCAGGTCGTAGTGCCCGAAGCGGCCGATCAGAGGATCGTAAAGCCCACAATTATAGCGTCTTATTTGCGAGTAAAACCCGCTCGTCTTGTGCCGTCAGTTTGTGGGCTGCGCGGGCAGCCTCTAAAAGTTCGGGTCGCAACTGAGCCGTCAACAGCAACCGCTGGTCACGGCGCCAGCGTTCGATATTGACATGATGACCGGACAACAACTCAGGCGGAACGCCCTGCTCGGCCCATACTTCGGGCCGGGTGTAATTCGGGCAATCCAACAAGCCATCCAAGGCTGGATTGAAACTGTCAAGTTGGTGGCTGCCTTCATCGTTCAAAACCCCAGGTTGCAAACGCGCCACCGCATCCAACAAGGCCATTGCAGCCAACTCGCCGCCCGACAACACAAAATCGCCCAAGCTGATTTGGACATCCACATGCGAGTCAATGAAGCGTTGATCAACGCCTTCATAACGCCCACACAACAACACCGCTCCTTGGCTGTCAGACCAATGCTGCACAGCGGCATGGCGTAGCGGCTGACCAATGGGCGAAAAGAACACCAAGGGCGCCACATCGCGAGCCTGTTGACGGTCTGCACGAATGGCAGCCAAACAATCAGCCAAAGGCTCCGCCATCATGACCATGCCAGGGCCACCACCAAAGGGACGATCGTCCACACGGCGGTAATTGCCCAAGGCAAAGTCACGCGGGTTCCACAAACGGACGTCGACCAGTTGCGACTCGTAAGCGCGACGGGTCACGCCAATTTTGAGAAAAGGCTGAAACAGCTCAGGAAAAAGGGTGATGACGTCAAAGCGCACAAGGCGTCTTTCAGCGTTGGCGTCTAGTAATCCGTGTGCCAGTCCACCGTGATACGGCGGCCGGCTAAATCGACGTTGTCGATGTAGGCGCTGACAAAGGGAATCATGCGCTCTTGCGTTTTGTCGTCAGCGACAAACTCCAGCACCAACACCGTTTGAGGGCCGGTGTGCAACAACTCACGCACTTGCCCCATCGACTCACCTTCACGGTTGACGACCTCTAAGCCGAGCAAATCGACCCAGTAATACTCGTCCGCTTCTGGCGTTGGAAAGCTAGACCGTGCAACAAAAATACGCGCACCTTTGAGAAGCTCCGCTTGGTTGCGGTCTGTCACATCTTGGCCGTGGGCAACCACGGAACCCGAGTGATCTTTGGCTTCAATGACTTTGAATTGCAGCGTGCCAGAAAAGGTCTTGGCACCTTGCGTCGCAGGTTGTAAAAACCAGCGCTTGGAAGAAAAAAGCGCTTCCGGAGAAGCGCTGTAGGGCAAGACTTTGAACCAGCCCTTGACGCCCCAAGCATCTGCAATTCGACCGACCTCGATGGCGTCCGCAGGAAGTTCCGCAGACTCGAGGCCAAGCAGCATGGCAGGTGCAGGGACTGTCAAATTAAGCGGCTGCTTTGGCAGCTTGCTTGATCAAACGCTCAACCGTAGGTGAGCACTGAGCGCCAACGCCTGTCCAGTGGGTCAGACGGTCTTGTGCAATGCGCAAGCCCTCTTCACCGCCGCGGGCGATTGGGTTGTAAAAACCGATGCGCTCGATGAAGCGACCATCGCGACGGACGCGCTTGTCTGCCACAACAATGTTGAAAAATGGACGGGCTTTAGAGCCGCCGCGGGAAAGTCGGATGACGACCATGATGAATCCTTCGGGTGGTGGGTGTTTTCAACGTTTGAGACACGCGCTAAGGCCACCCGGCCTGCGACACGCTGAAAAGCCTATGAGTATAGCGCCTTACACTCACGACCTATGAAAAACAAAACCGTCGCCGCTTGGCTGGCTTTCGCAGGGGGCCCTTTGGGGCTGCATCGCTTCTATCTTTTTGGCATGTGGGACACCTTGGGCTGGCTTCTGCCCATTCCCACCGCGCTCGGGTTTTATGGCATTGAGCGCGTGCAACAGTACGGTCTTGACGACATGGCCAGTTGGTGGCTCATCCCGTTGGCGGGTTTCACATTCGCCGCTTGTGCACTCAACGCCATCGTCTATGCCTTGATGACGCCTGAAGTCTGGAACCGCAAGTTCAACCCAGCCGCCAACGAAGAAGCGCCGGCTGGTCAAACCAGTTGGTTGACCATCGGCGCTATCGTTTGTTCATTGCTGATCGGTGCCACGGTGCTGATGTCCAGCATCGTGTTCAGCTTTCAACGCTACTTCGAATATCAAATCGAAGAAGCGCAAAAGATTTCCCAGTAAATCAGTACAAGGCCATGCTGAGCCAGTAGGCCACGCCCGCAACAAAAGCGCTAGCGGGGATCGTCAAAATCCAAGCCCACACGATGCCACCCGCCACGCCCCAACGCACGGCGCTGGCGCGCTGGGTCGACCCCACACCCACGATGGCACCGGTGATGGTGTGCGTCGTTGAAACAGGAATGCCCAAGGCGGTGGCCAAAAACAAGGTCATCGCACCACCTGTTTCAGCGCAAAAACCGCCGACAGGTTTGAGTTTGGTGATTTTCTGACCCATCGTTTTCACAATGCGCCAGCCGCCAAACATGGTGCCTAGGCCAATGGCCATGTAGCAGCAAACAATCGTCCAACTGGGGGGTGAGGTATCCGTGGCCGAAACGTAACCCGTTGCCACCAACAACATCCAAATGATGCCGATGGTTTTTTGAGCATCGTTACCACCGTGGCCCAAACTGTAGGCACCCGCGGAAACCAGCTGCAAACGTCGGAACCATTTGTCCACGCGCGAAGGGCGGAAGCTTCTGAAAATCCAAGCCACTGCGACCATCATCAGCGAACCGAGCGTGAAGCCCAGCAATGGCGACACAAAGATGAACGCCACGGTTTTCAAAATGCCCGCAGACACCAAGGCACTGGTACCAGCCTTGGCAATCACAGCACCCGAAATGCCACCAATCAGCGCGTGAGACGAGCTGCTGGGAATGCCGTAGTACCAGGTGATGATGTTCCACGTCACAGCCCCTACCAAGGCTCCGAACACCACATGGGTGTCCACGACCCCTGGCTGAACAATGCCTTTGCCCACCGTCGCCGCCACACTCAGGTGGAAGATGAAGATCGCTACAAAGTTAAAGAATGCAGCAAACAAGACGGCTTGACCGGGTTTCAGAACGCCGGTAGAAACTACGGTGGCAATCGAGTTGGCAGCATCGTGAAAGCCGTTCATGAAGTCGAACAGCAAGGCCAACGCCACCAACAAAGCGACCACCCAAAAGGCAGTTTGTGCGGTTTGCATGAATACCCCGCCTAACTCAAGAATTCTCGAGGACCACGCCCTCGATCAAATTGGCCACGTCTTCGCACTTGTCGGTGATGGTTTCCAACAATTCATAGATCGCTTTGAGTTTGATGACTTCACGCACATCGGGCTCTTCGCGGAACAGTTTGCTCATGGCGCTGCGCATGACACGGTCAGCATCTGACTCCAACTTGTCAATTTCTTCGCAGGTCTTCAGGGCGGCTTCAGCCGTGGCTGGGTCTGAGATTTTTTCGAGCAAATACACCGCATCACGCAAGCGCTCGCAGCACTTGACGCTCAGATCGGTCAAACGCACGATTTCTTCGGTCATGTGACGCACGTCGTACAAGGCCATGGTTTCGGCGGAGTCTTGGATCAAGTCGGCTACATCGTCCATGGTGTTGATCAGCGAGTGAATTTGCTCGCGATCAATGGGCGTGATGAAGGTTTTGTGAATGGCGCGATTGACATCGTGCGTCACACGGTCAGCGGCGCGCTCTGCGTTGTCCACATCTTGGTTGTACTTATCGCGCAAGATGGGGTCGTTGTAGTTGGCGACCAAATTTGAAAAAGCATGTGCAGCTTCGACGATGCGATCGGCGTGCTGGTTGAACATGACGAAAAAATTGCCTTCGGTAGGCAGCAGTTTCCCAAAAAGCATGGGGTCTCCTGTGAGATGAACGATTTATGACAATTTAATGACGGGGAAGTGTAATCGCTAGCTCAGGTGCGACACATAAAGTAAGCCGTGCCGGCTATGCGCAACCCCAAGCGCCGATCACGCAATGTCAACGCATTTCTCAATCGCTTGATGGCTCACAGCAGCCAACAAATCAGCACTGACGCGCTCAGGACATATCTCAGCCAAGGGCACCAACACAAAGGCCCGTTCAGCCCAGCGCGGGTGCGGCAACGTCAATTCAGAAGTGGCAAGCTGCGTATCGCCATGAAAGATGAGGTCTAAGTCCAAGGTGCGCGGTGCGTTTTGATAGGGCCGCTGGCGACCATGCGCTTGCTCGATGTGTTGCAGCGCATGCAACAGATCCAGCGGCGGCAGCTGCGTGTCGAGCAAGGCCACCGCGTTGATGAAATCTGGCCCAGAGGCTTCATAAGGTGCTGTTCGGTACAGCGACGAGGCGCGCACCACACGGATGCCGTCGAGCTTCGCCAGATCGCGCAAGGCCTGCTGCACCACAGCCCTCGCATCGCCCAAGTTGGCGCCAAGGGCCACACACGCCAAAACGGGTGACTCAGCCAAGGCAGCCATCGTCACGGCTTACTCTGCGCTGGGTGCGCTATCGCCACCGCCTGTGGGTTTGCGGCGACGACGGCGACGCTTTTTAGCAGCCCCATCGGAACCCTCGGTTTCGCCTTCTGGCTCCAGCTCGCGGAAACGTGGATCAGCCGCAGGTTTTTCAGCACGACGCACCGAGTGCACACGCGGCGCGCGCTGGGCTTTTTGTTGCTCCAAACGCACTTGCTGCAACAAATCTTCGCGCGTGGCGTCGTCGGCCATGCTGAACTCTTGCCACCAGTCGGCCAAGACCACATCGATCTCGCCCACATCGGCACGCAAACGCATGAAGTCAAAGCCCGCACGAAAGCGCGCTTGTTCGACCATGGTCCAAGGGCCGCTGCCCACGCGTTTGTCGAAACGGGGCTGCATGGTCCAAATTTCGCGCATGTCCGCGCCCAACTTGCCGCGGCCAGAGACATCGCCAATGCGCGACTCGAACACCTCGTCAATCGCATCTTGCAGCGCAGGGAACGACGGCTGTTTGACGCAACGCTGCGCCCAAATATCGCGCACATCCGACCACAACACACACGCCAACAAGAAGCTAGGTGCGACCGGTTTGCCTTCGCCCACGCGGCGATCGGTGTCGTTGAAAGCGGCTTTGACAAATTCGTCATCCGCACGCTCCACCACGATGTCGAGCAGTGGGTAAATGCCTTTTTGCAAGCCTTGGAGCTTGAGTTGCTCAATGCTGGCCAAGGCGTGGCCGGTTTGCAACAGCTTGAGCATTTCGTCAAACAAGCGGCTTTGCGGCACATCGGCCAGCAACTTGACTGCGCGCTTTAAAGGTGCCGCTGTTTTAGCTTCCAGCTTGAAGCCAGACGCAGCCAATTTAGCCGCAAAACGCACCGCACGGATGATGCGCACGGGGTCTTCGCGGTAACGCAAAGCGGGGTCGCCAATCATGCGGATGACTTTTTTCTTCGCGTCAGCAATGCCGCCGTGGTAGTCGATCACGTTGCCCGTTTCTGGGTCGTAATACATGGCGTTGATGGTGAAGTCACGGCGCGCTGCATCTTGGTCTTGCGGGCCCCACACGTTGTCGCGCAACACACGACCACTGGCGTCTACCGCGTGTTTCATGTTGGCCAGCTCTTGCTTGCTGCTGCGCTCGTTGCCCTTGACTTGCTCGGCATCGGCGTTGTCCAAGTTCGCACGGAAAGTGGACACCTCGATCACTTCATGCTCGCGACCACGGCCATACACCACGTGCACGATGCGGAAACGTCGGCCAATGATGAAGGCGCGACGAAATGCGGCTTTGACTTGTTCTGGCGTGGCATTGGTGGCCACGTCGAAGTCTTTGGGCTTCAGGCCCAGCAACAAATCGCGCACGGCACCGCCCACGATGTAGGCCTCAAAACCACGGTCTTGCAAGGTGCGCACCACGTTCAGGGCGCGTTCATCGACCCAATCGACGTTGATGCCATGCACCTTGGCAGGCACCACTTGGCGTTTGCCCAGATTGGGCTTGGTGCTGTCAGGCGATTTGCCCATCAGCTTGTTGATGAATTGTTTGATCATTGTTTTGGGAAGAGTTCCAAAATGGGCCAGCCTTTTTCTAAGGCCACGGCGCGCAGTGTGTGGTCGGGGTTGGTCGCGACGGGGTGGTTGACGCGCTCCAACAGGGGCAAATCGTTGCGGGAGTCGCTGTAGAACGTGGCGTCTACATCGGCCCAGTCCAAGCCTTCGCGTTGGAGCCATTGTTGCAGACGTTGCACTTTACCCTCGCGCAGACTAGGCACACCGCTGATTTCGTTGGTGAACCAGCCTTGGGCATCGCGCACCAGCTCGACCGCAATCAACTCGTCCACGCCAAAGGCTTTGGCAATGGGGCGGGTCACAAACTCGTTGGTGGCGGTGATGATGAGGATGCGATCGCCCGCGTCACGGTGCTTTT
>CANBRM010000072.1 GCA_947371915.1 Comamonadaceae bacterium | reverse complement strand
GGCTTGGTGAAGTTGACATCGGTGCTGGGCACGGTCATGTCACGCACCACTTGCACCATGCGCACTTGGCCGTTGTAGCTATTGGCTTGCAAGTTCAGTGCGTTCGCACCGGGTTGGGCCGTGCCCAAATTGGCATTGATTTCGATGGGGCTGAAATTGGCGTTGTTCAACACCAACTCGCCAGCGGGGCTGATGAACGCATTGACCTTCTTTGTCAGATCCGTTTCGCCTGCAAACTTGGTGTTGATGGCCTGCGCCAGCGACTTGATGTCTGCGTAACCCGTTGGAATGGCTTGTCCGTTGATGGTCAAAGCCTGTGTGAAATCTAACTGGCTGCCAGACACACGGATTTCGCTGAAGGCCTCGGCGCGAATATTGGTCTTCGCTTGAAAGTAGTTGATAAAGTCAGCCACGTCCGATGCCGTCGCATTGGCTTTGAGTCCACTTTCAAGCGTCGGATCGGTGAGCGCTTTGTCCAACTTGACACCGTTGAGTACCAAAGCGCCTGCAGGAATGGCAGCGCCAACGCCTGGCACGCGCGCGGTTTCGAGCACAGCAGGCATGGGCGTGGTGTTCGCTGAAACGCCGTTGACGTCAAAAGTTTGACCGTATAAGACCGTGGCCTTGGCACCGTAGAAGAGATTCAAGTCACGGTAAGCGTCAGGCCCCGACTTGTTCAGGTAAGCGTCGCTGTATGTGGCGTTTGGCACAAAGCCATTGCTGGGCGACATGAGTTGGAACTTCTCGTCCAAGCTCAAAGCTTTGCCCAACAGTTGACGACCATCGCGGGTCATCACTTGCAGCTGTTGGCCTTTGTCGGCCTCGTCCAAATAAAACGCGGCTTTGACACCTGCGGCCAGGGTGGTCACCGGCGTGAACAAACGTGCACCGTCGACCTTGAAGGTCACGCCTGCGGTGGCGTTGGGGTTGTTCACCAGCGCGGGGTTGCTGAGCGCAGTTGCAGGTGTGGCACCCGCAAACTTGACCGTGGCACGCGTGGCGCTGACGTTGGTGTTGCTTTCGCTGACGCGGAACTGTGCGGCGGTAGCCACGCGCAAGGCGTCGTTCAAGGCCATGCGAATGCCACCGGCTGCATGGGGCGCGGCAGGGTCAATGGCGAACAAATCGGTGCCCATCTTTCCGTAACCATCGATACCGTTTTGCTGAACCGCATTGGTTTCTTTGACGAAGGTTTGGGCCAACGAGTTCAAATTCTTTTGCGCAGGCTCCAGCACTTGGCTGATGAAACTTTGGTAGCCACCCAGCTGGCCGCCACTGGCACTGGCCAAGGACTCGCTGTTACCGTAGGGGTCGATCACCAAGCTCACGCGGTCTTTGACGGCGGGGTCTAAACCGACGGGGCGCGACTTTTGACCATCGACCACCAGACCTTGGGTCAGGGTGGTGCCCATGCTGACCGTGACCGCACCGTTGGTGCTGAAGCTGGTTTTGACGCGCGCCAAATCGGACAGCTGACGCAACAACAAATCGCGACGGTCCAACAACTCAGGCGGTTGCAAATCGACCGAAGGCGCTTTGGCCATGGCTTGATTCACCAAGGCCAATTGGCTGGTGAGGGTGTTGATTTGGGTGGCTGTACTCTCCACCGCTTGACGGGTCTCGGTAGACACCAAGTCAAGCTGACCCGAGAGTTCGGCAAAACGTGATGCCACACCTTCCGAGCTGCGCATGAAACTTGTGCGCAGCACGGTGGACGCGGGGTCAGCCGACAAGCTGCTGGCGGCGTTGAAGAAGTCGTCCAACGCAGAGCTCAGGCCCACGCTTTTGTCGCCCATGATGTCCATCACGCGCTTGGTGTACTCCACCATCGGTTTTTGGCTGGCCAAGTCGCTGGTGCTGTTGCGCAGGTTGGATTCGGCAAACGCATCAAACTGACGCTTGACGGTTTGCAACTCCACGCCCGTACCAAAAAACATGCCGGCCGATTTTTGCGGCGCAGAGTCTTTCAAGACCGCGTCTTGGCGCGAATAGCCTTCGGTGTTGACGTTGGCAATGTTGTTGCTGACGGTGCTCAACGCACGTTGGTATGCACTGATCGCGTTACCGCTGATGCCTAACATGTCACTCATGAACCACCTCCAAGCAGTTTCTTGGTGTCATGCAAAGGCTTGATCACAGGGGTGTTGAATTTCAATGGGTTGAACGCTGGTGCTGCGTTCATGGGCAGTGCCGGCTCTTTGGGGTTCAACGCCATGCCACCCACCTGACGTGCTTTGAGCATGTCGGCAGTGCTGGGCTGGTTTTGTTTGACGGCCTTGGCCATGTAGTCGGCTACGCCCAGGGCGCTGCGCTTGGCCATTTGCATGGAGACTTCTTTGTCAAACATGCCTTCAAAAGTTTCCACGCCGCTGGACTGGTTGTCTTCGTCCTTCATGGTGGCTTCGCGCATGGACTTCATCATCATTTGGATGAAGAGGCCTTCAAATTGTTGCGCAGATTCTTTCAGCGCTTTGTCTTGGTTTTGCTGCGCTTGGCCACGCAACTCACCCAGACCCGTGAAGTCCAGGTAGGACCGGGTGGTGGAGGTGTCGACGGGGCTGCTCATGTCAGTTCTCTTTAGATGATGACCAACTCGGCGCGCAGGCTGCCGGAGCTTTTCAGGGCTTCAAGAATGGCGATCAAAGCCGAAGGCGACGCGCCCACTTGGTTGACGGCGTCCACAATTTGACGCAACTCCACACCCGGCTGGAACAAGAACATCGGCTTGTTCGGCTCATTGACTTTGATCTCGGCGTTTTGCACTTCAGCTGTTTGGCCACCCGCAAACGCATTGGGTTGAGACACCTCGTTGGTCGCCGTGATGGCCACCGAAATAGTGCCGTGCGACACCGCAGCAGCCGTCACACGCACGGAGCGGTTGATGACCACGGTGCCTGTGCGTGAATTGATGACCACACGCGCTGGCGGCTCGCCCGGTGTGATTTCGAGCGCCTCAACCATACTCATGAATGACACACGTTGATTCAAGTTTTTAGGAGCTCGTACCGATACCGAAACACCATCCAAAGCTTGTGCGACGTCGCCGCCAAATTTTTTATTGATGGCGTTGACGATGGCCGTGGTGGTCGAGAAATCGTTTTCACGGATGTTGTAGATCACGTTTTCAGCGGTCTCAAACGGGGTGTCGACAATGCGCTCCACAATCGCGCCGCCAGGAATGCGGGCCGAAGTTGGCACACCGATGGCGACTTTGGAGCCCGCTTGGCTGGCATCAATGCCAGTCGCTGTCAAGGCGCCTTGTGCCAAAGCATAAATTTCGCCGTCCACACCGCGCAAGGCGGTCATGATCAAGCTGCCACCACGCAGGTTGGTGGCTTTACCAATGGACGACACGTTGATGTCAATGCGCTGGCCAGGCTTGGCAAAGCCAGGCAAATCGGCCGTTACCAACACCGCAGCCGTGTTTTTGATGTCTACGCGCGCTGCCGTTGCGGCTTGTTCAAAGTCGGTCAAGGGACCGTCAATGCGCACGCCCATTTGAGAGAGCATGGCTTTCATGCTTTGGGTGGTGAACGGCACCGAGGCGTCGTCGCCCGTGCCTTGCAAACCAACGACCAAGCCATAACCAATCAACTGGTTAGGACGTTGGGCCGCGAGGGTCGCCAAATCTTTGACACGGTCAGCACAGGCGCTGCCCGCTGCCAACAGACTCAAGCTGGCCACACAAAGGCGGAGGAAGGGAGAAAAACGCAACATGAGGTACTCGTTCGATCAGAAGGGCCAGTATTTGTGCATGAGCGACGTGCCCCAACCGGCTTTGGTCGCGTTGGCCAAGTCACCCGAGCCACGGTATGCAATCTGTGCATTGGCCAAACGGCGCGACTGCACGGTGCTGTTGGGGCCTACGTCTTCAGGACGGATGACGCCCGTGACTTGAATGACTTCAGTGCCTTCAGAGAGGCCCAGTTTTTTCTCGCCACGGATGAGCAAGTTACCGTTGGCCAAAATTTCGACCACGGTCACAGCGATCGAACCTTCCAAAGAAGCTTGCTGGTCAGCTTTGCCAGCGCCTTTGCTGCTGTTGGTGTTGTTGTTGAGGTCGACCCCGCTCAAGAACGGCGAAAACTTGCCGACTTGGGTGCTCAGACCCGTGGGCAAAGAGTTTTTAGACTCACGGCTCACATCTGTGTTTTGCGTGCGAGCCGCTTGTGTGGACTCATTCAAGAGCACCGTGATGATGTCGCCCACTTGGTAATTGCGGCCACGGCCAAACCAAGCGTCGCTTTGCCGGTTGTTGTAGATGCCGCCGGTGGCAATTTTTGGCCGGTCTGAGGCCAAAGGGTAGACAGGGGCAAAGTCGGGTGACGATTTGAGGACCAAATCGACGGGCTCGGTCGCGCAACCTTGCAGCGCGGCCACACAAGCCATCAGAGAAAGTGAGTGAAGCAGTTTCATCATGAGCCTCATCACATGTTTTGGTTGAGGTACTTGAGCATGCCGTCCACGGCCGAGACAGCCTTGGAGTTGATCTCATAGGCGCGTTGGGTCTCGATCATGTTGACCATCTCTTCGACCACGTTCACGTTGGACGCTTCGAGCGAACCTTGATTCAGTGTGCCGGCACCGTTGACACCCGGCTGCAAAATTTGCGCTTGGCCGCTGGCTTGCGATGAGTCATACAGGTTGTGACCCACGGGCTTTAAGCCGCTTGGATTGACGAAGCGTGCAATCTGAATCTGGCCAATGTTTTGTGAACCACCGCCTGCGACCAACTCGGCGCTGACGGTGCCATCGCGGCCAATGGTCAAGCTGGCTGCGTTGTTGGGGATGGTGATGGCCGGAATCAAGGGGAACCCTTGCGAGGTCACCATTTGGCCCGTGTTGGAAATCTTGAAGTTACCGTCACGCGAATACGACGTGGTGCCGTCTGGCATTTGAATTTGGAAGTACCCGTCGCCGGTGATGGCCACGTCCATGGGGGCTTGGCTGTTGACCATGTTGCCCTGCATGTGCAGCTTTTCAGTGGCATTGATCTTCACACCAGTACCGAGCATGAAGCCGGTGGGGGATTGGCTGTTGTTGGTGGTTTGACCACCTGGCTGCTTGATGTTTTGGTACAGCAAGTCCTCAAAGACAGCTCGGTCGCGCTTGAACCCGGTCGTGTTCACGTTGGCCAAGTTGTTCGAGATGACGTTCATACGCGTTTGCTGCGCGTCAAGACCCGTTTTGGCTACCCACAATGATGCGTCCATGATTGATCGCTCCCTTTAAAACTGTCAAATTCAGGACGCCTTCATCATGGAGGCGCCCGACTCATCGTTGGACTTGCTTTCTTTGATGACCCGAACCTGGTGCTCAAACGAGCGGCTCTGTTCAATCAGCTTGACCATCGATGCCATTGGATTGACGCTGCTGCCTTCTACGGCCTGCGGTGTCAAAGAAACTGGCTCTGGACCAGTTGCAAAGTCCGTGCCAGGTGCTTTTCCGACAACCTTGTACAAACCGTCTTCGCGTTTGCTCAAAGGCGTGGCACTGGCGTCACGCAGCATGAGCTGGGCAATCACCTGTTGTTGGGGCACGCCTTGTTGGGCCGGGTCGGTGGCGTAAAGGTTGCCGTCGGCGCCAAAAGAGAGTTTGAAACCCGGCGGCACGGTGATGGGGCCGCCGTCTTGGCTGCGTACCACGTGGCCGGTGCCGGTTTCCAACACGCCGCTGGCGTTGACCTTGAGGTCACCACGGCGGGTGAAGGCCAGCTCGCCGTTGCTGCCCGTGACGCCCAAGACGGTTTTGTGGTTCATGGCCACGTCCAGATCACGGCCGGTGACCATCAAAGGACCGGGGTCGAGCTGAATTTGGTCGTTGGCATACATGCGCGGTTGAATGCGCGAGTCAAAGCCCTGACCGACCGCTTGGTGCGATTGCAAGGTGACGTCAAAGGTTTTCTTAAAACCAATGGTCGACACGTTGGCGATCTCGTTGGACAACTGGTGGCGCGCAATGCGCTCCTCGTTGATCGAGGCCATCGAGTTAAAAGATAAGCGGTCCATGTCAGACTCTCAATGCGTCCGCTTAGTTACGGATCTGAATGATGGTCGAGGTCAGCGAGGTGCTGGTCTCAATGGCTTTGGCGTTGGCCTGGAAGTTACGCTGCTCGGTGATCAAGTCCACCAATTCTTGCGTCAAGTCCACGTTCGCACGTTCGGTGGCGCCGGAGCGCACCGTGCCGTAACCGGCTGAACCGGCTTCGCCGTACTTGGGGGTGCCTGAATCAGAGGTCTTGTAGTAGCTGGTGTCACCAATCTGGCGCAAACCGGTGGGGTTGGAGAAGTTGACCAAGACCACTTTGCCAAGCGACTTTTGCGCGCCGTTGGAGTAACTGGCGTTGACCAAGCCGTCGTCCTTGATCGCCAAACCGACCAAGTCACCTTCAGGTGCACCGTCTTGTGACTGCGACAACACAGCGTATGGCGAAGCAAACTGGGTTGACTTGGAGTAGTCGATGTTGATTGTCAAAGAGCCCTTACCGTTTGGCAGGTACACGGTGTCGAGTTGAGCGCCTTGTTTGGGAGAAACCAAGTTACCAGCCGTGTCAAAGGTCAGCTCGCCTTTGTCAAAGTAGACCGGTGACCATTCGGGTAAGTTGTCAAAACCAGTGGCGGTGGACGATTCTTTGCCGAAACCGTCAATGTAGACCGTCGCGTTTTTGTCGTCTTTGAACGGTGTGGGTTTGATCCACGTGGTGGTGGTGCCGAACTTGGCGTCCAAACCGTCCAAACCCCAACGCGCGTCACCGGTCACCTTGATGTACGAACTGGTCGATGCCGTGCCCGTGGTGAACTTCAAGGCGTTCGTTTTGGTGTCGTAAGTCACCTTCACACCATCCACCGTTTGCGGCGTGGCGCCATCCACCGATGGTCCTTGCAGGTTGTTGATGCCGCTTTGCAGGGCTTCCATGAAGGTGCTCAGCGTGTAGGTGTCTTTGGGAGGAACAACCACCGTGCCCGTCACGCCGTTGACCGAGACCACGAACTGGTTGTTGGTGGTGTCGACCGCGAAGTTGTTGTCCACGTTCACCGCCAAGGCGTTGCCTTGTAAGACAGCAGGCGTGGATGCAATACCGCGCAAGGCTTCAATTTTGGATTGACCTACGGCATAGGTGGCAGGGTCACCAGTCAAGCCCAAACCATGGTCATTGACAGTCGCCAAGCTGCCAGGCTTGATGTTGCTCAAGCTAATGCTAGAGCTGTCGCCGGTGGTGCCAGATTTGAAAACAAAACCGCCTTTAACCGCGTCGTATTCCACCGTTGCGCCATAACGCTGGTCGTTAGAAGCGCGAATAGGTGCCGTAGAGACCGAAGGCGTGAGACCCAAACCCACGGTGTCGTCGTTGACACCTTGCAAGATGGGATCGTTGGTGGGACGAATGCTGGTTTGGTTGGTAGAAATAGAGATTTTGTCGTTGTCGCTGGGTTTAAAAACCAACTGCTGCGCTTTGGTGTCGTAGCTGACCGTGATCTTGCCGTAGTGTTGTCCGCTGGCTAAGGATGGGTTTGCATTAACGAGCGCCAGTTGAGCATCAACTTGTGACTGAACTTCTGCAACCATGTCTTCGTAACGCATATTGCCTTGCACATCACCTTTGTTGGCCAACGTGATGTCCACCATTGGCGCTGATGACAATCCTGATTTGATAGGCAGTTGAAGCGAAAACGTCGTGCCAGAGGTCGACTTAAAGTTGAACGGCTTTTCATCGCCGTAAGCACGGTTGATGGCGTTGGTCAATTCAGCGGCAATTTGCGCACCCGAGAGCTTGACGTTTTTACCCGCCAAGCGCTCCAAACCGACCGACACAGGCTCAATCGAGTTGTCGATGTTGATGCTGAACAAATCCTTCAATTCTTCAAAGCTTTTTTTACCTGCCAAGGATTTATCAGGCGGATCTAAGGGAGCCAGACCTGCTACGGTCGTCACAGTGGGCGGGGTACCCGGGAGTATCGCTGGAACGACCTCCATCGTGATGTCAGCTGCAAGCGTGTTCGTCGTCGTTGGAATTTTCGAGTTCAAGAACACGGCGCCACTGCTATCGATTGAAGCGACATAGTCCTTCGCGAAGTCCGCATTGGCATTCAAAGCATTCACGACTTCGTTGGCAGTAGGTAGAGATGCGCTGGTTGCAGACGCCACCTCAATGGGAGTGCCCGAGCCCACTTTTACCTGAAACTTATCGCCGACGGTATAGCTAGTCGGCTCAGGCAACTGGTACGTCGCTGAGCTCAAACCTTGATTCGACACCAATTCTGCCTTTGTGTAACTTGAGTACACACTGAAGTCCACGCCATCGTTGGTGCCCGTGCCCAAGCCCGTGGCACTGCCACCAGAGACGGCTGCAGGCTGCGAAGTGCGCACATCGTTCAATTGATCGAGCGAGAATTTGTACGTCTTTTTAGAGAAGCTGCTGTTCAAGGCGGCAATTTCATCTGGCGTCTTGAAATCGCTCTTGGCTTTGAGTTCGCCATATTTATTGACGAACATCACGTCACCGGTTTTGTTGGTGGCTTGCTGCAAAGAAGCGTCGACCAACTGATCGCCCACATACACAAAGGTTTGCCATTTGTTGTTCGGCGTTTCCTGGCTCGCGTTTTGGGTCTTCGCATAGTAGACCGTGGCCAAGTAACCGTTACCGCCGCCGTCATACACAGTCAAAGCGGTGCTTTTGTTGTAGGACGTGGGGTCGTTGCGGTTGAAAGGGGCGGTGATAACAGGGGCATCCGCAGGAAAGTTCAAACCCAGTTGCACTTTGCTAGTCTGGGTGGCCATGCCGGTGGTTTTTTGCGGGATGGTGAGCACGTTCATGTCGGTCAAGTTCGCTTTGCCGGACGAGTCAACCGACGCTGCCATTAAACGCTGTCCTGCCGAGTTCACCACGTTGTATTGGTCGTTCATCAAGAACGAGCCGTTACGCGTGAAGATGTCCTGAAAACCGTCTTGCGATTTGAGGGGGAAGAAACCGTCGCCGCTGATGGCCAGGTCCAAGGTGTTGGACGAGAAGGTCATGTTGCCTTGACCGAATTCTTGGGTCACTTTTTTCAGTGACACACCTTGACCGATGGTGGACGAGGCTTTTTGCAAGGGTGAGGTGGCAAAAATGTCACCAAAGTCAGCGCGGCTGCGCTTGAAGCCCACGGTACTCACGTTGGCAATGTTGTTGGCGGTCACGCCGAGCTGGGCGGTGGCGGCGTTCAAGCCGGTCAGAGAGGTATAAAAAGACATGGTGCTTTAACTCCAGTGAGAAATTCTTAAATCGTTAGATCGGTAAATTAGGAGCCGACGCGCTTAACGTCGGCCAAATTGACTGTTTTGCCGCCATCGACCTCGAGCAACAAGGTGCCATCGCCTGCCGCGGCGCTCGACACGCCGCGCACAGTGGCGTAGGTGTTGACGGTGGGGGTGGTCATTTTTCCGGCGCTGTTGACGGTGGCCACATAGCGGTAGGTGCCGTTGGGGGCAGCAGTGCCGCCGTCGTTCATGCCGTCCCACGCCAAGGTGGTGTCGCCAACAGGTTGCGCACCCATGATCTGGCTGCGTACCAAAATGCCTTTATCGTTGAAGACTTGCAACTTGATGCCATCGGCACCAGCGGGCAAATTGATGGTGCCTTGCGACACGGTGGTGTCGGTGACGGTGACAGGACCATCGGGCACGGTGACGGTTTTACCGATCAACGAAGCAGCGCCCAACATGCGGTCGCCGCTCATGCTCGAGACCATGGACTCCAAGCTGGTCTTCATGGACGTCGAGGCTTCGAGCTGGGAGAACTGGGCCAACTGCGCCACAAACGCTTCGTTTTTGACAGGGTCAGTCGGGTCTTGGTTGGTCAGCTGAGTCGTGAAGAGCTTGAGGAACGCGCCTTGACCCATGGTGGTGCTGGACGACGCAGCTTTGGCGGCATCTTGCTGCGCTTTATTTTGCGCCGTGGTCATGATGTTGCTCGGCAAAGAGCTCATCAAAGAGGTGGTGTCAGAAATGGCCATAGAAGACTCCAGTGCGTGCTGTTAATCAGCTTTTGATGATGTCGAGCGTGCGCGACATCAGCTGTCGGGCGGTGTTCACGACTTCGACGTTGTTTTGGTAAGAGCGCGAGGCAGCCATCATGTCGACCATCTCAGACATTTCGTTCACGTTGGAGTGAAAGACGAAGCCTTCTTTGTCGGCCAATGGGTTACCTGGGTCCCAGGTTTTACGCACAGGCGTTTGGTCGTCGACGATGCGGTCGACCTTCACGCCGCCCACGTATTGCGCGCCAGCGTGGGTCATTTCTTCGCGCATCAAGGCTTTGAACAAGGGGCGTTTGCCGCGGTAAGCCTCGGCTTCCGTGCCCGCGACTGAGTTGGCGTTGGCCAAGTTAGAGGCGGTGGTGTTCATGCGCACGGTTTGCGCGTTGAGGGCTGTGCCCGCGATGCCAAAAACGTTGTCAAGGTTCATGATTCATTACTCCCCGCGCAAAGCTTTGCGCAACCCGCCGATGCGGTTTTCTAAAAATTGCAAGGTCGCTTGGTACTCGCTGGCGGCCTTACCGTATTGGGCTTGTTCGACGTTCATTTCGACCGTGTTGCCGTCGAAAGAGCTGTTGAAGGGGGTGCGAAAACGCATGCCGTTGTCGGGGCCTTCTTGAATACCTGCGAAGTGTTTGTCATTGGTCGATGTCAAATATTCGGTCTTGGCTTCTTTCAGCATGGCCTTGAAGTCAACGTCTTGCGCTTTGTAATTGGGCGTGTCAGCGTTGGCGATGTTGCGGGCGAGCACTTCCATGCGTTGGCTTCTAACGCCCAGCGCACGTTCATGAATTCCGAATGCGTTTGAAAAAACATCCATGGCACCACTCCGATCTAGATCGACTCCGATTAATTGACACATGGCCTCAAGTCATGAGGCCTCACGTCGATTACTGCAAGAGGCATGCCAACGGTGTTTTGACGGTGCTGGCGGCAAACCTTTGCCGCTCCCCCAGCGCTGCCCCGTGCGTTATTGCACTTGGGTGACGACGGCCTGTGTGGCGTAAGCGCTCATGCGCGCAGCCTGAGGGGTCGCACGTTGGGCCACGTCGGTGCCCAAACGTTCTTTGGCGTTTTGATGCAAGCCCGCCACGATGGAGTTGCGGGTGATCGGCGCGCGCACATCGCGGTTGACGTGCAAGTAAGCCGCTTGACGGCCTGGGATGTTCAAGGGGGCGTTGGGACGGGTTTCGTTGCGGGCTGCAGGTGTCAGCACGGTCAAGTACAAATCGTCCAAACCAACAGGGCCGTTGTTTTTAAGGCCGGTGTCGTCAAAGTATTTGCCCACCATGTCGAGTTGCTGCAACACGCTGTGGCCCAAGATGGCCTTGGGGTTGGCACCAAAGCCAGCGCTGGCCGCACCACGGTCTGGGCCGTCACAGAACTGAATGATGCCGTGGCAACGGTTGTTGCTGGCTTTGGGATTCAGGCCATCGCTCTCCATCAAGCTAAGGCGCGCAAAGTCATCGGGCGCAAATTTGTGCTGCTGCGACATTTGCACAATTTTGTTCATCACCGCTTGTTTTTCTTCAGCAGGGATGAAGCCTTTGTCGACGGCGCGGGCAATGGTTTTTTCAAGCACAGGGTGGGTACTGCGATCAGCACGCGACAGCAACTGAATTTGCGCTGTACCTGCGAGCGATGACGTGCCCAAAGGCGTGGCGAAGCTCTCACCATTCAAAACCAAAGGGGCGGTAGAGGCCGATGGGGCGTTAGACAGGGATGAAGGCGCTGCGTTGGCAGCCAACGC
>CANBRM010000071.1 GCA_947371915.1 Comamonadaceae bacterium | reverse complement strand
ATCGCTGTGGACTTGAGCAACTTGGTCAAAGGTCACTCTTTGCACGCCAAAGACATCACCCTGCCCGCAGGCGTGACCGTTGTGGCTCCGGGCACTTCCAACCCCGTGTTGGTCGCTGTCGTGGCAACCAAGGCCGAGGCACCTACAGCTCAAGAAGCCGCCGCTGCTGCTGGCGACAACAAAAAGAAGAAGTAATCTCTCTTTGAGCGTTTGCTTTGAACGGCCCACTTCGGTGGGCCGTTTTGCTTATGGGCTCAGAGATAAGACACACCACACCTCTCACGGATAATTTGCCCATGATTAAGCTGCTTGTTGGCCTTGGAAATCCAGGCCCAGACTATGAATCCACTCGGCACAACGCTGGCTTTTGGTGGATAGACACCATCGCACGCGACCTCAAAGTTCAGCTGCAACCCGACCGTGCTTACCACGGCTTGGTCGCACGCACCAGCGTCCAAGGACAAAACGTGTGGCTGCTTGAGCCGCAAACCTTTATGAACTTGTCTGGCAAATCAGTAGCCGCCTTGTCTCGATTTTTCAAAATCCAGCCCGATGAAGTCTTGGTGGTCCATGATGAGCTGGACATCCCACCAGGCGAAGCCAAACTCAAACTCGGCGGCAGCCATGCCGGACACAATGGCCTGCGCGACATCCATGCCCAACTTGGCACTGACCAATACTGGCGACTGCGTATCGGCATTGGCCACCCCGGAAATAAAGCTGAAGTGGCCAACTGGGTGCTAAAGAAACCAGCCCCAGACCAACGCAGCGCCATTGAAGACTGTGTGTCGCGCACCAGTTTGGCTTTGCCGCATTTGCTCTCGGGCGATATGGTCAAGGCCACGCAAATGATTCACACGGCAAAGCCTCCCCGGCCCAAACCCCCTAGGCCGGCGAACCTCGCCGCCAAAGAGGAGTCCAGCCATGCGACAACGCCATCCCCTGCTGCGCCAGAGCTCACCATCAAGCCTGCGCCTCATTAAAGGTAAGATCGCTCTTTTCTTCTGGGCTACGCTCTTCATGGTGTCTGTGGCCGCAGCGCAAGCCGTGTACCGCTGCGGTGACCAATACAGCGCCAGCCCGTCCTGTAACGGTGCAGTCATTTCCTCCGTCGAGGACGCCCGCAACGCACGGCAAGCTCAAACGCAAAAAGCGCAAACCTTGCAAGCGCAGCAAGAAGCAGATGCTTTAGAGAAAAATCGCCTCAAAGCGGAACAACAAAACAAACGCAACGCGGCACCGCCCGCCACGTATAGCCGAGACGCCCTATTCAGCAGCACCGTCGACAACACAGCGCCTGTGCCACCCTCTCATGGTAAGCATCGAAAACTGGCCAGTCCTTATTTCACAGCCAAAGACAACACGCCCAAGCCACCCAAATCAAAGGGCGAAAAAAATGGCGCTAGCCCAAAAGCTGCGCCATAGCCTGCCCACGCAAGGTGGTGTTCATGGGGTTTGTTGCTGCAACAACCGAAATTTAGCCATCAACGCATCACGTCCTTCTAAACGCTGCGGATTCACAGGGATACATGCCACGGGACAAACCTGAACGCATTGCGGTTCGTCAAAATGCCCCACGCATTCCGTGCATTTGTCAGGGTTGATTTCGTAAATTTCAGGACCTAAGAAAATCGCCTCGTTCGGGCACTCGGGCTCACACACATCGCAGTTGATGCATTCGTCGGTGATCATCAAGGCCATAAAAAATCCGCAACATTCAAAGATAGAAGATGATTATCCCCGCCCACAACACCCGCACAGACCGTGCGGTTGCTCTCAAGGTTTGGCATCGGCTTGCGATGCGTGAGGAGCGGTTTGACGGTAGTGCGGTTGCGGGGGCATATCGGCCAAGTGCGCTGTATCTGCCCAATCCAAGATATGCAGCGTGGCATCGCGCCACGCC
This sequence comes from Comamonadaceae bacterium, assembly GCA_947371915.1. Lineage (GTDB taxonomy): Bacteria > Pseudomonadota > Gammaproteobacteria > Burkholderiales > Burkholderiaceae_C > Limnohabitans. Next base: position 10,071 of record CANBRM010000071.1, on the reverse strand, counting down.
ACCTGATTCAAGCCAGCATTGGGAATGTCACACGCCCGCGGGCCATGCAGCGACATGGCTCGGGCGTGACGCCAAATCATGTCCAGCACACCGCCATGGGTGACCACCACCAAGCGCTCGCCCTCATGCTGCTTCGCCAGTTGTGCCATCGCCGCGATCACGCGGTCATGAAACACTTGGGCGCTCTCGGCCCCCTCAACGGCGTAATGCGCATCAAACTTCAACCACCGCTGCCACGCATCAGGGTGCTGGGTCTGAATATCCGCCGCACGCAGGCCCTCAAACACGCCAAAGCATTGCTCGCGCAACCCCGTCTCGGTCACACACGGTTGACCCAATGCTTGGGCCACCGCTTGGGCAGTTTGCTGCGCACGCACCAAGTCGCTGCTGATCAAACGCGTGGGCACACGGCCCTCCACTTGCCAAGCCGCCAAGGCGTCCTCAAAACGGCGTTGCAAGCGCTGCGCTTGCAGCAAACCGATGTCGTTGAGCGGCACATCAATTTGGCCTTGGAAGCGCAGCTCGCGGTTCCAGTCCGTTTCACCGTGGCGGATGAGCAAAAACTCGGTCATGCGAGCATCAAACTGCGGCTGCTTTTTTGGCCATCAAACGCTGATAAACGCCTGGCGACACCAAGTTACGGCCATCGCCCTCGCCGCCCAACATCGAAATTTCACGCACAAACGTGCTGGAGATGAATTGGTACTCCGCGCTTGGCGTGAGAAACACCGTTTCCACATCGGGCATGAGTTGACGGTTCATGCCCGCGAGTTGGAATTCATAATCAAAGTCCGTCACTGCACGCACGCCGCGCACCATGACTTTGGCGTGATGTAAACGGGCAAAATCGCGCACCAAGCCCGTAAAAGGAACCACTTCAATTTGTGGATGTGACGCCATGGCCTCACGCGCCATCTCCATGCGCTCATCCAATGTGAACAAGGTTTTCTTGTGATGGGCTGTCGCCACGGCCAAGATCACTTTGTCAAACATGGCTGCCGCACGCAACAAGATGTCTTCATGGCCCAAACTGATAGGGTCAAACGTGCCTGGATAAATGGCAATCACGGACTTGGACATGAACGCTCCTGTCAATCTATAACGATAAAAATTTAGGAAATCCGGCGCAGCAAGTGCGCATGAACCGCACCCGCCTTCAAGTGTCGATGCTGCATCAATCCAAAAGGAGCCAACGCCTCATCGGTCCACGCAGCGGGTGCCTCTAAATACACCCAGCCCTCCGGTTTGACGGCCTTCGCGGCGGCTTGCAAGGCGGGTTCAAACAAGGGGCTGTCAAACGGCGGGTCTAAAAAGACCAAGTCCACACTGGACGGCATGAGTTGTTTGAGACACGCCACGCCATCGGTACGCTGCACATGCACGGTCGTGGCTTTCAAGCGCGCCACTTGTTTGTTCAATTGCTCGACCAAGGTCGGGTCGACCTCGCACAGCAACACATGCGCCGCATCGCGTGAGGCGGCTTCTAGGCCCAAGGCACCGGTGCCCGCGAACGGATCGACACAGCGCCAGCCGAACAAGGACTGGCCCAGCCAGTTGAACAAGGTTTCGCGCACACGGTCAGGCGTCGGACGCAAGCCAGGCTTCAAGGCCACCGGCAACTTGGTGCGACGCCATTGGCCGCCGATGATGCGAACTTCGCCAGCGCCTTTGTGCGGTTTGGCGGGTTTGGCCTGTTTTTGGGGAGTAGGTGTCATGGGTTTCATAGAATGGCTTGATTCTAGAAACCTCCGCACATGTTTAGCTTTTTCAAGAAAAAAATCTCCCCGCCTGCCGACGCACCTCAAACCGCGCCTGTCCCCCAGGCCCCGGCGCTGAATGCGGCCCCGAGCACGGCCATCGCAGAACCCGCTGAGCGGCCGCGTCAAAGTTGGCTCAAGCGATTGGGCGCTGGCCTGCGTCGTACCGGCCAAAGTATCAGCACGGTCTTCACCGGCACCCAAATTGACGATGCACTGTACGAAGAGCTAGAAACCGCCCTGCTCATGGCCGACACGGGTGTGCAAGCCACCGAATACTTGCTCAAAGATTTGAAGCAACGCGTCAAAGACACACACACCACCGAGCCCTCAGCGGTCAAGGCCTTGTTGGCAGCCAGCATTGCCCAATTGCTCAAGCCCCTAGAAAAACAGCTCACTATTGGCGCTCATAAGCCCACCGTGATCATGGTGGCGGGTGTGAATGGCGCAGGTAAAACCACATCGATTGGCAAACTCACACGCCACCTCAGCGACAGCGGTGCCTCCGTGCTGTTGGCTGCAGCCGACACCTTCCGCGCCGCCGCCAAAGAGCAGCTCGCCATCTGGGCCAACCGCAACACGGTGGAGATCGTCAGCCAAGAAGGCGGCGACCCTGCTGCCGTCAGTTTTGATGCCGTCACCGCAGGCCGCGCGCGTGGCAAAGACGTGGTGCTGGTCGACACCGCAGGCCGTCTGCCGACCCAGCTCCACCTCATGGAAGAGTTGAAAAAAATCAAACGCGTGGTGCAAAAGGCCGAAGCCAGCGCCCCCCACGAAGTACTGCTTGTGATTGACGGCAACACGGGCCAAAACGCCTTGGCACAAGTCAAAGCGTTTGACGACACCTTGAGTCTTACCGGACTGATCGTCACCAAACTCGACGGCACGGCCAAAGGCGGCGTGCTGGCCGCCATTGCGCTGTGGGGCCAAACGCGCGCCGCAGCGAGCGGCGTGGTGGTGCCGGTCTATTTCATCGGCGTCGGTGAGTCTGTGGAAGACTTAGAAACCTTCAATGCCCAAGAATTCGCCGAGGCTTTGCTCGGTTAAATCCCCCACTCAAATGCAAGGAGCTAGCGCATGAACGTCAACGAACCCGCCCAGGAACTTGAACAGCTCGCCCACGAGCACACGCTAGACCATGCCCCGGAGCGGCGCATAGACACCTTGATCGCGCACTACGCCCAAAGCCATCAAAACGCGACCAACGAAGTGCTGCATTGCATTTGCGTGCCGCTGATCATGTTCAGTTTGGTGGGTTTGATCCATGCATTACATCCTGTGGCGGCGTTGGTATTTCTCAGCGCCAGCATGGTCTATTACCTCCGTTTGTCTCAACGAGCCGCCGTTCTGATGTTGATCTGGAGTGCACTGCTTTGGATGGCCATCACTTCTCTACATTCCCAACAAGTACTGATTTGCATCATCATCTTTGTTTTGGCGTGGGTTGGACAATTCATTGGACACAAACTGGAAGGCAAAAAACCTTCGTTCTTTGAGGATCTGCAATACCTCTGGATTGGCCCTTTGTTTGTGGCGCAATTACTGCTGCGTCGTTGGAGTTGGCACTGGTAAGCCGCTCCGTTGAGCCCCATCAAAAAAGCCCGCTGTTGCAGCTGCAACAGCGGGCTTTCTCATTCAGCGCACGACTTATTTTTGGGTCATATTGCCGCGAAATTGGCCACCACGTTGGATTTCCAACTCGTGGTATTCCAAGGTACCCGACACTTTGCCGGTGCTGTGAATCAACAAATGCTCTTTGCAAATGATGTCTTCGTTCAGCTCGCCATGCACATCAATCTCGCGAGCGCGCACGGTCCCAGTCACTTGGCCTTTGTTACCGATCAACAAGTCGTCTGCGATGAGTTCACCGGTCACATTGCCATTGATCACGGCCTTGCCTGGCGCAGTGATGGAGCCTTTGAATGTGACGCCTTCACCAATCACGAGGTTGTTGTTGTTTGGGTTGATATCAGCCATGCGTGTCCTTTGGGGTCTGAGTTGATCTTGAATTTGTTGATTCTAGGGCCACACACGCAAGGTGAGCGAAAGCATGTCTATGAAAAGATGCCAGATGCGGTGATGTCAAAGAACAAGCTTCATTGATCGCGTAGATTTTGAGTAGATTAAATTGAAATAACGCCTAATAACCTACACAAAAAATCACTTAAAACACATAATGCTACGCAACAAATTAGAAATACGCTCATGATCTCCAACAAAACAGATTTCGCCTTGAAAACCGTGCTTGCCATCGCCAGCCAGCCTGCAGGCCGGCCTTTGACCACCAAAGCCATGTCCGAGCGACTCAACTTGTCGGTGTCTTATCTAGAAAGCATTTTGAAGGCCCTGAAAGCGCAAGGCTTGATCCGCTCTGGCAAAGGCCCAGGTGGCGGCTATCAAATGGATGCGGACCCATCCTTTGTCACGGTGTGGGACATTGCCAAAATCTTTGAAATACCACTGCCCGTCAACCCAGACCACGCACACGAAGGCGCGTTGGTCAGCACCGACTTTGAACTGGGCTTGCAAGAAGTGATTGAGCGACATCTGACAGCCACCACCTTGGCTGAGTTGGTCGATGTGCGTGAGTGGGACACACCGTCAAGCGCAACCGCCAGCAATCGCTTCAAATTCAAACCCTTGCCCGAGATGTTTATACCGCGCGCGCCCAACTCCGTGTTTCAGTTGTCGATGCGCTGCTGAGTCACGCGTCGCTTTTACAACGCGGTTTCTTTCTGAAACGCACCGGCCAAGCAGGTCAACACCAAGGTATCACGATGGCCGCCAGGTGCCAAAGGTTGGATCGGTGTGGTTTCATGAATCACCCGTGCGTCGTCTAACAAAAGCAATGACCAAGGCTCGGTCAAGGTGAAGCGCTGGCCACCCGTGCCTTGCGCTTCGAACACACGTGTCTCACCGCCTTTGATGCCCGTGCGATTGACCATAAATACCCCCACCAGATCCACCCCATCCCGATGCGCGCCCTCGGGTGTGGGACGGCCAATGCCATCGGTGGTGTCAATGCGAAATTGATGCGCTTCAATGCAGCCTGTGGCAGGCTCTGCATCCACTTCCTTGTACGAACGCAATGCCTGTGCGGTTTGACCAAAGGCACACAACAACTGCTGCCACGCAGGCTGCGCCACGGTGTCGGCCCGCATGGGCTCAAACCAACGCTGCATGCCACCATGCAACGCGTTGTAGTCGAGTGACTGCCAATGGGCACGGTGCGGTACCTGCGTCAACACGCCAGCCTCATATGCAAAGCATGAATGACGACGGCGGCGGTAATGCCCACCGTCTTTTAAATAAAGATCCGGCGGCATGTCATGCCAGTCGCTGCACAAGGCGTTCAGCTCAGCGAGGTTGCAATGCGCCCACCGCGCGACATCGTGCGCGCCCAAAACGGCATAGCCTTTGGCTTGCAATTCGGGCAGCATCTGCTCGAGCGTAACGGCGGGGGGTAAAAATTGAGGTTCGGACATAGGCCCAATTTAACCCAGGCTAAGCCCTCACTTCTAAAATGCGGGATGCAAATTTCTTCCCCCATCGACATCGTTTACCTCTGGGTCGATGGCAACGACGATGGCTGGCGCGCCAAACGCCAAAATGCCTCGAATCGACTGAGCCCGCAAGGCAACCAAACCATCGCCCGGTTTGGTAATGTGGAGGGCCGTTTTCGAGACAACGACGAGCTGCGTTACAGCTTACGGGCGCTGGCACAATTTTTCCCTGAGCACGGCCACGTCTATATCGTGACCGACGGACAAGTGCCTGCATGGCTCAAACCTTCCAATCGGCTGACCTTGGTGGATCACCGCGATTTGATTCCAGAAGCCTCGTTGCCCACGTTTGACTCGGGCAATATCGAGTCCTACATTCACCGCATCCCTGGGTTGGCGGAGCGTTATTTCTATTTCAACGATGACGTGTTCTTTGGCGCGCCCGTTAAAGTGAACGATTGGTTCTTTGAAGGCGGCTTTTACGTCGCATGGTCAGACGACCCGGAGGTCTTGGGCTTGACCATGCAAACCGATGCCACGTCGCTTGAAAACGCCAGCCGCTTGTCCAACGCGTGGCTGAAAGCCAAAGCACAAACTCAGGCGACGCTGAGCCCATCGCCCCCTACCCTAGCGATGCATCAGCTCGATGCGACTTACACCCATACGGCACGAACCTTTGCGCACTCGCCGCGTCCCATGCTGAAGTCGCTACTGATGGCGCTTGAAGACGAAGCGGCTGACTTATTTGCGCGTGTGCGCTCCACGGTCTTTCGCAGCTGGGACAAGCCCACCATCGTCTCAGACTTTGTGCTGCGCTGGGCCTTGGCTCACGGCATCGCCCAAATCAAAGACCACACGCACCTCTACGTTGCGACGGGCGATGCGCAGGTCAGTTCAGAACTTGAGCAATTGACATCACAATTTGGCCAACTCGATTTCTTTTGCATCAACGACACCACCGATGACGCGATGCCAGACGATCCGCGTTTGACACAAGTTCGCCTCACCCTGCAGCAACTGCTGCCCGCGCCTTCAGCGCATGAACGCAACCCACACCCTGAACGTCAAAGCGCGCACAGCGGCACGGCCACGCCCTTGAACAGGGCAGGCATCACGCCCCGTCAAATGAAAGGGTAAACCCTAGATTTTCTAGGTTTTAGCACTCTCCCCTCTCAAGTGCTAATATTGGGTTGTTGGTATCCGAAAGGACTACAAAATGACAAATTTGACACATGCTGCTCCCCTCTCCGTCGTGAACCCGTGGTCGATGGTGCCCCCGCTGGGCAACATCGATGCGTACATCACGGCAGCGAACCGCTTGCCCATGCTGACGCTCGAGCAAGAGCAAGAGTTTGCCCGCAAGCTACGCGACAACAACGACCTCGAAGCCGCTGGAAAGCTGGTGCTCTCTCACCTGCGTCTGGTGGTGTCCGTATCCCGCCAGTACTTGGGCTACGGCCTGCCACATGCTGACTTGATTCAAGAAGGCAACGTGGGCTTGATGAAGGCCGTCAAACGCTTCGACCCCGACCAAGGCGTGCGCTTGGTGAGCTACGCCATGCACTGGATCAAGGCCGAAATTCACGAATACATCTTGAAGAACTGGCGCATGGTCAAGGTCGCTACGACCAAAGCCCAACGCAAGCTGTTTTTCAACCTGCGTTCCATGAAGCAAGGCTTTAAGGCCGACGCGGGCGAAGGCGATGCGTCCACGCACCGCAACACACTGAATGCGGTTGAAATCGACACCGTCGCGCACAAGCTCAACGTCAAGCCCGAAGAAGTCATTGAGATGGAAATGCGCATGTCCGGTGGCGACGTGTTGCTAGATCCCACCCCCAGCGATGACAACGAAGACGCCTACGGCCCCATCGCCTATTTGACCGACACCAACCACGAGCCCACCGCCATGATTGCTGCGCACCAGCGCGACGTCTTGGCTTCGGACGGACTGGCGGCTGCACTCAATGTCTTGGACGCACGCAGCCGCCGCGTCGTGGAAGAGCGTTGGCTCAAGGTGCAAGACAACGGCTCAGGTGGCATGACGCTGCACGACCTAGCTGCCGAATACGGCGTCAGTGCTGAACGCATCCGCCAAATTGAAGTCGCCGCCATGAAGAAAATGAAAGCTGCTTTGGCAGAGTACGCCTAAGCACTTCAAGGCTGTGTTTTTAACAACCCTTGAATGTCTTGCGCCAGCGCCTGAGCCCCACTACCGTAACGGCTGTAAAGACGCAAGTTGCCTTGTGTGTCGTACACGTAGCTGCCGGCCGAATGGTCCATGGTGTAGCTGGTCGGCGTTTTACCCTCGGACCGTTTGTAGTACACCTTGTAGTCTTTGGCGACAGCGGCCAATTGCTCAGGCGTGGGAATAAAAGCCACAAACGTCGGGTCAAAGTTGCCCATGTAGGCCTTGAGCAACTCAGCGGTATCGCGCGCAGGATCGACGGTGATGAAAGCACCCTGCAACTTCTCACCATCCGCCCCCAACAAATGTTTGACCTCGGCCAGCTCAGCCATTGAGGTGGGGCACACGTCAGGGCACTGGGTGTAGCCAAAAAACAGCACCACCACTTTGCCCTTGAAGTCGCTCAAACTACGCGTATGTCCGTGGTGATCGGTCAAGGTGAAGCCTTTGGCGTAATCGGCCCCTGTCACATCAATGGCGTTGAACTTGGGTTTTTCAGGCGCACACGATGCCAGCGCCATTGCCAAGAAGGTCAAGGCGCAAACTTTGAAAAAACGTCGTGTTGAGGTCATCACAGGTAATGGTCAATTAAGAGCGCTGCGAACAGCAAGCTCAGGTGAATGAGCGAAAAGCGAAACGTTTTGCGTGCCAGCTCATCCGAATAATTGCGCCAAAGTGCAAACGCATAGCCGCAAAAACCCACACTCAAAATGATCGCACTGACCAAGTAAAACCATCCGCTCATGCGATAAATGAAGGGCATCAAACAAGCAGCAAACAGCACAAAGGTGTAGAGCAACACTTGCAAGCGTGTGAATTCATTGCCATGCGTCACAGGCAACATGGGCAAGCCCGATTTACGGTAATCCTCGACGCGGTACAAGGCCAAGGCCCAAAAGTGCGGCGGCGTCCACAAGAAAATGATGAGGAACAAGATCAAGGCTTCAGGCCCCACATCACCTGTCATGGCAGCCCACCCCAGCACCGGTGGCATGGCGCCTGAAGCGCCACCAATCACAATGTTTTGCGGTGTCAGGGGCTTCAAGATGACCGTATAAATCACCGCATAACCCACGAACGTGGCAAAGGTCAGCCACATGGTGAGCGGGTTGACCAAAACATACAAAATCCAAGATCCAACCACGCACATGAGTGTGGAGAACAACAAGGTCTCGCCGTCACTCAACTCGCCCTTGGCCGTGGGACGCCAAGCGGTGCGCTTCATGCGCGCATCGATGCCTTTTTCCACCAAGCAATTGAAGGCGGCCGCAGCCCCAGCGACAAACCAAATGCCAAGGCAAGCCCAAGCACCGAGTTTGACTTCGTCCCACGAAGGCACACTAGGCACGGCCAACACCATACCAATTAAGGCACAAAAGACGATGAGTTGAATCACGCGCGGTTTGGTCAGTGCATTGAACTGACGCAGACGGATGAGAAAAGGAACAGCGAGGCTCATAAAACGGGTCTCGTAACAATCAATTCAAAGCGGTGCGCGACGCACGCGCACCCGTTAACAACCACACCAGCACCACCACCATCGCAGCGGCACCACCGGTGTGCAACACGGCAGCAACCAAAGGCCAATCCAACACCACGTTAGACAAACCCGTCAGCGACTGCAAGAACAACAAACCCAGCAACAGCTTGGCGGGCGATTCAGCCACACGGCGCAAACACAAAGCCAGCCATGCCAAATACGCCAGCACCGCATACGCTGCGAGCCGGTGTACATAGTGAATGGCCGTGAGTGCCTCAAATGTCAACGGCTCACCTTGTGCGTTTTGCCCCAGGTGACGCCACAGGGTAAAACCCTGCTCGAAGTCCATCAACGGCCACCAACTGCCCTGACATTGGGGAAAAGTATTGCAGGCCAACACCGCATAGTTGGTGCTCACCCAACCCCCCAGCAGCACTTGCGCGGTCAAGGCCACCAAACCCAGGAACGTCGCGATCAATAACCCAGAAGACATGTTCGAGGCCACTCCAGCACCACTTTGCAGACGGTCACGCTGCACCTGCAAGGTCAGCAAAGCGAGCAACACCAAGGCACCTAACAAATGCAAGGTGACGATCAGCGGAAACAACTTCATGGTGACGGTCAAGGCACCAAACGCACCTTGCACACACACCCAGACCAAGGTGAATGTGGGCCACGCTACGCCACCGTAGCTGCCACCCCGCCAGCGGCGTGCCCATGCAAACGTGGCCAGGGTCAAGATCAATCCACCCACTGCCATCGCCATGTAGCGGTGAACCATTTCAATCCACGCCTTGGTGTGTGTCACAGGCCCCGTAGGCATTTGGCTTTGTTCAACAGCGATGCTGGCCTGTGCGCCCACAGGACTCGCGTGGCCATAACAACCGGGCCAGTCAGGACAACCCAAACCAGAGTCGGTCAAACGCGTGAACGCGCCAAACAAGACCAAATCAAAGGTGATAAACAGGGTCACCAAGGTGAGCAATTGCACACGTTTGGCTGTCGATGCGCGCGGGTTACGCAGCCACACCCAACACAGCGGAACCATGGCGATGAGCGCACCCATCACCAACAGGTGAATCACGGGGCCGAGGTCAAAGTTTTGCATCAACGGCCTGCTTCGTCCCAAGCGGCTGCGGCACG
>CANBRM010000070.1 GCA_947371915.1 Comamonadaceae bacterium | reverse complement strand
CAAGCTTCGAAGGCCGGATGTTCATGAAACGGATGGTGCAGCACATCGCACAGGTCTTGCACCATGGAGAAGTCGCCGGTTTTGGCTTGGCGGATGGCCAATTCGCCCAAATGGTTGCGCAATATGAATTTGGGGTTCACGTGCAGCATGGCTTGGCTTCGGGCAGTGCGTGAATTGGGCTGAAGTTCTTGGCTGTGTGCACTTTCATTGATTAAGGGGTCAGCATCCAAGCGAGCTTGGTAGGACAACAGCCACGCATCAAACAACTCGCGATGTATGAACAAATCGCGCACTGGCTCAAAAGCATGTGCCATCGTGGCCGACTCACCGACGGCGTGGCTCAGGCGACGCCAAAACACGGTGTAGTCCACACGATCTTGGTGCATGACCTTGAGCAAGGACTCCACCAAAGCGCGGTCGCCCTCGGCGGGGGCGTTCAATCCGAGTTTGGCACGCATGCGGGCGTCCAGCGCGGCAGGAAAAGCGTCTTTGTAGCTTTCCAATGCTGCCAAAGCGGGTGCTTGTTCATCAATGAGCGGCATCAGGGCTTGGCCCAAACAGAACAAATTCCAATACGCCACTTGCGGCTGACGCGCATAGGCATAGCGGCCTTGGTGGTCCGAGTGGTTGCAAATGTGGCTGGGGTCAAAGGCGTCTAAAAACTGGAAGGGGCCGTAGTCCAGCGTGAGGCCCAACACGCTCATGTTGTCGGTGTTCATCACGCCGTGGCAAAAACCAACGGCTTGCCCTTGCGCCATCAACGCTGCTGTGCTGTGCGTGATGGTTTGCAGCAAACCGGTGTACCGAGCGGAACCTTGCAGGGCCTGCAGGTGGGGCATGTGTTGCGCCACCACAAAATCAGCCAAGGCTTGCAGTTCGTCGATCTGGCCGTTGGAGGCAAAGTGCTCAAAATGGCCGAAGCGAACAAAACTAGGCGCAATGCGGGTGACCACCGCAGCGGTCTCTACTTCTTCACGACGCACAAACCCAGGTGAGCCGGTCACGCACAGTGCGCGGGTGGTGGCAATGCCCAAACCATGCATGGCCTCGCTGGCCAAATACTCCCGAATGCTGGAGCGAAGCACAGCACGGCCATCGCCACGGCGTGAATACGGCGTCGGGCCTGCGCCTTTGAGTTGCAAGGTTTGGGGCCCCAAGGGCGTGTCGATGTCGCCCAAATTCAAGGCGCGGCCGTCGCCCAATTGTCCGGCCCATTGGCCAAACTGATGGCCGCTGTACACGCTCGCATAGGGTGTGCTGCCGGTCAAAACCAAATTACCGGTCAAGGCCTGCAAGGTGTCTGGTTGTGCCCAAAAGTCGTTGGGTAACCCTAGGTCGGCACGCAGGCTGTCGTTGCGTGCCACCCAATGGGCGGCGGGCAAAGCGGTTGGCGCTGTCGGCGTGGCAAAAGCCAAGCCGAGTTGGGTCAATCCAGTGGTGTCTTCGGCGCGCCAAGACAGGGTCAGGGGCGTCAAAGAAGCGGCGTTTTCAGCAGAGGTCATGCTCGGATTGTCTAGGGTATTCCATAGGCTTGTTTTTCATAGGCCATCCTTAAATCGTCAAAAACTCTGGGCACAATGGCTCAGCAAAAAGCACGACCGTGCCAAAATTTTTTAGATGCCACAGGAGTTCTCCCCATGATGGGTTTGATGCAAGACCAACCGCTGTTGATTTCGAACATGATCGAGTACGCCGATCGCCACCACGGCGATGGCGAAATCGTGTCGCGTCGCGTGGAAGGTGACATCCACCGCTACACCTGGTCCGACGTGGCCCGTCGTTCGCGCCAAGTGGCTAACGCTTTGGATGGCATGAACTTGGCCTTCAGCGACCGCGTGGCCACCTTGGCTTGGAACGGCTACCGCCATTTGGAGCTGTACTTTGGCGTCAGCGGCAGCGGACGTGTGCTGCACACCATCAACCCGCGTTTGCACCCCGATCAAGTGGCTTGGATCGCCAACCACGCCGAAGACCAAGTGTTGTGTTTTGACATGACGTTCTTGCCCATCATTCAAGCCGTGCACAGCAAATGCACCACCGTCAAACAGTGGATCGCCCTGTGTGATGCCGACAAATTGCCCGCCGACACCGGCATTCCCGGCTTGGTGAGTTACGAAGCTTGGATGGGCCAGCAATCGACGACTTACAAATGGCCCGTGTTTGACGAAAACTCGGCCTCCAGCATGTGCTACACCAGCGGCACCACAGGCAACCCCAAAGCCGCCTTGTACAGCCACCGCTCGACCACCTTGCACGCTTATGCAGCCGCGATGCCTGATGTGATGTGCATTTCCGCACGCGATGCCATCTTGCCGGTCGTGCCCATGTTCCACGTCAACGCGTGGGGCATTCCTTACAGCGCGGCATTGACCGGTGCCAAGTTGGTGTTCCCAGGCTCAGGCATGGACGGCAAGTCCATTTATGAATTGATTGAGGGTGAAGGCGTGACCTTTGCCGCCGGTGTGCCCACGGTGTGGCAAATGTTGCTGACGCACATGAAGCCACAAGGCTTGCGTTTCTCCAAATTGAACCGCACCGTCATCGGCGGCTCGGCTTGCCCGCCCGCCATGATCAATGCCTTCCGCGACGACTACAACGTGGACGTGCTGCACGCGTGGGGCATGACCGAAATGAGCCCGTTGGGCACGCTGTGCACCTTGAAAAATAAGCACCTGAGCCTGTCCAAAGACGAGCAAATGAAGATTTTGCTCAAGCAAGGCCGCGCCATTTACGGCGTGGACATGAAGATCATTGACGACGCCGGCAACGACCAGCCCCACGACGGCAAAGCCTATGGCGACTTGCTGGTGCGCGGCCCTTGGGTGGTGGCCAACTATTACAGAGGTGAGGGCGGTAGCCCCTTGGTGAAAGACGCCAACGGCCTGGAATGGTTCCCCACCGGCGACGTGGCCACCATCGACGCCGACGGCTTCATGCAAATCACCGACCGCAGCAAAGACGTCATCAAATCAGGTGGCGAATGGATCAGCTCCATCGACATTGAAAACATCGCTGTTGCACACCACGCCGTGCTCATGGCCGCGTGCATTGGTGTGAAGCACCCCAAGTGGGACGAGCGTCCGATCGTGGTGGTGGTCAAAAAGCCCGACGGACAAGTCACCCGCGAAGAACTGCTCGCGTTTTACGAAGGCAAAACCGCGAAATGGCAGATCCCCGATGACGTGGTGTTTGTCGACAGCATCCCAATTGGTGCAACCGGCAAGCTGCTCAAAACCAAATTGCGTGAGCAACTCAAAGATTACGTGTTGCCCACGCTCTAAAAAGACTGTTTTCAGTCGCCCGCGCGATAGTGTCTAGGGCAATCCCTTGCGGGCGCTGAAAACAAACCTTGTACGCTTTCACTGGCATTAAAACTTCAAAGGAGACAACCATGAAATTTGCACGCAACCTCATCGCCACCGCCGTCTTGGTGACTGCTGGCGTCTCAGCTTTTGCGCAAGCTGGCGAGACAGTCAAAATTGGCTGGATCGACCCCCTGTCGGGCTTGATGGGCCCCGTTGGCTCCAACCAAATCAAGTCGTTCCAGTTCTTTGCTGAAAAGTTCAACGCCACCAACCCTGCTAAGGTCAAGTTTGAAATGGTGCCGTTCGACAACAAGCTCAGCCCTGCTGAAAGCTTGAACGCCCTCAAAGCCGCTATGGACCAAGGCGTGCGCTACATCGTGCAAGGTAACGGCTCATCCGTCGCCGGTGCGTTGATCGAAGCGGTCAACAAACACAATGAGCGCAACCCCGGCAAGGAAATCTTGTTCCTGAACTACGCAGCCGTGGACCCCGACTTCACCAACAGCAAGTGCAGCTACTGGCACTTCCGCTTCGATGCAGACACCTCCATGAAGATGGAAGCGTTGACCACCTTCATGGCTGACCAAAAAGACGTGAAAAAGGTCTATTTGCTCAACCAAAACTACTCGCACGGCCACCAAGTTGCCAAGTTCGCCAAAGAGAACTTGGGCCGCAAGCGCCCCGACGTTCAAATCGTGGGTGAAGACCTGCACCCCTTGGCCCAAGTGCGCGACTTCGCCCCGTACATTGCCAAGATCAAAGCGTCCGGCGCAGATACGGTGATCACGGGCAACTGGGGTTCCGACTTGGCCTTGTTGGTCAAAGCTGCGAACGAAGGCGGCTACAACGGCAAGTTCTACACCTACTACACCAGCGTGACGGGCACCCCCACCGCCTTGGGCAAAGGTGGCGAAGGCCGTGTGTTCCAGATCGGCTACGCGCACTACAACATGGGCGGTCAAAACGACAAGTGGGCGGCTGAGTTCAACACCAAGTTCAAAGACGACTTCTACACCAACGCAGTGGTGCATGTGTTCAACGCCTTGGGTCAATCGATGGCCAAAGCCAAATCGACCGATCCTGTCAAAGTGGCCGCCGCACTGGAAGGCATGAAGTTCAACAGCTTCAACGGCGAAGTTGAAATGCGCAAAACCGACCACCAATTACAGCAACCGCTGTATTTGGCCGTGTGGCAAAAGGCGGACAAAAAGTACCCCTACAGCCCAGAAAACACGGGCATGACACTGGCCCCTGTGAAAACATTTGAAGCTTATGTGGCCAGCACGCCCACCAGCTGCCAAATGAAACGACCCGGTTAAGCGGTCATGGGTGACGGAGCGCCAAGTTTGCTTGGCACTCCGTCTTGTTAGGTTTCGTGAGAACAGGTTCAACCATGGAGTTTTTCTTCATCTCCATGCTCAACGGCATGAGCTACGGCTTGCTGTTGTTCATGCTCAGCTCAGGCTTGACGCTGATTTTCAGCATGATGGGTGTGCTTAACTTTGCACACGCCAGCTTTTACATGATTGGTGCCTACATTGGCTACACCCTCAACAGCGTTTTAGGCTTTTGGGTGGCTTTGCTCGTTGCACCGATTTTGGTGGGTGCATTAGGGGCGATGTTCGAGCGCTTGTGCTTGCGACGCGTGCACAAATTTGGGCATGTGCCTGAATTGCTCGTCACGTTTGGTTTGTCTTACATCGTGTTGGAAGTGGTGCAACTGGTGTGGGGCCGAACCTCTGTGGAGTTCGCGCCGCCCCCTGCGTTGCAAGGCCCGGCCTTCACCTTGGTGCAAAACTCTTTGAATGGGTTGTCGTTGGTGTGGGGCGCTGCGGCACCTGAGTTGTGCAGCGCGGCAGATGCTGCGGTGCGCGTGGTGTGCTCGCCATTCCCCGCCACCCGCGGCTTCATGATGCTGGTGGCTTTGATGATGATGGTGGGCTTGTGGCTGTTGCTCAAGCGCACCCGTGTGGGCTTGGTCATTCAAGCTGCACTCACGCACCCAGAAGCCGTGGAAGCCTTAGGCCACAACGTGCCACGTGTTTTCATGATGGTGTTTGGTGTGGGCACAGGACTGGCGGGTTTGGCCGGCGTGATCGGTGGCAGCACTTTTGTCACCGAGCCGGCGATGGCTGCGACCGTAGGCTCTGTGATCTTTGTGGTGGTGGTCGTTGGTGGCATGGGCTCTCTGGCTGGCGCATTTTTAGCGTCGGTGCTGATTGGTGTGGTGCAGACCTTTGCCGTCGCCTTTGACAACTCGCTTGTCTCGTTGATGCAAGGTTTTGGCTGGCAACTCAGCAGCGCTTTGCAAAACAACTCCATCTTGAAGCTCACGCTGTCGCAGGTCGCGCCCATCTTGCCGTACCTATTTTTGGTGTTGATTTTGATCTTCCGACCCAAGGGTCTGTTGGGCACTCGGGAGACTTGAGCCATGGCCTTGACCAAAACCCATTACGAATTCAAACCCTACAACGTGGCCCGTTGGGTCATTTGGAGTCTGTTTGCGCTGCTGTTGGTGGTGTCACCCATGGTGTTCACCAGCAATTTGTCGGTCACCATGCTCACCCAAATGGGCATCGCCATGATTGCCTGCCTGTCTTACAACATGCTGTTGGGGCAGGGCGGTATGTTGAGCTTTGGTCATGCCGTTTACACCGGCCTCGGCTCCTACATTGCCATGCACGCTTTGAATGCGGCCAGTAACGGTGGACTGAACATTCCTGTCACCTTGATCCCTTTAGTGGGAGGCGTGGGCGGCATGTTGTTTGCCGTGTTGTTTGGCTACGTGACCACGCGCAAGTCGGGCACCACCTTCGCCATGATCACCATGGGCGTGGGCGAGTTGGTGTTTGCCATGTCGCTGATGTTCTCGGAGTTTTTCGGCGGCGAAGCGGGTGTGTCTGGCAACCGCGTGATGGGTGAAGCCTTCATGGGCATCACCTACGGTCCGCCCGTGCAGGTGTACTACCTCACCGCCGCCTACACACTGGTGTGTGTGGCCTTGATGTACGCCTTCACGCGTACGCCCTTGGGGCGCATCTTGAATGCGGTGCGCGACAACCCGGAGCGCGTCGAATACATCGGCTACAACACACAACATGTGCGTTACCTGTCGTTCATCATTGCGGGCTTTTTCGCGGGCATTGCGGGCGGCTTGGCCTCGGTCAACTTTGAGATTGTCACTGCCGAGGTGGTGGGCGCAGGGCGTTCAGGCGCTTACTTGCTGTTCACCTTCTTGGGTGGCGCCACCTTCTTCTTTGGCCCGCTCATAGGTGCGGTGTTGATGGTGCTGGCGTTTGTGTTGTTGTCCGAGTTCACCAAAGCTTGGCTGCTTTATTTGGGCTTGGTGTTCTTGTTCATGGTGATGTTTGCCCCTGGCGGCATCGCCAGCTTGATCATGATGAACTTGCGTTTGGCTGCCTTTGGTCGCTTGCGGCAAATGTGGGTGGCTTATGTGGGATTGGCCGTCACCGCATTGATGGCGCTGGCTGGGGCTGCCGCCATGATTGAAATGGTCTACCACCTGCAACTCAATGCAGCGCTTGGCCCTGAGTTGAAGTTTGCTGGCGTGCACCTGAACGCCGAATCGCTCAATAGCTGGTTTGGTTCTGCGTTTGTCATGCTCACCGGTCTGGGGCTGTTTGAGCTGGCCAGACGCCAATATGTGCACGATTGGGATGAGACACAGGTGTTCATCGAAAAAGAAATCAAACGCCGGGAGGCCCTGTGATCGCTCTCGAACTCAAAGACGTCCGTAAGAACTTCGGCAAGACCGAAATCATCCGAGGCGTGAATTTAGCGGTGCAATCCGGTGAGCGCGTGGGCATCATCGGCCCCAACGGTGCCGGTAAATCCACCTTGTTCAACCTCATCAGCGGCAGGTTAGAGCCCAGCAGCGGCGAGATTTGGCTGGGCGAGAACCGCATCGACCACAAAAAGCCATTTGAGATCAACCGCTTGGGCTTGTCCCGCAGTTTTCAAATCACCAACATCTTTCCGAAGTTGAGCGTGTTTGAAAACTTACGCTGTGCCGTGTTGTGGAAGCTGGGCTACAAATACACCTTCTTCAAGTTTTTGGCCGATCTGGACGACGCCAACGAGGCCGCTGAAAAGCTGATGCACGAGATTCGTCTCGACAAAAAGCGTGATGTGCTGGCCATGAATTTGACCTACGCCGAGCAACGCGCCTTAGAAATTGGCATCACCATCGCCGGTGGCGCGAACGTGATCTTGCTGGACGAGCCCACCGCGGGCATGAGCAAGAGCGAAACCAAGCGCTTTATTCAACTCATCCGTGAAGTCACCGAGGGCAAAACTTTGCTGACGGTGGAGCACGACATGGGCGTGGTATTTGGTTTGGCCGACAAGATCGCCGTGGTGGTGTACGGCGAAGTGATCGCCTTTGACACCCCCGAGGCTGTGCGCGCCAATGCCAAGGTGCAAGAGGCTTATTTGGGTTCTGCCGTGGCTGAATCCCAAGCCCACGGCTGACCGACCAACACGACCGCGCGAGAAACACCGCATGCTTCACATTGAAAATCTTCACGCGTTTTACGGCAAAAGCCATGTCTTGCATGGCGTGTCGTTTGACATCCAGCCTGGCGAAATTGTGTCGCTTTTGGGACGCAACGGTTCAGGCCGTTCCACCACCGCACGCAGCATCATGGGCCTGGTCGATTGCAAGGGCCAGATTGACTGGAAGGGCCAATCCATCCTCGACAAAAAGGCCTACCAAATCGCCCATTTAGGGCTGGGTTATGTGCCCGAAAGCCGCGATATTTTTCCGACCCTGACCGTGCACCAAAACTTGTTGCTGGGCCAAAAAGGCAAGGGCGAGGGCAGTCGTTGGTCCTTCGACGACATGTACGCCATGTTCCCCCGTTTGAAAGAGCGTGAACACACGGAAGCAGGCGTGATGTCAGGCGGCGAACAACAAATGCTCACGCTGTGCCGCACGCTCATGGGCGACCCCGACTTGATCATCATTGATGAGCCCACCGAGGGCTTGGCGCCCAAGATTGTCGAGTTGGTCGGCCAGTATTTACAGACGCTCAAAGCACGCGGCATTTCGGTGCTGCTGATTGAGCAAAAACTCACCATCGCCATGGACATTTCTGACCGCGTGTTGGTCATGGGCCACGGCAGCATTGTGTTCACAGGCACACCCGCTGAACTGAAAGCAGACGCGTATACCCGACGTGAATGGCTTGAAGTTTGATCTAGAATAAAAAATAGAACGACCGTTCTTTTTTCCTTCATTTGCTCCAACAAGGAACCCGCATGAGTGCAGACTACAAAGTTCACGGCGACGTGGCCGTGATTTCTCTCAACAACCCACCGGTCAACGGTTTGGGTTTGTCGACACGTCAAGCAATTGCTGACGGTGTGGCCAAGGCCTTGGCCGATGCCGCTGTCAAAGCCATTGTGGTGACCGGTGAGGGCAAGGCCTTCTCGGGCGGTGCAGACATTCGCGAATTTGGTTCGCCCAAAGCGATCCAAGAACCCAACTTGTTGAGCGTGATCTCGGTCATCGAAAACAGCACCAAGCCCGTCGTGGCTGCCATTCACTCGGTCGCCATGGGCGGCGGCTTGGAATTGGCCCTCGGTTGCCACTACCGCATTGCCGCACCCGGTGCCAGCATTGCGCTGCCTGAGGTGAAGATTGGTTTGATCCCCGGCGCGGGTGGTACACAACGCTTGCCACGCGTGTTGGGCGTTGAAGCCGCGCTGAACATGATCGTCAGCGGCGAAGCCATCAAGAGCGAAATGCTCGCCATGTTGCCCGGCCAAAAGCTATTCGACCAAATGGCCGCATCGCCCGCCTCGTTGATGGACGAAGCTTTGGCGTTCGCCCGTTCGATGGCCGATGTGCGCCCCTTGCCCCGCGTGCGTGACTTGCCTTGCAAGCACCCCCAAGGTGATGCTTACTTCCAGTTCACCCGCAACATGGTCAAAGGCATGGCCAAAAACTACCCCGCACCGCCCAAGTGCGTGGACGCCGTGCAAGCCGCCACCAAGAAGAAGTTCGACGATGGCATGGTTCTCGAACGCGAAATTTTCACCAACTTGATGTGGACACCCGAGTGCCGCGCCTTGCGTCATTTGTTCACCTCACAACGTGCGGCCGCTAAGATTCCAGACGTGCCCAGCGACACCCCTACACGCGACATCAAGCAAGTCGCTGTGATCGGTGCGGGCACCATGGGCGGCGGCATCACCATGAACTTCTTGAACGCGGGCATCCCCGTCAAGATGCTCGAAACCAAGCAAGAAGCCTTGGACCGCGGCATTGCCACGATCAAGAAAAACTACGAAGCGCAAGTTAAAAAGGGCAAGCTCAAAGAAGACAAATACGCCCAGCGTATGGCTTTGTTGACCACCACTTTGAACTACGACGACCTCAAAGACGCCGACTTGGTGATCGAGGCCGTGTTTGAAGAAATGGGCGTCAAAGAAACCGTGTTCAAGCAACTCGATGCGGTCATGAAGCCCGGCGCGATCTTGGCTTCCAACACATCCACGCTCGACGTGAACCAAATCGCCAACTTCACCAAGCGTCCCCAAGACGTGGTGGGCATGCACTTTTTCAGCCCTGCCAACGTGATGAAGCTGCTTGAAGTCGTGCGCGGCGCAGCAACCGCCAAAGACGTGCTGGCCACGGTCATGGCCGTGGCCAAGAAGATCAAGAAAACTGCCGTGGTGTCTGGCGTGTGTGATGGCTTCATCGGCAACCGCATGATTGAGCAGTACGGACGTCAAGGCGGCTTCTTGCTCGAAGAAGGCTGCACACCCTCACAGGTGGACAAAGCCATTGAGAAGTTTGGTTTTGCCATGGGCCCATTCCGCATGGGCGACTTGGCAGGCAACGACATTGGCTGGGCCATCCGCAAGCGCCGTTACCAAGAAAAGCCCAACATGAAGTACAGCAAAACCGCTGACTTGTTGTGCGAGATGGGCCGCTATGGTCAAAAAACCGGCGCAGGCTGGTACGACTACCAAGCTGGCAAACGTGACGCCATCCCCAACAAAGAGGTGGAGGCCATGATCGTCAAGCACCGCGCCGACATGGGTATCACCGCCCGCAAGATCAGCGACGAAGAAATCGTGCAGCGTTTGGTGTTCTCTTTGGTCAACGAAGCCGCCCACATCTTGGACGAGGGCATTGCCTCCAAGGCCAGCGACATCGACATGGTCTACATCACCGGCTACGGCTTCCCGATATACCGTGGCGGCCCCATGCTGTACGCCGACCAAATCGGTCTGTTCAACGTGGTGCAAGCCATGAACCGCTTTGCGGCCAACCCCCTCGATGACGCCGAGTTCTGGAAACCAGCCCCGTTGCTGGCCAAGCTCGCCGCCGAAGGCAAGACCTTCAACTGAAACCCAATTAAGGACACCTCATGACCAACGCTGTCATCGTATCTACCGCCCGCACCCCGCTCGCCAAGAGCTGGAAAGGTGCCTTCAACATGACCCACGGCGCGACGCTGGGTGGTCACGCCGTGAAACACGCCATCGCACGCGCCGGCATTGACGCCGGTGAAGTTGAAGACGTCATCATGGGCTGCGCCAACCCCGAAGGGGCCACAGGTGCCAACATTGCCCGTCAAATCGCGCTCATGGCCGACTGCCCCATTTCGGTGTCGGGCGTGACGGTCAACCGTTTCTGTTCCTCGGGTCTGCAAACCATTGCCTTGGCCTCACAACGCATCATCGCAGGCGAGGGCGACGTGTATGTGGCAGGTGGCGTCGAAAGCATTTCTTGCGTCCAGCAAGAGATGAACCAACACATGTTGGGCGACGTCAACTTGATGAAGAAGAAGCCAGAAATCTACTGGAACATGTTGCAAACCGCTGAGCAAGTGGCCAAGCGCTACAACATAAGCCGCGACGTGATGGACGAGTACGGCGCGGGCAGCCAACAAAAAGCCTGTGCCGCACAAGCTGCGGGTTTGTTTGACGCAGAAATCGCCCCCATCACTGTCACCGCAGGCGTGATCGACAAAGTCATGGGCATGATGACCAAACAAGTCACCGTCAGCCGCGACGAAGGCACCCGCGAGGGCACCACCGTCGAAGCCATTCGCGGTTTGCGCTCGGCCATGCCTGGTGGCTTGGTTACCGCCGGTAACGCCAGCCAGTTCTCGGACGGCGCAGGTGCTTGCGTGGTGATGAGCGAAGAGCTGGCCAGCAAGCGTGGTTTGCAGCCCCTGGGCCGATTCCTCGGTTTCGCTGTTGCCGGTTGCGAGCCTGACGAAATGGGCATTGGCCCCGTTTACGCCGTGCCTAAAGCCTTGAAGCGTTTGGGCCTGACGGTCAACGACATCGACCTGTGGGAATTGAACGAAGCTTTTGCCGTGCAAGTGCTGTACTGCCGCGACAAGCTGGGCATTCCTGCTGAGCGTTTGAACGTCAACGGCGGCGCGATTGCCTTGGGTCACCCCTACGGCGTGAGCGGCCAGCGTTTGACAGGCCATGCCCTGATCGAAGGCAAACGCCGTGGCGCCAAGCGCGTGGCGGTGACCATGTGTATCGGTGGCGGCATGGGTGCATGCGGCATTTTCGAAGTGCTGTGATGCAGTCTCGCGTTGATGCCTGATCAACGCGAAGGGCGGTTGGCTTTGAGCTGGCCGCCTTTTTTTATGTTCTAAATCTGGATGAGCGTTATGAGTTTGCGTCCCACCGTTGATTTTTTGCTGCACGACTGGTTGAAGGTTGAAAGCCTGCAGTCCCGTGAGCGTTTTGCCGACCACTCCCGCGA
>CANBRM010000069.1 GCA_947371915.1 Comamonadaceae bacterium | reverse complement strand
CCAAGCTGCAAATCACAAACTCAACGGCAACCTCGAACTGCACTTCACCTACGACGAAGAGTTTGGTGGTTTGCTCGGCCCCGGCTGGTTGCTAGACAAAGGCCTGACCCAACCCGACTTGATGATTGCCGCCGGCTTCAGCTACCAAGTGGTCACTGCGCACAACGGTTGCTTGCAAATGGAAGTCACCGTGCACGGCAAGATGGCCCACGCCGCCATTCCCGAAACCGGTGTGGATGCCCTGCAAGGCGCCGTGGCCGTCCTCAACGCGCTGTACAACCAGAACACCTTGTACAAAGCCGTCACCTCCAAGGTCGAAGGCATCAACCACCCTTATGTGAACGTGGGCCTGATCGAAGGTGGCACCAACACCAACGTCATCCCCGGCAAGGTCATGCTCAAGCTGGACCGCCGCATGATCCCCGAAGAAAACCCCGTTGAAGTCGAAGCCAGCATTCGCCAAGTCATCGCCGATGCAGTCGCGGGCTTCAACCAAGGCCGCGCCGCCGACATGCACATCTGCGTCGACATCAAACGCATGTTGATGGCGCACAGCATGCAACCGCTGGCGGGCAACAAACCCTTGGTCGACGCCATCCAAACACATGGTGAGCAACTCTTTGGCGAACCCATCCCCGCCATGGGCACCCCGCTCTACACCGATGTGCGCCTCTACGGCGAACGCGGCATTCCAGGTGTGATTTACGGCGCAGGCCCACGCACCGTGCTGGAATCACACGCCAAGCGTGCAGACGAACGATTGGACTTGGAAGACTTGCGCCGCGCTACCAAGGTGATTGCGCGGACCTTGCAAGATTTGCTGGGGTGAGTCAAATAAGACTGTCCCTGCCCGTCATATTCATGAAACTGGCGTGACAGGCTTTACTTTTTTGGCCCAAGCAGGCGGTCGCGGCACCTGCCAATTCCAAACGCCCTCACGCCAGCGAGCTACCAGTTTGGGGCCAGAAATACCTTGCCGCCCCACCCCCGAGGTGTCGTAAAGCAAGGCCAGATCAGCCAGCGGGATAGCGTCCTGCAAATGCAGCAAGGTTCTGGGGTAACGCGCAAGAATGCGCTCCGGTGGGACATCGTGTCCGCCTTCGGCCACGCGTTGCGCCACACGGCCCAACAGCTGACGTGGCTCATTGACACAAACCACCAGCAACACCACCGCAAAGCCAGCCGCTCTGGCATCCTTCATCAAAGCCAACTTGGACGGGTGCGAAAACACGGTTTCACTCACAAAAGACCGCCGCAGCGCCAGACAAGCTGTGCGACGTGCAGTGGCCCATGTCCGAGCTTGGGCCGATCGCTCCTCTGGATCGGTGATGTGCTGCAGGGAAGCCGCCTCATGAAGGTCCGCATTCACGAACTCAGCATCCGCAGGAAGCAAACCCGAAGAAACGGCTGCACGGTACAGCGTGGATTTACCAGCCCCGTTGGGGCCAGCCAACAAATAGAAAACGGGTTTCAAACGCGGTAATCGCTCAGGCAGCCTTCACGATCTGACGGCGGTTACTCTGAACCGTCTGCCGAACTGCCTGAGCCAAGCGACCGGTGCTTTCGGCAGCCAAAAATTCTGCTTCGATAGCGTCCAGCGGATCAGCGTCATTTCCTCCAAATTGATGGACATCGTAGCGTGTGATGGCCTCTCTAGCCTCAGAGACGGTCAAGCCTGAGGCCTCGGCAATCCGCCCCAGCGTAGCCCAATACTCGATCTGTCCCGCCACCGAACGGCGCATGGGCGTAGCCGCTTCACGAGCCTGATTGACCAGACCGGAAGGCAATTTGACGGATGCAAATGAAGACGAAGTTGTGTTCATGACGATCTCCTTTTGGCGCATTTTGCGTCAAAAAGCGCCAATAATGCAAACTATCAAGAAAAACCAGACCAACTCACCCCATACGAATTAACGGATACGGTCACCGTCAAAAACCATTCACTGACTAATCCGCGATACATAGCGACACACCACCGGATCGAACCACGTTTGCGAAAACTCCGCCAAGGTGTTGTTGGCGGTCCAGGACAGCCGCTCAATGAAGCCCGCGTTTTGACCGGCTTGCATGCCCGAGGGCGGTGCGGCCCACTCGGGTGCGGGTGCAGCGCTGATGCGGTCTTCCACGCGGGCAATCCAAACTTGAAACTGGGTTTGGTAGAACAAATACATAGAGTCGCCGAAGTCTGACGCTTGCAAGGTGGACGCCAGCGCGCCGTCAAACCAAATTTCTTCTAACGCCACAGGCACTTGGCTCAAAAAGCGCAAACGGCGCACCCGCCAAACAGGGCCTTGCGCGTCGGCGCCCAACAGCGGCACATGGGCGGGACGCGCGCACCGGATAACCTCCAAAATATGCGCGGTTGGCAAACCGGGCCCCGTGGTCAACTCCAAGCGAAACAGCTCATAAATGCGCTGCGAGCCTTCGGCGCGGCGCACATAGGTGCCCGAGCCTTGAATGCGTTCCAGCACGCCTTGCTCCGACAGCAGAGCCAGCGACTTGCGCAAGGTGCCCACTGCCACCGACAACGAGTCGGCCAATTCAGCCTCCGTGGGCAAGCGCTCGCCACTTTGCCAATAACCCGCCTTGATCTGGCGCGTCAGCAACTCTGCGATTTGCAGATACACAGGCAAGGGTTTGGCGGGGGTGGGAGCCTTCATGGGTTGTGAGTATCGCAAATGCGTGGAAACACCCATCACACGCGCCCCTCAATTCATATACCATTCATTCACTTTTTTCATCGGGAGATGTTGATGAGCGTTGTTCCTGTCCGAGGTGCCGACATTGCGGGTGCCGAAGTCGCGTGGTTTGCACCTTTGTGTTCTGACGATTTCCGCCATTTGGGCGTGCCCGATGGCGATTTGCGCAGCAGCTGGGCCAACACCAGCCGCATCGTGACGCGCGCGGAAGAGCTGGGGTTTCGCAACATTTTGTGCCCCTCGTCTTACCAAGTCGGCCAAGACACGCTGACCTTTGCCGCCGCGGTGGCCCCCAAGACCTCGCGCATGAATTTGCTCGCTGCCATCCGTTGCGGCGAAATGCACCCCGCCATGCTGGCCCGCACCGTGGCCACGCTGGACCACATCTTGGAAGGCCGCCTCACGCTCAACGTGATTTCGTCGGACTTTCCGGGTCAACAAGAAGACAGCGCCTACCGCTACCGCCGTTCGTGGGAAGTGGTGGAGATCTTGAAGCAGGCTTGGACCCAAGACGAGATCAACTACGAAGGCCAGATCTACAACCTCAAAGGTTTGTCCACCGACCCCGTGCGCCCCTACCAAATCAATGGCGGCCCCCTGTTGTATTTCGGTGGCTACAGCCCCGACGCCTTGGCCCTGTGCGGCGCCCATTGCGACACCTATTTGATGTGGCCCGAGCCCAAAGATGTGTTGGCCCAACGCATGCGCGACGTGCATGCCCAAGCGGCCAAGCACAACCGCCTACTCGACTACGGCCTGCGTGTGCACATGGTCGTACGTGACACCGAGGCTGAAGCCCGCGAGTACGCCCGCGAGCTCGTCTCCAAACTCGACGACGGCAAAGGCCACGAAATACGCAACCGCGCCTTAGATGCCAAGAGCTTGGGCGTGGCACTGCAAAGCCAAAACCGCGACATCGCCGACGAAGAGGGCTACATCGAGCCGCATTTGTGGACCGGCGTAGGCCGCGCCCGCAGCGGTTGCGGTGCCGCTTTGGTGGGCAGCGTGGACCAAGTGCTCAGCGAGATCCACGACTATATGAAAATGGGGATACGCGCGTTCATCTTCTCGGGCTATCCGCACTTGAACGAATGCGAAATCTTCGGCACCAAAGTGCTGCCCCATCTCAAAACCGTGTCACTCGCCCAAGAATATGGGCGCGTGCCCGCCACCACACCGCCCACACCGCTGGGCACAGGAGTTCGCAAATGAGTCAGTCCCCCGTGAGTCGCCTCACCCTGCCTAACGGCCAATCTTTGAGCCGCATGGCCTATGGCGTATGGCGCTTGAGCGAAGCCACTGACACCTCGGTGAATGCCAACTTGGCACGCATAGAAGCCTGCTTGGCCCAAGGCATCACCACCTTCGACCATGCCGACATTTATGGCGACTACCGCTGCGAAACGCTGTTTGGCGAAACGCTCAAGGCGCACCCGAGCCTGAAAAGCAAGATCGAGATCGTCACCAAAACCGACATCATGTTGCTCTCGCAGCAATGGCCCAGCACCCGCGTGAAGCATTACGACACCTCGCCCGCCCATGTGCGCGCCAGCGTAGACCGTTCGCTGCAACGCATCGGTGTGGACGTGATCGACCTGCTCTTGATCCACCGCCCTGACCCGCTGATGGACGCCCAAGCCTTGGGCGAGTGCTTGGATGGTTTGATCACCAGCGGAAAAGTGCGCGGCGTGGGCGTGTCGAACTTCATGCCTTGGGATGTGGACTTGCTGCAATCGCGCATGACGCACAAGCTGCAAACCAACCAACTTGAAGTGAGCTTGCTCAACACCGAGCCCTTGATCAACGGCCAAATGGCGCACGCGCAACAGCATTTCATGCCCGTGATGGCGTGGTCGCCTTTGGGCGGCGGACGCTTGCACACGCAAGCCCACACCGCAGGCACGGCCGCAGCGCGACTCGCGCCCAAACTGCAAAGTTTGGCTCAAGCGGCTGGCACCGACACCACCGCCGTGGCCATCGCTTGGTTGCTGCACCACCCTGCCCAAGTGCTGCCTGTGATGGGCACCAACCAGCTAGAGCGCATCGCGCAATTCAGCCAAGCCGAGCGCGTGCCCATGGACCGCCAAACTTGGTTTGAACTCTACGAATTGGCCTGCGGCCACGAAGTACCTTAAGAAACCCATGCACAACCCAACAGACGCGATGGACTATCGCAAAGCCCTGTCCAGCTTCGGCACGGGCGTGACCGTGGTCACTGCCCGCCATGAGGGCCAAGACTGGGCCATGACCTGTAACTCGTTCAGCTCGGTCTCGCTCAACCCACGCTTGGTGCTGTGGAGCATTCGCCGCGAGGCCAGCAGCCACGCAGCATTCACCCAATCTGGCGGCTTCACCGTGAGTGTGTTGGCCGAACATCAAGCGGCGTTGGCAGGGCAATTTGCCACCGGCAGCATGGCGGATCGATTTGCCAATGTGCCCGTCGAGCGCTTAGACAGCCAACGTCTGCGCTTAGAGGGCGCGGTGGCCTGGTTTGATTGCGACATCCACCAGCTCATCGAAGCCGGTGACCACCACATCGTGCTGGGTGCCGTGCGCAGCTTTGGCAGCACCGATGCAGGCGGGCTGGGGTATTACCGCAGCAAAATGTCACAGTTTGCTGCACTGCCCGCTTAAGCCTCAGCCCTTCAAGCCGCCTTGGGTCAAGCCACCCACCACGCGCTCTTGAAAGGCGGCGATCAGCAGCGCAATCGGCACGATAGACACGATCAGCGCCGCTGAAATGATGGGCCAAGGAAAGGTGAACTCACCTTGGTACAGCGCAATGCCCACCGGCAAGGTGCGCACCGCGGGGCTGGAATTGAGCGACAACGCCAGCAAAAACTCGTCCCATGAATTCACAAACGCCAAGATGCCCGCGGTAAACACGCCAGGCGCAGCCAAGGGCACCACCACACGCACCAAGGCGCCCATGCGGGTGCAGCCGTCGATCATGGCGGCGTTCTCTAAGTCTTTGGGAATGCTCTGAAAAAAGCTCACCAGCACCAAGGTGCACACCGGCAAATTCAACACCACATACGGAAAAATCAAGGCGGCGTAGGTGTTGAGCCAACCCAAGGCGCGCATGGTCTCAAAAATCGGCACCAACAGCGTGACCAACGGGAACATGCTGGACGCCACGATGCAGGTCAAGATGAGCTGGCGGTATTTCAGGTTCAAACGCGCAATGACATACGCCGCAAACGCCGACACCACCAGCGACAGCAACGTGGCACCCGAGGCCACCAAGATGCTGTTCTTCAAATACGTGAGCAAAGGCTGGTCGGCGAACGCACGGACATAGTTCTCAAGCGTCGGGCCATGCGGCCACCAGGTGATGGGTTTTTGCACCAGTTCACTCTCTGGTTTGAGGGAGGTGAACAAAATCCAAACGGCAGGAAAAAACCCATTGATCACCACAATACCCGCCGCCATCCAGCGCAGCATGGGGGACGACCACAGCCCGTGTTGTTGCGCCATGCTCATGCGGCGTTCTTTCCAATGTGGTTCAAGTAAAAACCGGTGACGACCAGCGAGATCACAAACATGAAGACCGCCAACGTGGAGCCAAAGCCGATGTCGGAGTAGTCGATGGTGTATTTGTGAATCAACATGGCCAAGGTTTCTGTGGCCTCACCGGGCCCGCCTTTGGTCATGGTGTAGGGAATGTCAAAGGTTTGCAGCGCGGTGATGGTTCTGAAAATCAAGGCCACCACAATGCTGGGCATGAGCATGGGAATGGTGATTTGCCAAAACTGTTGCCACAAATTCGCGCCGTCTACCTCGGCGGCTTCGTACAAAGAGCGTGGAATCATCTGCAACCCGGCCAACAAAATCAGCGCCATGAACGACGCCGTTTTCCAAATGATGGTCAGGCAAATGGCGGCGAAAGCCCAGCGTGGTTTGAGCAACCAACTGGTGGGCTCGTCTTGCAGGCCCAAACGCATCAGTACATCGTTGACCACACCGTACTCGGTATGAAAAAACCACGCAAAGATCAAACCCGCAAACGACAGCGGCAGCGCCCAAGGCAGCAACAGCGACAAGCGCACCGGCCATTTGCGCTTGAACGGCAAATTCGCCAACAAGGCCAAGGCCAGCCCCACCAACAAAGCGCCAGGCACGGTGA
The DNA here is from genome assembly GCA_947371915.1 of Comamonadaceae bacterium. GTDB lineage: Bacteria > Pseudomonadota > Gammaproteobacteria > Burkholderiales > Burkholderiaceae_C > Limnohabitans. The sequence continues at coordinate 5,287 of CANBRM010000069.1, read as the reverse complement.
TGAGGGTGATCAGCAGGGTGTTTTGCGTGGCGTTCCAAAACAAGGGGTCTTGCCACACGTCCATGTAGTTTTGCAGCCCTAAGAACGCGCCGTCTTTGTCGATGGCGAACAAGCTGTTGTAGATCAGCTTGCCGATCGGATAAACCACGATGGCGAGCAGCAACGCAAACGCGGGTGCTAGCAGCAGCACCGCGAGTGTTTTTTCACTAGGGTCGCGTAGCTTAGACAGCATCAACGCATCAGGCGACCGACGCGCGCGGCAATCTCGTCCACACCGGCTTCAGGCGTTTTGGTGCGAGCCAAGATGGCGCTGGTGGTCGTGCGGATGATGTCAGAGACTTGGCCGTAGTCGTTCACCATGGGGCGGCTTTGGGCCGCCAACACCACGGGCAAGGCGTCCTTGAACCAAGGCACCACTTTGTTCACGTCAGGGTCGGCGTAAACACTTTGGAACACCGGCAAGATGGAGCCTTCTTTGGCCACATACGCGCTAGCTTGTTTGGACGACAAGAACTTGATGAGCTTGCCCGCCTCGTCTTTGTGGGTGCTGTAGGCGTTCATCGCCCACTGCCAGCCACCCATACAAGTGGCCGATTTGCCGCCCGTCATGGCGGGCAAGGGCATCACGCCAACTTGGCCTTTGACTTTGGAATCAGCATCGTCTTTGAAACGGTCAAACGCAAAACCCCAGTTGATGGCGAACACCACTTGGCCGGCTTTGAACTCGTTGACCGTGTCCGGTGTTTTCACCTCGGCCACGTTCTTTTTGATCACGCCTTGGTCGACCATGCCCAACCAAGCGTTCAAACCTTTGACGGCGGCGGGTTTGTCGAGTGTGAGCTTGCCACCCGCGTCATTGAACTGTTTGCCTTGTCCCCAGTAGGGCAACAAGAAGGTACACACCGCACCTTCAATGGGCGCGCCTTGGATGGACAAACCTTGCAAGTTGGCATTGCCTTCACCCGCCATGATTTTCTTGGCAGCCGCAGCCAACTCGTCCCAAGTCTTGGGCTCGGCCACGCCGTACTTGGCGAGCAAGTCTTTGCGGTAGTACATGAACATGGCGTCGCCTTGGCTAGGCATAGCGAACACTTTGCCGTCGATCACGTTGGCTTGTTGGTAAACGGGCAAGTAGTCGTTGCGCAAGGCGGCAGGGCCACCCACGTATTTGTCCAAAGGCTCGATCCAGCCTTTGGATGCGTATTGGGCGGGATTGACGATGTCGATCAAGAACAAGTCAATCGCCGAGTCTTTGGCGTTGAGCACGGTGGACAGGTACTGGCGTTGCAGCTCAGAGGTGGCACCGCCGGTCTCGATTTCGACTTTCACGCCGGGGTTAGCTTTGTTGTATTCCTGAAAGAGCTTTTGCTGCAAGTCAGGGCGTTGGTTGGGGCCCACAAACACACGCAAGGTGGTTTGCTGCGCCCACACGCTGCCAGCACAAAGGCCTGCGGCCAAGGCCAATGCGGTGAATTTCAATGCTTGACGTTTTTTCATGGCGTGTCTCCGTTGGATAAATTCAAAAAATTCAGGCCAGCGTTACAACGCTTGCCCTGTGGATGCGTTGAACAGATGGAGCGCTGAGGCGTCCAAGTAAATCGTTTGTGCGCTGCCCGCAGGCGCTTTGAAGTCGGCGGCGCAACGTGCCACCAACTCAGCCTGCCCGACTTGGAAGGTCACCAAGGTCTCCGCCCCCAAGGGTTCGGTGATGACGACCTGGGCATTCATGGCAATTTGGGCCTGCCCATCACGGGGTGCCAAGGCAATGTTTTCAGGGCGAATGCCAAACACATGGCCTTCGGCCGCTGCGCCACGGGCCCACAACTCAGCAGGCAAAGCAACGCCCGCTCCGCCGACGTCCGCCAAGCCATTGGCCAGCGAACAAGGCAGCAAGTTCATCGGCGGGCTGCCGGTGAAGCCCGCGACAAACTGAGCAGCGGGACGGTTGTAAATCTGATCGGGGCTGGCATATTGCATCTTGTGACCACCACTCAACACCGCGATGCGGTCAGCCAAAGTCATGGCCTCCACTTGGTCGTGGGTGACGTAGATGATGGTGGCGCCCAAGCGCTGGTGCAGCTTTTTGATCTCGCTGCGCATCTCGCCCCGCAACTGCGCATCGAGGTTAGACAAGGGCTCATCAAACAAAAACACTTTAGGCTGCCGCACGATGGCACGACCAATCGCCACGCGCTGGCGTTGACCACCCGACAAAGCGGCCGGTTTGCGATCGAGCATGTGGTCGATGCGCAGCAAACGCGCGGCATCCATGACACGGCGCTTGATCTCGTCTTCGGGCATTTTGCGCAAACGCAAGCCAAACGCCATGTTGTCGTACAGACTCTTGTGGGGGTAGAGCGCGTAGTCTTGAAACACCATGGCAATGTCGCGGTGGCGCGGCGGCTGGTCGTTGACGCGCAGGCCGTCAATCAGCACGTCGCCGCCCGTGATGCTCTCCAGCCCCGCGATCATGCGCAGCAAGGTGGACTTGCCACAGCCCGACGGCCCCACAAACACGACGAACTCGCCGTGTTGGATGTCCAAGTCAATGCCGTGGATGACGTTGTGCTTGCCATCGTAGCTTTTGGTGACTTGTTGGAGTTGGACGGATGCCATAAATTGAATCTAAACCCTGAAAACGATCGCGCTAAATTTGTGAATGAATAATATATGAATCCACATCGCTCACGCTCGGGGTTATCGCCAAGTCAGACGCCGTTGAGCAAGCTGCCCAGCGCGTAATCGCCACGGGTCAAGTCAATCGCTTGACCTGTACGCGCCGACTCTTGTGCCGCCAAGCCCATCACAACGGCGGCCAAGCCGTCGCGCAAACTCACCTCAATCGCGCCTTCGCCGCGCACCACCGCGTTGAAACGCTGGTGTTGGTACAAGGTTGAGCCGTTGTGGTCGCCCGCAGCCAAGGCCACGGCGTCGACCGGCACATCCAACTCGCGCGGACCTTTGGGCTCACGCGGGCTGATGACGAGTTTGGGCGTGGGTGCCTCGCCCAAGTGTTCGGGCCAAAAACGACCTGGACCCGGCACAAAGCATTCCACTTTGCCTTGGGGGCCGACCACCGAAATCTCTTCTTGGTAACGCGCACCCTCGGCAAACATGCACAACTCCAGCAACGCCCGCTGGCCGGATGCGAAGTCGACCACCACGTAGGCGTTGTCCAAAATATCGGGCGTGCCCAAGGGGTACTGCTCGTCCAAATGGTTGTGGGCCACCGACGCCGAGGCGTAAATGCGCACAGGCTCGCTTTGGGTGAGATGGCGCATCAGGTCAAAAAAGTGGCAGCATTTTTCGACCAAAGTGCCGCCCGTGTATTGGTTGAAGCGGTTCCAGTCGCCCACCTTCACCAAGAACGGAAAACGGTGCTCGCGAATGGACAGCATGGTCACAGGGCCGGTGTTGAGCTGGCTGTGCACCTCTTGGGCCAGCAAAGCCACAGGGGGCATGTAGCGGTATTCCATCGCCACCCAAATCGGGGCGGGATAGTCGCTGGCCAAGGCGGCTAAAGCACGCACATCGTCCAGCGAAGTACAGGCGGGTTTTTCTAGCAGCAGAGGCAAGGGGCGCAGTGCCGCAATCTCTCGCAGTTGCTCGGCATGGCGGAAGTTGGGGCTGGCGATCAACAAACAGTCCACGTCCTCGGCCATCACCACCTCGGCCAAGCTGGCCACGCGTTGGGCCTGCGGTACGAAAGCGAGACTGCGCGCAGCCATGGCGTCATCGGGCTCGAAAATGCGGGTCACGCTGGCACCGGGCAGCAGTGCAATATTGCGCAAATGCTCTTGCCCCATCATGCCGCAGCCGATGATGCCGTAACGGGTGGATTTATTCAAAGCACGGTCTCCTGAAAATGCAAAGGGTCACAACGACCAAGACCGTCTATTGTTGCGCTTGAGATGCAAGGGTTTCTTCTAGGAACCGCCAAGCAGAAAACTGTATACAGTTTTGTATGCGATTAACTTGGAGAAATTCCTATGACCTCTTCCACTCACCCTGTTGACGAACGCTTGCCCACGGGCAAGCTCGCCGCGCTGGGCCTGCAGCACGTTTTGGTGATGTATGCCGGAGCTGTGGCCGTGCCCCTGATCGTGGGGCGTGCCTTGAAACTCAGCCCCGAACAAGTGGCCATGCTCATCTCAGCCGACTTGTTTGTCTGCGGCTTGGTCACCCTCATCCAGTCGTGGGGCGCCACCCAATGGTTTGGCATCCGCCTGCCTGTCATGATGGGCGTGACCTTTGCTGCCGTGGCCCCCATGGTCTCGATGGCCAATGCCAACACGGGCGACAGCGGTGCGCAACTCATCTTCGGCGCCATCATGGGCGCGGGCGTGATCTCCATGCTGATTGCCCCCTTGGTCAGCCGCTTGTTGCGGTTCTTCCCGCCTGTCGTGACCGGCACCATCATTGCCGTCATCGGCATCAGCCTGATGCGCATTGGCATCAATTGGATTTTTGGCAACCCCTTCGGCCCCACCGCCCCGTCCATCGTCAACCCAGAGCACGCCAAGTGGCTGGCTGACGCAGCCGCTGCGGCCTCTGCCCCTGGCTCCACACTGGCTGCCGTGCCCAAAGACTTGGCGCTGATGGCCAAAGTGCCCAACCCCAAATACGCCGACCTCACTGGCGTGGGCATTGCATCTTTGGTCTTGGTGTCCATCTTGATGATTTCTAAGTTCGCCAAAGGCTTCATCGCCAACATTTCAGTGCTCTTGGGCATCATCATTGGTGGCATCGTGGCCACCAGCATGGGCCTGATGAACTTTGACAAAGTGGGCAAGGCCGAATGGTTTGGCATCGTCACACCGTTCCAATTTGGGTTGCCCGTGTTTGACCCCGTTCTCATCCTCACCATGACTTTGGTCATGATCGTGGTGATGATCGAATCTACCGGCATGTTCTTGGCCTTGGGCGAGATGACTGACCGCCATGTGGACCGTGCCGCGCTCACCCGTGGTTTGCGCACCGATGGCTTGGGCACCTTGATTGGCGGCATCTTCAACACCTTCCCCTACACCAGCTTTTCGCAAAACGTGGGCCTCGTTGCCGTGACGGGTGTGAAGAGCCGCTTTGTGTGCGTGGCTGGCGGCATCATCCTCATCATCTTGGGTGTCATTCCTAAGATGGCTGCTTTGGTGGAGTCCTTGCCCACCGTCGTCTTGGGCGGCGCTGGCTTGGTGATGTTTGGCATGGTGGCCGCCACCGGCATTCGCATCTTGGGCGGCGTGGACTTCAAAACTAATCGCTTCAACAGCTTGGTCGTGGCCATCTCCAT
>CANBRM010000068.1 GCA_947371915.1 Comamonadaceae bacterium | reverse complement strand
GTAAGATCGGCGAGAACATGAGCTTCCGTCGTTTCACGCGTTTTGATGGCGCTAAGAAATTAGCTGCTTACTTGCACGGCACACGCATCGGCGTGGTCGTTGAGTTCGAAGGCGACGAAGTGGCTGCCAAAGACGTTGCCATGCACGTTGCTGCCATGAAGCCTGTGTCATTGACCAGCGCCGAAGTGCCTGCTGAACTGATCGAACAAGAACGTTCAGTCGCTGCCGCGAAAGCTGCTGAGTCTGGCAAGCCTGCTGACATCGTCACCAAGATGGTGGAAGGTTCTGTGCAAAAGTACCTTAAAGAGGTGTCTTTGTTCAACCAAACCTTCGTCAAGAACGACAAGCAAACGGTTGAGCAAATGCTCAAGGCCGCGAACACCAATGTTTCTTCATTCACCCTGTACGTGGTGGGTGAGGGCATTGAGAAGAAAGTCGACGACTTCGCTGCCGAAGTGGCTGCGCAAGTGGCTGCTGCCAAGCAGTCAGCCTAATCAGACAGGGGGGCGCAGGCTCCCCTTCTGTTATTTATTTTCTACATCAATTCCACCCCATACATCCAGGAGCTTTTCATGACCACACCCCAGCCAGCCCACAAGCGTATTTTGCTCAAGCTGTCAGGGGAGGCCTTGATGGGCGACGATGCCTTTGGTATCAACCGCGCCACCATCGTTCGCATCGTCGGCGAAGTGGCTGAGGTGATCAATTTGGGGGTGGAAGTGGCCATCGTGATCGGTGGCGGCAACATTTTCCGCGGCGTCGCGGGCGGTGCTGTCGGTATGGACCGAGCCACGGCCGATTACATGGGCATGTTGGCGACGGTGATGAACTCCTTGGCCTTGGCCGACACCATGAACAAAGCCGGTTTGACGGCCCGTGTGATGTCTGCCATCGCGATTGACCAAGTGGTCGAGCCTTACGTTCGTCCCAAAGCTTTGCAGTACCTCGAAGAGGGCAAAGTTGTGATTTTTGCCGCTGGTACGGGTAATCCCTTCTTCACCACCGACACCGCTGCAGCATTGCGCGGCGCTGAGATTGGTGCAGAGATGGTGCTCAAAGCCACCAAAGTTGACGGCGTTTACTCCGCCGACCCTAAAAAAGACCCCAACGCGACCCGTTACGACAAAATCAGTTTTGACGACGCGATTGGCCAAAATCTCGGCATCATGGACGCCACAGCCTTTGCCCTGTGCCGCGATCAAAAATTGCCCATCAAAGTGTTCTCGATTTTCAAGAATGGCGCCCTCAAACGCGTGGTGATGGGCGAGGACGAAGGCACTTTGGTTCACGCCTGATTCTGATTCACTGTCCGTTTTGACTTTTTCAATGCGTTGCCTCCGGAGCACAACATGACCATCGCTGACATCAAGAAAACAACCGAAACTAAAATGGGTCAATCGATTGCGGCTTTCAGCCACAGTTTGACCAAAATCCGCACAGGCCGTCCCAGCCCGGCCCTGCTCGACAACGTGCAAGTTGACTACTACGGCTCCATGGTGCCGATCAGCCAAGTGGCCAACGTGTCTTTGCTGGATGCCCGTACTTTGAGCGTGCAGCCTTGGGAAAAGCCCATGGGTGCCAAGATCGAAAAAGCCATTCGTGACAGCGATTTGGGCCTGAATCCCTCATCGATGGGCGAGTTGATTCGCGTGCCCATGCCCCCCATGTCCGAAGAGCGTCGCAAAGAACTCACCAAAGTGGTTCGCACCGAAGGCGAAAACGCCAAAGTGGCCGTGCGGAATTTGCGTCGTGATGCCAACGAGTCGGTGAAAAAACTGGTCAAAGACAAGCTCGCTTCTGAAGACGACCAAAAGCGTGCAGAAGCAGATATCCAAAAAACCACCGACAGCCATATTGGCGAGATTGACAAGCTCATCGCCAGCAAAGACCACGAAATCATGGCGGTCTAAGCCCTCATGCTGAAACAACGCGTCATCACCGCCCTTGTGTTGCTGGCGCTTTTGTTGCCAGCTCTGTTTGCATCCACGGCTGAGCCCTTGGCGGGCTTCACCTTAATTTTGATCGCTGCAGGTGCTTGGGAGTGGGGCCGTTTGAACGGCCTGGCCATGCGCGGTGCTCTGCGAACGGGCGCAGTGTGTGTCACCTTGTGCTTGCTGGCTTGGTCGGGGCGTTGGGCTTACGGGCCGGTCGCTTGGGTCTGGACGATTTCAGGTGCCGCATGGGTGTTGGCTGGCGGATGGCTGCTTCGAGGGGGCGTGGCCAGCTGGCCTGGCATTTCTCGCTCCGTGCGTTGGGTCGCTGGTGTGTTGGCCCTTTGGTTGACTTGGCTCGCCATGTACCAATCCAAAGTGATGGGTGTTAATTTTTTACTTTCCTTGCTGCTTTTGGTCTGGATGGCTGACGTGGCTGCGTATTTTGCGGGTCGCGCCTTCGGTCGCCGTAAATTGGCCGTCGCCATCAGTCCCGGTAAGAGCTGGGAAGGTGTATGGGGCGGCATGGTCGGTGTTTTGGCTATGGCCTTCTTTTGGGTCTGGGCAGACACCCAATGGGCTGTTGACAGCGCCAGTTTGTTCACGCGCCTGCACAGCCGAGGCTGGCCTTTCATGGTGTTGGCAACGCTGTTTTTAGTGGCCATGAGCGTGGTGGGCGATTTGGTGGAGTCTTTGGTTAAGCGCAGCGCAGGCTTCAAAGACAGCAGCCAGTTGTTGCCCGGCCATGGCGGCGTGCTAGACCGCGTCGATGCCTTGTTGCCCACGCTGCCACTGGCGCTGATGCTGGTGCAATCGGTTTGACCGCACATTTGACCTCACCTCACGGAGGCTCTATGCCGCAACGCATCACGGTGCTCGGATCGACTGGGTCGATTGGCACCAACACCCTTGACGTCATCGCCCGTCATCCCGATCGATTTGAAGTTTTTGCGCTCACTGGGGCTAGCCAAGTGGATTTGATGTTGCGCCAGTGCGCGCAATTCAAACCACGCTTCGCCGTGATGGTGCAGCCAGAAGCTGCCCAACAACTGCAAGATCGAGTGCGTGCTGAGGGCTTGAATGTGCAGGTGCTCAGCGGTGCAGCGGCGCTGGATGAGGTGTCCGCTCACCCGGAGGTCGATGCTGTCATGGCTGCCATCGTGGGAGCTGCGGGTTTATCACCTTGTTTGGCAGCGGCGCGCAGCGGTAAGCGCTTGTTGTTGGCCAACAAAGAGGCCTTGGTGGTGGGTGCTGAAGTATTTTTGAACGCGGTGAAAGACGGTGGTGCAACGCTGCTGCCTATCGACAGCGAGCACTCCGCTATTTTTCAGTCGCTGCCCGAAGATCCCGCCACGTGGGACGCACGCGTGGCCAAAATCATCCTCACCGCTTCGGGAGGACCGTTTCGCACCCGTGCGTTAGCGAGCCTGAAAGATGTCACGCCTGAGCAAGCGTGTGCCCATCCCAATTGGGTGATGGGTCGCAAAATCTCGGTCGACTCTGCAACCATGATGAACAAGGCCTTAGAGGTGATTGAGGCGCGTTATTTGTTTGGCTTATCCCCCGAGCGCTTGGAGGTCGTGATTCACCCGCAAAGCATCATTCACTCCATGGTGCAGTACCGCGACAACTCCGTGGTGGCGCAGCTGGGCACGCCCGACATGCGTGTGCCCATTGCCTATGGCTTGAGCTGGCCCGAGCGCATGGTCTCTGGCGCTGAGGCGCTGGACTTTCACGCCATGTCCGCCATGACCTTTGAGGCCTTGGACGACCATGGTCATCCCGAGCGTTTTGCGGGCATTCATTTGGCTTGGCATGCCTTGCGTGGTCCGCGTGGCACCACGGCGGTGTTGAACGCTGCGAATGAAATTGCTGTGGCTGCGTTTTTAGATCGTCAAATTCGTTTTGACCAAATTCACCACCTGAATTTGAATTGTTTGTCTCGCATGACATTTGACGCCCCCAATCATCTCGACGACTTGCTGGCTTTGGATGCCCAAGCCCGCGCCGTCGCGCAAGACGAAATTCATCGCTTGGCTTTGCCATGACCGTGCTGGCCTTTTTGCTCGGTTTGGGCTTGCTCATCACCGTGCATGAATGGGGTCACTATCGGGTGGCGGTGGCTTGCGGCGTCAAGGTGCTGACGTTTTCGATTGGTTTCGGCAAGCCGCTGCTGCGCTGGAAGTCGCGTCGCCCGTATCCCGGGCAAGACACTGAATTCGTCATCAGCCTTATTCCTTTAGGTGGCTACGTCAAGATGTTGGATGCCTCCGCAGAGGCATTGACGCCCACCGATGCCGCGATGGCTTTGGACCGTCAGCCTTTGTGGGCGCGTGCGGCCATTGTGTCGGCCGGCCCTCTCGCAAATCTGCTGTTGGCACTAGTTTTGTATGCCGCCACCTTTTGGCTTGGGCAATACGAAACACGCGCCTTGTTGGCCACGCCGGTGGCGGGGTCACCCGCAGATTTGGCGGGTTTGAAAAGTGGTGATTGGGTACTGCGCGCGGGCGTGGACGGTGCGTCTATGCAAGACATCGCCTCCATGGAGCAACTGCGCTGGTGGTTGATGCAGCAAGATCAGGCGGCTGCCGGCCTTGTGCTGGACGTGCAACCTTTGGCACGCACCACTTCGCACACGGTGTCCGTGACGATGCCGCCTTCTGTCGCCGGGGCCACGAGCAACGCGGCTACGGGGCTGCAAGACTTGGGTTTAGTGGGCGCATGGAGTCGTGCTGTATTAGGTGATTTACAAGCTCACAGCGCTGCCAAACAAGCCGGTTTGCAGCGAGGTGATGAAGTGCTGCGCATTGACGGGCGTGTGGTCGATGACGCTGCAGCTTTGCGTGCTGCGGTGCGTGCGAGTGGCCGCGTACAAGTACAGATTGCCGAACAACTTTGGGATGTTCAACGTGCGGGGCAGGGCGTGTTACATATCGGTGTGACGCCCGATCGTGTGGCTGAAGGCGCGGAGTTCGTTGGGCGGATTGGCGCTCAAGTTGGCGAAGCACCGCAAAAAATTTGGGTTCAATACGGTTTGCTCGATGGCGTGCTTCGCGCTGCGCAGCGAACATGGGAGGTCTCGCACCTGACGCTCGACATGATGGGGCGGTTGATCACGGGCCGCGCCTCGCTGGATAACCTCAGCGGTCCATTGAGCATGGCCGACTATGCTGGCCGTTCTGCCAGTGTGGGTTTAGGGCCGTACTTGGCGTATTTGGCCTTGCTCAGTGTGAGCCTCGGTGTGTTCAATCTCTTGCCGTTGCCGGTCTTGGATGGCGGGCACCTGTTGTATTATCTTTATGAGGCTTTCACGGGGCATCCCCCCTCGCCACGATGGTTAGAGATCCTGCAAAGCGCAGGCATGGCGGTGCTGATGGCACTGATGGCTTTTTCTCTTTTTAACGACGTGGTTCGCTTGGGCTGGCTGAGTTAAGTCCCCCTACACAACAACCCCAAGGCCCTTGAGTTTTCAGTTCATGACCCATCCACTTCCTCGATTCCGTCGCTCCCCTTTGTCCTTTGCTGCAGCACTTGTGTTGGGGTCTGCATTGGCCTTCAATGCATGGGCGGTTGATCCTTTCAAGGTCCGTGACATCCGTGTCGAAGGCCTGCAGCGCATTGAGCCAGGCACCGTCTTTGCGTCGATTCCTTTTCGCGTGGGTGACGATTACACCGATGAAAAAGGCGCAGCAGCCATTCGCAGTCTGTTTGCTTTGGGTTTGTTCAAAGACGTGCGCATTGAAGTCAATGGCGACGAGCTGGTGTTGATCGTTGAAGAGCGTCCCAACATCGCGACCGTTGAATTCATTGGCACCAAAGAGTTTGACAAAGACGTGTTGCGCAAAGCTTTACGCGATATTGGGTTGGCCGAGGGTCGTCCGTTTGACAAAGCCTTGGCTGACCGTGCCGAGCAAGAACTCAAGCGCCAGTATGTGAACCGCAGTTTGTACGGCGCAGAAATCATCACCACCATCACGCCCGTGGACCGTAATCGCGTGAACTTGTCATTCACCGTGGTCGAGGGCGATTTAGCCAAAATCAAAGAAATGCGCATCGTAGGTGCCCAAGCCTTTGATGAATCCAAATTGTTGGATCAGTTTGACCAAGGCACGGGCAACTGGCTCAGTTGGTACACCAAGTCCGATCGTTATTCACGCACCAAGCTGAATGCAGACCTTGAGACCTTGCGTGCTTGGTACTTGTCGCGTGGTTACTTGGAGTTTCGTGTTGACTCCACACAAGTGGCGATTTCGCCCAACAAACAAGACATTTCCATCACCATCAACGTGACCGAGGGCGACCGCTTTGTGGTGTCCGAAGTGGCTTTAGATGGCTACTACTTGGGCAAAGACGATGAGTTCAAGTCTTTGATTGAGATCAAGCCCGGCAAGCCTTACAACGCAGACGACGTGGCGAAAACCACCAAAGCCTTCAACGAGTATTTTGGTAATTTTGGCTTTGCGTTTGCACGTACCGAGGTGCGTCCCGACATTGATCGCAGCACCAACCGCGTGAAGTTGGTGTTGGTCGCTGATCCGTCGCGTCGCGCCTACGTGCGCCGTATTAACATCGTTGGCAACAACCGCACCCGCGACCAGATTGTTCGCCGTGAGTTCCGTCAAATGGAGTCTTCGTGGTACGACGGCGAGCGCATTCGCTTGTCGCGTGACCGCATCAACCGCTTGGGTTATTTCAAAGATGTCGAGGTTGACACCCAAGAGGTGGCGGCTTCTCAGGATCAGGTGGATTTGAATGTGAACGTGGTTGAAAAACCTACTGGCATGCTGACCTTGGGCGCGGGTTTCTCCAGCGCCGAAAAAGTCACTTTCTCGTTTGGTATTCAGCAAGACAACGTCTTTGGCAGCGGTCAGAACTTGGGTTTGCAAGTCAGCACGAGCAAGTTCAACCAGTATTACGTGATCAACACCACCGACCCGTATTTCACGGAAGACGGCGTGTCGCGCACCTTTGAGTACTACCACCGCTCTAGCCGGCCTTACGTGGAGCAGGGCGGTGACTACCGCCTGGTCACGTCTGGCACAGGCATTCGCTTTGGTGTGCCATTCAGTGAGTTAGACCGTGTTTTTGTGGGTGCCTCATTAGAGCAAACGCAAATTGTGCCGGGCACCAACTTGCCTGACTCCTATTTGAAATATGCCTACCAGTTTGGTTACACCACGCACACCGTGCCTTTGACGGTGGGCTGGGCGCGTGACAGTCGAGATAGTTATTTGAACCCGACGAACGGCAAGTTCATCCGTCTAAACAGTGAAACAGGTTTGGCAGGTGATACCCGTTACGCCAAGTTTGGGGCGCAATACCAGCAATATTTCCCTTTGACCAAGCAATACACCTTTGCCTTCAACGCCGACTTTGGGTTGGGTAAAGGCTTGCAAGGTCAACCCTTCCCCGTGTTTAAAAATTACTACTCGGGTGGTTTGGGCTCGGTACGTGGTTTTGAGCAAGGCACCTTGGGGCATCGTGACCCGTCCGGCATCGTCAGCGGAGGTGCGAAAAAGGTCACGCTCAATAGCGAGTTTTTGCTGCCATTTCCAGGCGCGGGCAATGACCGAAGCTTACGTTTGTATGGCTTTTATGACATGGGTAACGTGTTTGGCGAATACGACAAAATTCAGCTCAGCGAGCTGCGCAGCTCTTATGGCGTTGGCTTGAGCTGGGTCTCACCGATGGGTCCCTTGCGTTTCGCATGGGCCCGTCCTTCGCGTGCCTTTACAGGCGATAGAATCCAACGATTGCAATTCCAGATCGGGACATCCTTCTGATGAACACGTTTTTCCGCCACCTCTCTTTGACCATCGCCTTGGGCTTGGCCGCATTCAGCGTACAAGCTGAAGAAATCCGCATTGGATTCATCAATACTGACAGAATCTTTAAAGAAGCAAATACTGCCAAACAAGCGCAAGCCAAGTTAGAGCAAGAATTTGCCAAGCGTGACAAAGACCTGATTGAGTTCGGTAACAACCTGAAATCATCTGCCGAAAAGTTTGAGCGTGAAGCGCCTACTTTGTCTGAGTCACAGCGTCTGTCGCGTCAAAAGCAATTGGGTGAACAAGACCGCGAACTGCAGCGCAAACGCCGCGAGTTCCAAGAAGAGTTGAACGCACGCAAGAACGAAGAGTTCCAACAGGTGCTCGAACGCGCTAACCGTGTCATCAAGCAAGTGGCTGAAACTGAAAAGTTCGACCTCGTTTTGCAAGAAGCCGTTTACATCAACCCCAAGCACGACATCACCGACAAAGTGCTCAAGGTCATCAACGCTGCCAAATAAGCTGCCGTGGCACTGAGTCTCGGCCAGATCATCGAAAGTTTGGGTGGTCGCCTCGTTGGCGATCCTCAGCACCTGATTCAAAAACTCGCACCGCTTGACACTGCGCAAGTCGATGCGCTGAGTTTTTTAAGCAATCCCAAATACCAGTCACAACTCGCCACCACACAGGCGGGCTGTGTGATTGTGTCGCCGGCAATGGCAGAGACCACTGACACTCGCACCGCCATGATCGTGGCAGACAACCCTTATCACTACTTTGCTCGCTTGACCCAGCTCTGGCGTCAGCATTTGCCCAAAGACGATGCACCCTTGGTGCACCCCAGTGCGGTCATCCACCCCAGCGCTTCTGTGCACGCGACCGCACGAATAGGTCCGCTCTGCGTGGTGGAGCGGGGCGTGCATATCGGTGCCAATACGTGGCTTAAATCCGGTATCACCGTCGGCGAAGATTGCCACATTGGCGAACGCTGCATCATCCACGCGGGCGTGGTGATCGGTGCCGATGGTTTTGGATTTGCCATGTTTGAAGGACGCTGGGAAAAAATTGAACAACTAGGTGCTGTGCGCATTGGCAACGATGTCGAAATTGGCGCCAACACCTGCATTGATCGCGGCGCCTTGGATGACACGGTCCTCGAAGACGGCGTCAAACTCGACAACTTGGTGCAAATCGGTCACAACGTGCACGTAGGTGCGAACACCGCGATGGCTGGATGTGCCGGTGTCGCAGGCAGCGCGCGCATTGGTGCAAATTGCACCGTAGGCGGTGGGGCGGTAGTGCTTGGTCATTTGCAATTGGCCGATGGCGTGCACATTTCTGCAGCCTCAGTGGTCATGCGATCGATTCGACAGCCCGGTCAATACAGTGGTGTATTTCCCATCGACGACAATGCGTCGTGGGAGAAAAATGCCGCGACCTTGCGTCAGTTGCACCGTTTGCGCGACCGCATCAAATCTCTTGAATCAGCCTTAGAAAGTCAAAAAAAATGAGCATGGACATCCATCAAATCTTGAAGCAATTGCCACACCGCTACCCATTCTTGTTGGTAGACCGTGTGTTGGAGCTGGAGAAGGGCAAAAGCATCAAGGCGCTCAAAAACGTGACCATGAACGAGCCATTTTTCAGCGGCCATTTCCCACACCACCCCGTCATGCCTGGTGTGTTGATTTTGGAAGCCTTGGCACAGGCCGCTGCGTTGTTGGCGTTCGACACCCTGGGTGCCGCTCCCGATGACAAAACTGTTTACTACTTCGCAGGCATCGATGGTGCACGCTTCAAGCGCCCCGTTGAACCCGGCGATCAGTTGACTCTGGAAGTCGAGTTGGACCGCATGAAAGCTGGCATTTTCAAATTCAAAGCACGCGCCAAAGTGGGTGATGTGATCGCCACCGAAGCTGAACTGATGTGCACCATGCGTGCGATTGCCTAATCCGACTAGCCCTGATACAGACGATGAGCAACATCCACGCGACCGCATTGGTTGACCCAAAAGCCGAGCTCGACAGCTCGGTGCAGGTGGGGCCTTACACCATCATTGGCCCGCATGTGCGTATTGGTGCTGGCACGACGGTCGGGCCGCACTGTGTGATCGAAGGTCACACCACCATTGGTCAAGACAACCGTATTTTTCAGTTCAACTCTTTAGGTGCTATTCCGCAAGACAAAAAGTATGCGGGTGAACCTTGCGAGCTGATCATTGGCGACCGCAACACCATCCGTGAGTTTTGTACGTTCAACATTGGTTCGCCCGGTGATGCCGGTGTGACCCAAGTCGGCAACGACAACTGGATCATGGCTTACGTTCACTTGGCGCACGACTGTGTCGTGGGCAACCACACCATCTTCGCCAACAGCGCGCAGTTGGCCGGCCACGTGCATGTGGGCGACTGGGTCATCTTGGGGGGCTTCACCGTGGTGCACCAGTTTGTTCGCATTGGCGCGCACAGCTTCTCCGCCATGCATTCGCTGCTCTTTGCGGACGTGCCGCCATTTGTCATGTGTCAAGGCCAACCTGCCGAGCCACGTTCGATGAACTTCGAAGGCTTGCGCCGTCGTGGCTTTTCAGCCGAGCGCATCAGCGCGGTGAAGGCCATGCACAAAGCCTTGTACCGCGATGATTTGACGTTGGATAAAGCCAAAGAGCGCATTGCGGCGTTGGCCCAAGAGAAACCAGAAGCCGCAGCCGATGTGGCCATGATGCTGGAATTCTTAGACCACACCTCGCCGCAACGCGGCATCATTCGCTAAAACGCATGTCTGGGGCTTTGTCTTTCTCGCTGGTTGCAGGCGAGGCTTCGGGTGATTTGCTGGCGGGTTTGCTGCTGGGTGGCATGCGCCAAAAATGGCCAGACATGCAAAGCTCGGGTATCGGTGGTCCCCGTATGGAGGCCCAAGGTTTTGAAGCTTGGTGGCCTTACGAAAAATTAGCGGTGCGCGGTTATGTCGAGGTGCTGAGGCATTACCGTGAAATCGTGGGCATTCGTCGCCAGTTACGTGACCGTTTGTTGGCCAACCCTCCGAGCGCCTTCATCGGTGTGGATGCACCAGATTTCAACCTCGATTTAGAACGTGACCTCAAGGGCGCAGGCATTCCTGCCGTGCATTTTGTGTGTCCCTCAATCTGGGCGTGGCGCGCAGATCGGGTGGAAAAAATCCGTCAAAGCGTCGACCATGTGTTGTGCATTTTTCCATTCGAAGAAGCCTTGTTGGCCCAGCACGGCATTGCTGCGACTTACGTTGGCCATCCCTTGGCTCAAACCATTCCCGATGAGGTGGACCGTGCGGCGGCTCGCACCGCATTAGGACTTCCTCAAGATGCGACGGTGGTGGCCTTGTTGCCGGGTAGCCGCAGTTCTGAAATTGAGTATTTAGCACGTCGCTTTTTGCAAGCTGCGCAACGCATGGCCCAACGTCAGCCGGGCTTGCACTTTGTGTTGCCCGCGATGCCTGTTTTGCGTGCGCGCATTGACGAAATTTTGAAAGAAGTGGGGCCTGTGCCCAACCTCTTGCTGCTCAATGGACAGTCCCATGCAGCCTTGGCGGCATGTGATGTGACTTTGATTGCCAGTGGCACCGCTACCTTGGAGGCTGCACTATTCAAGCGCCCCATGGTGATTGCGTACAACATGAACTGGCTCAGTTGGCAAATCATGCAGCGCAAGAAGTTGCAGCCTTGGGTGGGCTTGCCCAACATCTTGAGTCAAGACTTTGTGGTGCCTGAGCTGCTTCAAGATGCCGCAACCCCTGATGCGATGGCGCATGAAGTGCTGCAGTGGCTCGACCACCCAGCCGCCATGGCCCATGTTCAACAACGCTTTGCATTGCTGCACGACAGCCTGCGTCGCGACACACCCGCACTGGCGGCACATGCGATCGAAAAAGTTCTTGCGCGCTGAACAAGCGCCGCTCATTTGGGATGCCCCCGGTTTGACAGCGGGCGTCGATGAGGCTGGGCGTGGTCCTTTGGCAGGTCCTGTGGTGGCTGCCGCGGTCATTCTGGATGACCAAAATCCGATTTTTGGGTTGGCCGATTCTAAAAAATTGACCCCATTGAAGCGCGAGCGTTTGTACGACGAAATTCGTGCCAAAGCTTTGTGTTGCTGCATCGCCGAAGCTACCGTTGAAGAAATCGACACCTTGAATATTTTGCAAGCCACGATGCTGGCCATGCGCCGCGCGGTGGAGGGTTTGCGCCTGAAGCCACACAAAGTGTTGGTGGATGGCAATCGTCTGCCCGTGTTGGATGTCTTGGCGGAGGCGATTGTCAAAGGCGACAGCAAAGTGCCTGCTATTTCTGCGGCTTCTATATTGGCCAAAGTGCATCGTGACCGCTGGTGCATGCAGTTGCATGCCGATTACCCGCTTTACGGTTTTGACAGTCACAAAGGCTATGGCACCGCCGCCCATTTATTGGCGCTGCAAACCCACGGTGCGACGCCGTGGCATCGAACCACGTTTTCGCCCGTCACCAAAGTTTTGACATGAATTTGATTACCTCGCGCGATAACCCCTTGGTCAAAGAGTTGCGCCGTTTGTCGCAAGACAGCTCGGCCTACCGCAAGCTCGGCCGCGTGTGGCTAGAG
>CANBRM010000067.1 GCA_947371915.1 Comamonadaceae bacterium | reverse complement strand
CATCGGCCACATCGACAGACATCAACTTGCCCTACATCACGGCAGACGCCTCGGGTCCTAAGCACTTGAACATCAAACTCAACCGCGCCAAGTTGGAGCAGTTGGTGGAAGAGTTGGTCGAGCGCACCATCGCCCCTTGCCGCATGGCCATCAAAGACGCCGGCGTGTCGGTGAGCGACATTGACGACGTGATCTTGGTCGGCGGTATGAGCCGTATGCCCAAGGTGCAAGAAAAGGTCAAAGAGTTCTTCGGTCAAGAGCCACGTCGTGACGTGAACCCTGACGAAGCCGTGGCCGTGGGCGCTGCGATTCAAGGTCAAGTGTTGTCTGGCGACCGTACCGACGTGTTGTTGCTCGACGTGACACCTTTGTCTTTGGGCATCGAAACCCTGGGCGGTGTGATGACCAAGATGATCGTCAAGAACACGACCATCCCCACGAAGTTTGCACAAACCTTCTCCACCGCCGACGACAACCAACCTGCCGTGACCATCAAGGTCTACCAAGGTGAGCGTGAAATGGCCAGCGGAAACAAGAGCTTGGGTGAGTTCAACCTCGAAGGCATCGCGCCTGCAGCGCGTGGCACACCTCAAATTGAAGTGTCATTTGACATTGACGCTAACGGCATCTTGCACGTGGGCGCCAAAGACAAAGCCACCGGCAAAGAAAACAAGATCACGATCAAGGCCAACTCTGGCTTGTCCGAAGACGAGATTCAACAAATGGTGAAAGACGCCGAGTTGAATGCCGCCGAAGACAAGAAGAAACTCGAAATCGTGCAATCGCGCAACCAAGCTGATGCAGCGGTGCACAGCGTGAAGAAGAGCATGGTTGAGCACGGCGACAAACTCGATGCGGGCGAAAAAGAAGCCATCGAAGCTGCGATCAAAGACGTCGAAGAAGCCTTGAAAGGCGAAGACAAAGCCGACATCGATGCCAAGACCGAAACTTTGATGACCGCCTCGCAAAAGCTGGGTGAAAAAGTCTACGCTGACATGCAAGCCGCCCAAGCTGCAGGTGGCGCAGCCGCCGGCGAGCAAGCCAAACCAGCCGACGACAACGTGGTCGACGCTGAAGTGAAAGAAGTCAAAAAAGGCTAAACCCTTTTCCGCTTTCTGAGCTGATTTCGCCGCGTTTCGCCTGCAAAGGTGAACACGCGGCGAAGTCTTGATCAAGCCCCACAAAAACGGCACTGCCCACACCATGTCCAAACGCGATTTTTATGAAGTTCTCGGCCTTGCCAAAGGCGCGAGCGACGACGAGATCAAAAAGGCTTATCGCAAACTCGCGATGAAGCACCACCCCGACCGCAACCAAGGCGAAAAGGCCAAGGAAGCCGAGGCGATGTTCAAAGAGGTCAAAGAGGCCTACGAAATGTTGTCCGATCCGCAAAAGCGCGCGGCCTACGACCAGTACGGCCATGCAGGCGTCGATCCCAATATGCGCGGCGGCCCTGGCGGTGGCGATTTTGGCGGTGGTTTTGGTGAAGCGTTTGGCGACATCTTTGGTGACATCTTCGGTCAGCAACGCAGGGGCGGCGGCGGCGGTCGTCAGGTCTACCGCGGCAATGACCTGAGCTACGCCATGGAAATCACGCTGGAAGAAGCGGCCAACGGCAAAGACGCTCAGCTCAAAATCCCAGGCTGGGACTCGTGCGAGACCTGTGATGGCAGCGGCGCCAAGCCTGGCACCTCGGTCAAAACTTGCTCGACCTGTCACGGCAGCGGCCAAGTGCAAATGCGCCAAGGCTTTTTCAGCGTGCAGCAAACCTGTCCACACTGCCGGGGCTCAGGCAAGGTCATTCCCGACCCATGCACCATGTGTCATGGCCAAGGCAAGATCAAAAAGCAGAAAACACTGGAAGTCAAAATCCCAGCTGGCATTGATGACGGCATGCGCATTCGCAGCACGGGCAACGGTGAGCCTGGCACCAATGGCGGGCCACCCGGCGACTTGTTCATCGAGATTCGCGTCAAGAAACACGACATCTTCGAGCGCGATGGCGACGACCTGCATTGCTCCGTTCCGATCAGCTTCACCACAGCGGCGTTGGGCGGCGAGATCAGCGTGCCCACCTTGGCGGGCGAAGCGGCGATTGACATTCCAGAAGGCACCCAAAACGACAAACAATTCCGTTTGCGCGGCAAGGGCTTGAAAGGCATTCGCTCCAGCTTCCCCGGCGATTTGTACTGCCACATTTCAGTGGAGACACCGATCAAACTGACCGAGCACCAACGCAAATTGCTCAAAGAGCTGGATGAATCGCTGAAAAAAGGGGGCACGAAACACTCTCCCGCTGAAGGCGGTTGGGCAGACAAGCTGAAACGGTTTTTTAGCTAGAAAAACGACGCGCCCAAGGGTGCATACTTGAAGCATGAGCGTCAACATCACCTTTTTGGGCGGAGCCGGCACAGTCACCGGCTCTAAGTATTTGGTCACGGATGAAGGCCAGCGTTTGCTGGTCGATTGCGGTTTGTTTCAGGGCTACAAACAGCTGCGTTTGCGCAACTGGGACCCAGCGCCTTTTGCCGCCGCTGACATCGATGCGGTGCTGTTGACACATGCGCACCTTGACCACAGCGGCTACTTGCCCTTGCTGGTCAAACAAGGCTTCAAAGGGCGTGTGTACGCCACGCCGGCCACCTGCGATTTGTGTGGCATTTTGTTGCCCGACAGCGGCCATATTCAAGAAGAAGATGCAGCCTTCGCCAACCGCAAAGGCTACTCAAAACACACCCCAGCTTTGCCGCTTTACGGCAAGCACGACGCGTTGGTGAGTCTGAATGCCTTGCATGCACAACAGATCGGCAAAACCTTCTCGCCGCTGCCCGGTTGGAATGTGAGGTTTTCATCGGCGGGGCATATTTTGGGTGCAGCCAGTGCCTTGGTAGAAGTTGCGGGCCGACGCATTTTGTTCAGCGGCGATTTAGGCCGTCCCGACGACATGCTGATGCATGCCCCCGACCTGCCGCCAGATGCAGACACGGTCCTGATTGAATCCACCTATGGCAACCGCGAACATCCTAAGGAGGATGTGTTGGCCGAGTTAGGCCCTGCACTCAAACGCGTGGCAGCACGCGGCGGCGTGGCCGTGGTTCCTGTGTTTGCCGTGGGCCGGGCGCAGGCCATTTTGTATGCGATCGCGCAACTCAAGGCCAAGGGTGAGATACCACATGGCCTACCCATCTTTTTAGACAGCCCCATGGCAGTGCACACCAGTGAGCTCTACCAGCGCCACCCCGATGCACACAAACTCGACGATGGGGGCTTGCGTGCGCTCAAGCATGTGGCCACGATGATCGAAACACCCGAAGAGTCCAAGGCGCTGGCCAAGCGGCATGGGCCCATGGTCATCTTGGCGGCCAGCGGCATGGCCACAGGCGGGCGGGTGTTGCACCATTTGGAGCACTACCTGCCCGATCACCGCAACATGGTCATCCTCACGGGCTACCAAGCGCCGGGCACACGCGGTGCCACATTGGCAGAAGGCAGCAGTTGGCTGCGCATGCATGGCCGAGACATTGAGGTCAATGCCGAAGTGGTGCAACTGCAATCCTCGTCTGCCCATGCCGATGCGACGCAACTGGTGAAATGGCTCAAAGGTATGAAAAAGCCCCCTAGCCAGGTCTACGTGGTGCACGGCGAAGCGCCCGCCGCTGACGCTTTACGCCAACGCATTGAGCGAGAATTGCAATGGCGCGCTGTGGTCCCCGAGCACGGCAGCACTTGGCCCACCTGACCCCCCGCACAAAGGCGCGAACCATGCGCATCATGTTTTTAGACACCCCGCGCCGTCCAGCACGCTCAGCCCTCAGCTTGGCAGTGCTGGCCAGTCTTTGGCTGGCCACTCTGGGCAACATGGCCTTGTGGCGGACCTTGAACAACTTGCCCGACCTCAGCGGCTGGCACGGCGCGGTGTTTGGTGTGGCCTTTGCACTCATCATCGCCAGCGCATTGACCGCACTTTTGGCGCTCGTCGCTTGGCGCTGGACACTCAAACCGGCCATCAGTTTGTTGCTGTTGCTGGCCGCTTTTGCCACCTATTACATGCTGATGTATGGCGTTGTGGTGGACACCCCGATGGTGATCAACGTGTTCCAAACCGACCCCCGAGAAGCACGCGACCAACTCAGTTGGCGTTTGGCCTTGACGGTCGTGGTCTTGGCCGTTTTGCCCATGATCTGGCTTTGGCGTCAACCTATGACAGCAGCCCCGCTAGGGAAACAGGTGGTGCGCAATGTGCTGTTGTGTGTGGCGGCACTGACCGTGACTTTGGGCACCACCCAGCTGGTATTTCAAGACTTTGCCTCACTCATGCGCAACCACACGCAGCTGCGCTACCAAATTAACCCGCTCAACAGCGTGTATGCGCTGCTGGATTTGACGGTGATTCCAGGTGACCAACCCAGTGGCCCCTTGCAACCTTTGGGACAAGATGCGCACATCATGACGCGTGCGGGTGCCGCACAACATCCGCCCTTGCTGCTGTTTGTGTTGGGTGAAACCGCACGCAGTGCCAACTTCTCACTCAACGGCTACGCCCGCCTGACCAACCCCCTGCTGGCCAAAGAAAACGTCACCAGCTTCACGCATGTGGTCTCGTGCGGCACCAGCACCGCCGAATCGGTGCCTTGCATGTTTTCGCATTTGGGCCGCGAGGGCTTCGCCAAGCGCAGCCATGATTTTGAGAACTGGCTGGATGTGCTGCAACGTGCGGGTTACGCCGTGCTGTGGATGGACAACCAATCGGGCTGCAAAGACCAATGCAACCGCATTCCCAACCTCAACACCTCAGAACTCAAGTTACCTGAGCACTGCGAAGACGGCGAGTGTCGCGACACCGTGATGTTGACGCAACTCGACCAAGAATTGGCCAAGCTCCCCGCTGAGCGACGCGCTCGCGGCACGGTGGTGGTGATGCACCAAATGGGCAGCCATGGGCCCGCGTATTTCAAACGCACGCCGGCCGCTTTCAAACCCTTTGTTCCCGAATGCACCGACACCTCGCTGTCGCAATGTAACCAAGCGCAAGTGGTCAACGCCTACGACAACACCTTGGTGTTCACCGACTACTTTTTGTCACGCGCGATTGGCTGGCTGAAAGACAAAGAAAAGACTGCCGCCACGGCCCTGTTCTATGTGGCCGACCACGGCGAGTCCTTGGGTGAAAACAATTTGTACCTGCATGGCCTGCCCTACGCCATGGCACCCGCTGAACAAAAGCAAGTGCCTCTCATCACGTGGCTGTCATCGTCGTTTGAAACGCAAAGCCGCATCAAAACCAGTTGCTTGCAAAAGCAGCGTGACCGCGCCTTGTCGCACGATCACTTGTTTCATTCGGTTTTGGGTTTGATGGCGGTGAAGACCGAGGTCTACCAACCCACGCTGGACTTGTTCGCCGACTGCGCGAACAAACTCTGAGCTTATAAAAAGCGGTCCAGCAGTTTGCGAGTGTGACGGTCGAGTGCCGGCAAATCGCGGATCAAAAACTGCACGCCGTGGGCATCGGCCACGATCAAGGTGTTGGCGCTCAAACGGCGAATGTCTTCCTCGCCCTTCAACACAAACTCAGTGGGGCCACGGCTGGTCTGCACGCGCCACACGCTGGGGGTTGAAAAGCTGTTGACTCCGTCCAAGCGCAAGATCTCGGGCATGAACTCACGGCTTTGCAGCGCTTGCGACACGACCGCACGTTGCGCCTCAGACAGGTCGCTCAAGCGCTCCACCCAAGCCAGCTCCTTGCCCTCGGCACTCAAAATAGAAATGGCTTGATCGGGCGTAGCGATCGGAAAAGCACGGGCGACCACGGCCCCCACATGCTGCGAGCCATCGGCCAAGGTGACCACCAATTTGCCGAAGGGGTCAAAACTCAAGCTGAAGGCCAAGTTAGAAGCCAAAGTCATTGGGGCGCTCATTCGGACTCCTTCGTGGAAGCACGCGCTACCGCGCCTTCACCATTTTTAGCTTGGGCTTCGTACAGGCGGTAGTAAGCACCTTGACGCGCCATGAGCGTCTCGTGATCGCCTTCTTCCACCACCACGCCTTGCTCCATCACCACCAAACGGTCGGCTTTGTTGAGCGTAGACAGGCGGTGCGCAATGGCAATCGTGGTGCGGCCTTGCACCAAGTTGTCCAAGGCTTTTTGAATTTCTTGCTCAGTTTCGGTGTCCACCGAGGCGGTGGCTTCGTCCAAGATCAAGATGCGTGGGTTGATCAGCAAAGCGCGCGCAATCGAGATGCGTTGACGCTCGCCACCCGAAAGACCTTGGCCCCGCTCGCCGACCAGCGAGTCGTAACCCTGCGGCAAACGCAAGATGAACTCATGCGCGTGGGCTGCACGCGCAGCCGACACGATTTCTTCGCGTGTGGCGTCAGGCTTGCCGTAGGCAATGTTGTCGGCAATCGTGCCAAAGAACAAAATCGGCTCTTGCAGCACCATGCCGATGTGGCTGCGGAAATCAGACAGGGCAATGTTGCGGATGTCGATGCCGTCGACCTTGATGGCGCCTTCGCTCACGTCGTAGAAACGGCAAATCAGGTTGACCAAGGTACTCTTGCCCGACCCGCTTTGGCCCACCAAACCGATCATCTCGCCGGGGCGAATGTCTAGGTTCATGCCGCGAATGACAGCACGGTTGCCATAACGAAAGCCTGCGTCTTGAATCTCGATGCGTCCTTGCAAAGGAACGGGCAGTTGCTGCGGGTTCTTGGTTTCGGGCACGCTGGAGACGTGGTCCAAAATTTCAAAAATACGCTTGGCACCTGCCGCCGCTTTTTGCGTGTGCGACACGATGCGGCTCATCGAGTCCAGGCGCGTGTAAAAGCGGCCGATGTACGCCAAGAACGCGGTCAACACACCCACGGTGATTTGGTGGTGTGACACCAACCAAATGCCAAAGCCCCAGACCACGAGCAAGCCCACCTCGGTCATGAGCGTGACCGTGGGCGAGAACAAGGACCACACAAAGTTGATGCGGTCGTTCACCGCCAAGTTGTGCTTGTTGGCATCGCGAAAACGGTTGGCTTCGCGACGCTCTTGGGCAAACGCTTTGACCACGCGAATGCCAGGAATGGTGTCGGCCAGCACGTTGGTCAACTCAGACCACACACGGTCAATCTTCTCGAAGCCGGTACGCAGCTTGTCGCGCACGGTGTGAATCAACCAGACGATGAAAGGCAAAGGCAGCAAGGTGGCAGCCGCCAAACGCGGGTCGATGCTGATCAAGATGCCAGCGGTCATCAAGATCATCAGCACGTCGGTGGCAAAGTCCAACAAGTGAAGCGATAAAAACACACAACTGCGATCGGTTTCGGCACCAATGCGGTTCATCAAGTCGCCGGTGCGGCGTCCGCCGAAGTACTCCAGCGACAGACGCATGAGGTGCTCGTACGCCGTGGTGCGTAAATCAGCACCAATGCGTTCAGACACCAAGGCCAAGATGTAGGTTTTGGCCCAGCCCAAGCCCCACGCCAATGCGGCAGCGGCCAGCAAGCCGCCCAAGTACATCATCACCAAATCTTCGTCGATGTGTTTGTCGTTTTGAAACGGGATCAACACATCGTCCATCAAGGGCATGGTCAGGTAAGGCGGCACCAAAGTGGCGGCGGTCGACGCGAGGGTCAACAAAAACCCTGTCAACAAACGCCAACGGTAAGGATGGGCAAAGCGCCACAAACGAAACAAGCCCCACGTGGACAAGGGCGCGTGCTTCTCGCGGCTGCACACAGGGCACGGATCGCCAGCGGCTTCAAGGGGCAACTTGCATTGCGGACAGCGCGCCTGCGCGGAAGCGGCCAAGGATTTACCGTGTGTCAGCACTTCTACGCGGTCAGCAAACACCTCTTGCAAGCGCATGGCCTGCACGTTGTGGGTGAGGGTGAAGCGCCAGCTGCCCAAACGTTGGGTCGCATCCACCAAGGCCAGAGTGCCAACGCCGGCGTGGTCAGCATGCTTTATCACAGCATCAGACGTGATGGGCCAAGACGACCACGTCAGTTCGCTGCCGTGTCGCTGGGCGGCGAGCACCCGCCGGTCTGTCACAATCAACAGCCCTGATGCGAACTGCAGTTGGGCATCTAAGTCAACCTCCAAGCAAGCTAGAACGTTTTCTTGTGGAGAGAGTTGAGCCAGCGCTGGCGCCACCCAAACAGGGGGCAACAGAGAGCTGGCAGAAGCCGAAAGAGAAGAATTCATTCTTTTAATAGTTTCCGCACAAAAAAGCAGGAGCCTGGAACTTGTTGCACCCAACATCGAATGCTAAAGATTGTATCGCCCGACCTTGGGCTGACCGGCTTTTGACACGCACCTCGGTTTGAGTTTCCCCCTAGCCTACACACACCAAAACATGGCATTTAAAGACATTCAAATTCTGCGCATGAACTACTTGCGTGGACCCAATATCTGGACGTATCGCCCCATCATTGAGGCGCTGATCGATTTGGGCGAAATGGAAGACCACCCTTCCAACAAAATTGAGGGATTCAACGACCGCATCAATGCTTGGTTGCCCGGTTTGGTCGAGCACCACTGCGGCGTAGGCCACCGCGGCGGCTTTCTCACCCGTTTGGTGGGCGGCACGTGGATGGGCCACATCATGGAGCATGTCTCCATTGAGCTGCAGTTGCTAGCAGGCGCCCGCGCTGAATTTGGCAAAGCCCGCGAGATCAGCAAACACGGCATTTACAAAGTGGTGTTTCGCACCGAGCACGAAGAGCTGGGTCGCGAAAGCTTTTTAGCGGCCCGTGAGATCGTGATGTCAGCGGCCAACAACCAGCCTTACGACATCACTGCCACCATCAACCGTTTAAAAGGCATTGCTGACAAGCGTTGCCTAGGGCCCAGCACCGCTTGCATCGTCGATGCAGCGGTGGAGCGCAAAACGCCCTTCATTCGTTTGACCGAAGGTAATTTGGTGCAACTCGGCTACGGCTCACGCCAACGCCGCATCTGGACCGCTGAGACCGATCGCACCAGCGCCATCGCTGAGAGCATCTCCAGCGACAAAGACTTGACCAAGCGCTTGTTGACCCAATGCGGCATTCCCGTGCCCGAAGGCCAAGTGGTCAAGACCGCCGATGAAGCTTGGGCTTCCGCGCAAGACATTGGGTTGCCCGTGGTGGTCAAGCCGCTGGACGGCAACCGCGGTTGGGGCGTATCCCTCGACGTGAACACCGAAGAAGGCGTGCGCAACGCCTGGGCCGCAGCCGACAAAGAAGGCAGCGGCGTGTTGATCGAGCGCTATGTGCGCGGCGACGAGCACCGCGTGCTCGTGGTGGGCGACCGCGTGGTGGCAGCCACCCGTGGCGAAACAGCCTACGTCACAGGCGACGGCCAATCCACTGTCGAGCAACTGATTGAGTTGCAAATCAACACCGACCCGCGTCGCGGCGAAGCCGAGGGTTTCCCGCTCGACCTGATTCGCTTGCACACGGCGCGCGGCGAAATGTCGCTGCTTGAGATTCAACGCCAAGGCCTAGAGCCCACCAGCGTGCCTGAGAAAGACCGCATCGTGGTGGTCCAGCGCAATGGCAACTTGAACAACGACGTGACCGACTTGGTGCACCCCGACGTGGCAGCCGTCGCCACCCTCGCCGCTCGCGTGATTGGCTTGGACATTGCTGGCATCGACATCGTCACCCAAGACATTTCGCGCTCTCTCGATGAAACCCAAGGCGCGATCATCGAAGTCAACGCCGGCCCCGGCTTGTTGATGCACGTCAAACCCGCGGTGGGTCAACCCCGCCCTGTGGGCAAAGCCATCGTCGAACATTTGTTTGGCGTCAACGAGTCTGGCCGCATTCCGGTCGTGGGCGTGGTCGGCACACACCAGACCACCGAGCTGTCGCAGCTGGTGTCTTGGTTGCTGCATTTGTCGGGTCGTCGCACGGGCTTGGCCTGCCAAGACGGCCTCTACATGGACCAACACCATTTGGGCAAAAAAGATGCACGCGGCTTTGAGTTTGCAGAGCGCTTGCTGATCAACCGCGCGCTGGATGCCGCCGTGTTTGAAACCTCGCCCTCGCACATCCTCAACGAAGGCTTGGCCTACGACCGCTGTTTGGTCGGTGTGGTCACCAACATGCCTAAGACCGATGATGCGCTGATTCAACAGCACGACATCCAAACGCCAGAGCAAATGCGCACCGTCATCCGCACCCAGATCGACCTGGTCTTGCCTGAAGGCGCGGCCGTGCTCAATGCCGACGAAGAAGCCGTGGTCGGATTGGCTGAACTGTGCGATGGCGAAGTGGTGTACTACGCCAAAGAACACAGCAACGCCACCGTCACCGCACACCGTCAACAAGGTGGCCGCGCGGTGTATTGCAAAGACGGCCACGTCACCTTGGCCCGTGGCGATCAAGAAACCCAACTCTTCCATCTCGATTTGGAGTTGATCGCGCGCTTGCTCAAAGGCGGTTTGCACATCTCCACCCTGATGGCTGCCGTGGCAGCCGCTTGGTCACTCGACATTGCACCGTTGCTCATTCGCGCCGGTTTGAAAAATTTCGGCCAAAACAACCAGCACACGGCCAAACACATCGCTAGAAAGATTGCGTAATGGAAGTCTCTCGCTCTCGTGCCCTGCGTGGGCCCAACCTCTGGACCCGTCACACCGCCGTCGAAGCCATGGTGCGCTGCGACGCTGCTGAAATCGATCTGAGCCAACTGCCGAAGTTCGAAGGCCAGTTGCGCAACCTGTTTCCCGGCGTTGGCAGCCTCCGCCCCACAGGCAAGGACGTCAAGCTCAGCATGGCCCACGCGCTAGAAGCCGCGACCCTGCATTTACAAATTGAGGCGGGCTGCCCCGTCACCTTCAGCCGCACCACCCTGACCACCGACGAGGGCTTGTACCAAGTCGCCGTGGAGTACACGGAAGAAGAAGTGGGCTGTTTGGCGTTGAAACTGGCGTCAGAACTGTGTGCCGCTGCCTTCAACAACACCACCTTTGACGTCGATGCCGCCGTTGAACAACTGCGCAACTTGGACGAAGACATCCGCTTGGGCCCCTCAACCGGCTCCATCGTGGATGCCGCTGTGGCCCGTGGTATTCCCTTTCGCCGCTTGACCGAAGGCAGCTTGGTGCAACTGGGCTGGGGCAGCAAACAGCGCCGCATCCAAGCCGCGGAGATCGACTCCACCAGCGCCATCGCCGAGTCCATCGCGCAAGACAAAGAGCTCACCAAAAAGCTGTTGCATGCCGCTGGCGTGCCCGTGCCCTTGGGTCGCCCTGTGTACAGCCCCGAAGACGCTTGGGCTGCGGCGCAAGAAATCGGCTTGCCCGTGGTGATCAAACCCCGCGACGGCAACCAAGGCAAAGGCATCTCCGTCAACGTCACCACGGAAGAAAGCGTGAAAACGGCCTACACCACCGCGGTGTCTTTCCGCGACGAAGTGTTGGTCGAGCGCTTCTTGCCAGGCAGCGATTACCGTTTGTTGGTGGTGGGCAGCAAGCTCGTTGCCGCAGCGCGTCGCGAACCGCCCTTGGTCATTGGCAACGGCAAAAATACCGTGCAGGAATTGGTCACACAAGTCAACGCAGACCCTCGCCGCGGCGAAGGCCATGCCACCTCGTTGACCAAAATTCGCTTTGACGACATCGCCATCGCACGACTCAAAGAACAAGGCTTTGACGCCAACTCCGTGCCCGCCAAAGGCGCACGCGTGATTCTGCGTAACAACGCCAACCTGTCCACTGGCGGCACCGCCACCGACGTGACGGACGATGTGCACCCCGAAGTGGCTTTGCGTGCGATCGCAGCAGCCCAAATGGTGGGCCTCGATATTTGTGGTGTGGACGTGGTGTGCGAGTCTGTCTTGCGCCCCATGGAAGAGCAAAGCGGTGGCGTGGTGGAAGTCAACGCCGCCCCCGGCCTGCGCATGCACCTGAGCCCCTCGTTTGGCAAAGGCCGCGACGTGGGCGAAGCCGTCATCTCCACCATGTTCCCTGATGGTGACGATGGCCGCATTCCCGTGATTGCGGTGACCGGCACCAACGGCAAAACCACCACCGTGCGTCTCACCTCACACCTGCTGCGTGCCAACGGCTTGCGCGTGGGCATGACCAACACCGATGGCGTGTACGTCAACGGTCGTCAAACCGACAGCGGCGACTGCAGCGGCCCGCGCAGTGCCCGCAACGTGCTGATGCACCCAGACGTCGATGCCGCTGTCTTGGAAACCGCACGCGGCGGCATGCTGCGCGAAGGCTTGGCTTTTGACCGCTGCCAAGTGGCCGTGGTGACCAACATTGGCATGGGCGACCACCTCGGCTTGAACTACATCTCCACCGTCGAAGACTTGGCGGTCTTGAAGCGCGTCATCGTGCAAAACGTGGCCCCCACCGGTACGGCCGTGTTGAACG
>CANBRM010000066.1 GCA_947371915.1 Comamonadaceae bacterium | reverse complement strand
GCGACAAACGTGCAAACTACAATGTGCGAACTTTTTAACCCCTTGGTTGTCATGGCTGTTTTTACCGAAGTTTCCGAGTCCTCCGCGCAAAAACTGCTGACCCAGCTCCGCCTCGGCGAGTTGGTTGAACTCAAAGGCATCCAAGGCGGCATTGAGAACACCAATTACTTTCTGACCAGCAGCGAAGGCCCCTACGTGCTGACGCTGTTCGAGCGCCTCACACACGAGCAACTGCCGTTTTATCTGTACCTGATGAAGCATTTGGCGCAAGGCGGCATTCCGGTGCCAGACCCCGTGTCCGACAAAAACGGCGACATTTTGTTGACCATTGAAGGCAAGCCTGCGGCCGTGGTGAACCGCCTCAAAGTCAAAAGCGAACTCAACCCCACCCCCGCCCATTGCGCCGCCGTGGGCGACATGCTGGCCCGCATGCATTTGGCCGGTGCCGACTACAAGCGCCAGCAACCCAACTTGCGCGGCTTGGCTTGGTGGAACGACACCGTGCCCGTGGTTTTGCCGTACTTGGACGCCTCGCAAACCGCGCTGATTCAAACCGAGTTGGCGTATCAAAACCACATCGCCGCCTCATCGGCCTACACCGCCCTGCCCCGCGGCCCCATTCATGCCGATTTGTTCCGCGACAACGTGATGTTTGACGGCGCGCCCGAATCCCCCGAGCTGAGCGGCTTTTTCGACTTTTACTTTGCAGGCGTCGACACGTGGTTGTTTGACGTGGCGGTTTGCTTGAACGATTGGTGCATCACCCATTCAGATGGCGCACACGACGCCGCCAAAGCACAAGCAATGCTGACCGCCTACCAAGCCGTGCGCCCCTTCACCGCCGCCGAGCGCCAATTGCTCAAACCCATGCTGCGCGCCGGTGCATTGCGCTTTTGGACCTCGCGCTTGTGGGACTTCCACCTGCCCCGTGAAGCCAGCATGCTGCAACCCCACGACCCCACGCACTTCGAACGCGTGTTGCGTCAGCGCGTCGCCCAACCTGTCACACTCTGAGCCATGAAACTCAACGTCGTTCCAGCCAGCACAGGCAAGCTTTGGGTCCGCCAAGGCATTCGCGCATTTTGGAAACAGCCCATCGCTTTGAGTGGTTTGTTCTTCATGTTCATGGCGATCATGTCGGTGTCGTCGTTTGTGCCCTTGGTCGGCAGCTTCATCGCGCTGGCTTTGTTACCTGCGGCCACGCTCGGCCTGATGGCCGCCACGCGTGAGGTGGATTTGGGCAAATTCCCCATGCCTGCCATTTTGGCGGTGGGGTTTCGTGCGGGCAAAGAACGCTTGCGCGACATACTGATCTTGGGCGTGCTTTACGCCTGCTGCTTCATCGGCGTGATGGGCGTGTCAGCCCTGATGGATGGCGGCGACTTTGCCAAGCTGTACCTCATGGGCGGCACGCTGGATGCAGACACGGTCATGAAACCCGAATTTCAAAATGCCATGTGGCTGTCGCTGCTGCTTTACATGCCCATGTCGGCAGTGTTTTGGCATGCCCCCGCCTTGGTGCATTGGCACGGCGTGCCGGCCATCAAGAGTTTGTTTTTCAGCACCGTGGCGTGCATCAGCAACTGGCGTGCGTTCTTGGTGTTTGGCCTGCTATGGACGGTGATTTTTTTGGCCACCGCCCTCATCATCACGCTGCTATCAGGCTTGATCGGCGAGAGCGACTTTGCGGCTCTGACCTTGCTGCCCGCCATGCTGATGTTGGCCGCCATGTTTTTTTGCTCGACCTACTTCAGCTTTCGCGACTGCTTCACGTCAGAAACAATTTACGCCTAAGGTATGAGGCGTAAAGAGGGCGGCCCGAAGTGCGCCGCCTCCAAAACACGGCCTGGTCTGGCCGTGCCGTCTCTCATCAAACCTGCGTCAACTTAGCCACACTCAGCGCCAACCATTTGACGCCGTGTCGCCCAAACTTCACTTGCGCACGGGCGTCATCACCCACACCCTCGATGCTGACCACCGTGCCCTCACCAAACTTGGCATGAAACACCTGAACACCGCTGCGCACCCACGCGTTGGGGCCACTGCTGACAGGTGCGGCACGCTGCACCACGGGAGGTGGCGCTGCCGCTGTGGCCGCACCACCGCCCCACGGGTTGTTCGACCAGCCCGATTGGTTTTGCCACGCATCGCGACGCGAGGGCTGGGCATCTGCAAAGGCTGAACGGGCGGGCGTGATCCACTTGAGCGCGTGCTCTGGCAGCTCGTCAAAGAAACGGCTCTTGATGTTGTAACGCGTCTGCCCGTGCAACATGCGCGTTTGCGAGTGACTCAAATACAAACGACGGCGCGCACGGGTGATGGCCACGTACATCAAACGACGCTCTTCTTCCAAACCTTCGTAATCGTTCATCGAGTTTTCGTGCGGAAACAAGCCCTCTTCCATGCCGGTGATGAACACGCAGTCAAACTCCAAACCCTTCGAGGCATGCACCGTCATCAGCTGAATGGCGTCTTGCCCCGCTTGCGCTTGGTTATCGCCCGACTCCAAGGCCGCGTGCGTCAAAAAGGCGGCCAAGGGTGACAAGGTTTCGCCTGTGTCGGCATTGATCATTTGGCCGTCTACAGGCAGAGCTACGGCCTCGCGGCCAAAGCCCTCTTGCGTGACGAAGCTCTCTGCGGCGTTGACCAGTTCTTGCAAGTTCTCGATGCGGTCTTGGCCTTCACGCTCCGACTGGTAGTACTCAATCAGCCCCGAATGGTCGAGCAACAACTCGATGATTTGGCGCAAGTTTTTACCCTGCGTTTGCTCACGCAACACATCGATCTTGGCCACAAATGCGCTCAAGTTAGCACCCGCTTTGCCTGCCACCGCTGTGACGGCATCGTGAATCGGGCAGCCCATGGCACGGGCAGCGTCTTGCAATTGCTCAATGCTGCGTGCGCCAATGCCACGCGGTGGGAAATTCACCACGCGCAAGAAGCTGGTGTCGTCGCGCGGGTTCTCGAGCAAGCGCAAATAGGCCAGCGCGTGCTTGATCTCGGCACGCTCGAAAAAGCGCAAACCGCCATACACGCGGTACGGCATAGCCGCATTGAACAAGGCCGTTTCAATCACCCGACTTTGGGCGTTGCTGCGGTAAAGCACCGCGATTTCGGTGCGGTGCTGGATACCTTGCTGGCCATCGCCGTTTTGTCCTTCGCGCAGCAGTTGTTTCATCTCTTCCACCATCCATTGGGCTTCAGCCAAGTCGGTGGGCGATTCGTAAATCCGCACGGGCTCACCCGCGCCTTGTGTGGTGTGCAGGTTTTTACCCAAGCGGGTTTTGTTGTGGCTGATGAGCGCGTTGGCACTGTCCAGAATATTGCTGTAGCTGCGGTAGTTTTGCTCTAGCTTGATTTGGTGGTGCACGTCGTATTCGCGCACAAAGTCGGCCATGTTGCCCACGCGTGCGCCACGGAAGGCGTAAATGCTTTGGTCGTCATCGCCCACGGCCAAAATGGCGCCGCCGCCTTGACCCACGGGGCCAGCCAGCTGTTTGAGCCATGCGTACTGCAGCTTATTGGTGTCTTGAAACTCATCCACCAAGATGTGCTGAAAGCGGCGACGGTAGTGCTCGCGCACGGGTTCGTTGTCGCGCAATAACTCGTAGGAGCGCAACATGAGTTCACCAAAATCCACCACGCCTTCCCGCTGGCATTGGATTTCGTACAGCTCGTACAGCTCTACCTTTCGGCGGGTGTCGGGGTCACGCACTTCCACGTCTTTGGGGCGCAGGCCATCTTCTTTGCACGCCGCGATGAAACGCATGGTTTGCTTGGGTGGAAAGCGCTCTTCGTCCACCTGAAACTGTTTGCTCAAGCGCTTGATGGCGCTGAGTTGGTCTTGGGTGTCCAAGATTTGAAAGGTTTGGGGCAAGTTCGCCATCTTCCAATGCGCGCGCAAAAAGCGGTTGCACAGGCCGTGAAAGGTGCCCACCCACATGCCACGCACGTTGACGGGCAACATGCTGGAAAGCCTTGTGAGCATTTCTTTGGCGGCCTTGTTGGTGAAGGTGACGGCCAAGATGCCGCCCGGCGAAATTTGCCCCGTTTGCATGAGCCACGCAATGCGGGTGGTCAGCACCCGCGTTTTGCCAGAACCCGCCCCCGCCAAGATGAGCGCGTGCGCTGAGGGCAAGGTAACCGCCGTCATTTGCTCGGGGTTGAGGCCCTCCAGCAAGGGAGAGGAAAACGCGCCAGCGTGGGAGGGGGCCGAAGCCGATTGGGTGTCAAACCCATCAAAAGAGTGCATGGGAAGATTTTAGAGTTTAGAATCAGCCACCGGGCCCAAGATTCTTGCGCTCGGTTTTTTTATGCCTGCAATTTGCACCTGAAAAAACCGGCCAAGCCAAGCGCTCAATCTTCGAACGTTTTATTCTGGAGCTTGGGATATGGAAATTTTTGATTACGACAACATCTTGTTGCTGCCACGCAAGTGCCGCGTGGAAAGCCGCTCTGAATGCGATGCAGGTGTTGAGCTGGGTGGCCGCAAGTTCCGCTTGCCTGTCGTCCCCGCCAATATGAAAACCGTGGTGGATGAAACCATCTGCTTGTGGATGGCACAAAACAACTACTTCTACGTGATGCACCGCTTCGATTTGGACAACGTCCAATTCGTGAAAGACATGCACGCCAAGGGCGTCTATGCCTCCATTTCTCTGGGCGTCAAAGCCCCAGACCGTGCCACCGTGGACACACTGGCTGCTGCTGGCCTGACGCCTGAATACATCACCATCGACATCGCCCACGGCCATGCCGACAGCGTGCGCGACATGATTGGCTACATCAAAGCCAAGTTACCCAACAGCTTTGTCATCGCCGGCAACGTGGCCACGCCTGAGGCTGTGATCGACCTCGAAAACTGGGGCGCTGACGCCACCAAAGTGGGCGTGGGCCCCGGCAAAGTGTGCATCACCAAGCTCAAAACAGGTTTTGGCACTGGCGGCTGGCAGCTGTCGGCGCTCAAGTGGTGCGCCCGTGTGGCGACTAAGCCCATCATTGCTGACGGCGGCATTCGCAGCCACGGCGACATTGCCAAGAGCATCCGCTTTGGCGCGAGCATGGTGATGATTGGTTCGCTGTTTGCTGGCCACGAAGAGTCGCCCGGCAAAACCGTCGAAGTGAATGGCGAGTTGTTCAAAGAGTATTACGGTTCGGCCTCTGACTTCAACAAAGGCGAATACAAGCACGTGGAAGGCAAACGCATTCTCGAGCCAGTCAAAGGCAAGCTGGCCAACACGCTGATTGAGATGGAGCAAGACGTGCAAAGCTCCATCAGCTACGCCGGCGGCACCAAGCTGATGGATATCCGCAAGGTGAACTACGTCACCTTAGGGGGTGACAACGCAGGTGAACATCTGTTGATGTAAACCTTGTTCTCCGGCCAAATTTCGGCCCAGCAAAAAGCCTGTCTGCGTGATGCAAGACAGGCTTTTTTATTGCAAATGCGCAGCGCCTTGTTGCCGCAGTATGTCAGCGCAGTAATTCAAGAGCCAGGGCGTGCAAACGATGGCCAGGCTGGGCGAGTGCCTCGACGATGCTGAAATGTTGCAAGTCAGGTAAAGCCTGCGCCACGGGGACACGCTTTTTGCCCCAAGCCTGCTGCATCAACAGGTTGTGACGCAAAAACTCCGGACTCTCCAAAGCCCCCACCACAGTGTAGAGCTGACCTTCGGAGGGCGCAGGCATCCAGGCGGGGCTGTTGTTGACAGCATCCTGCTCAGTGAGGCGCAAGCTGTCGGTCAAAAACGGGGTGGCGCGCACCGACTCCAACTCATACAGGCCCGACACCGACAGGGCGTGTGTCGCCAAGTCTTTCGGCAAGTCTTTGGCGTAGGCTTGCCAATCGCAGGCCAACAGCTGCGTAGCCAAGTGCCCGCCTGCCGAGTGACCAATCAAGGTGATGCGGCTGGGGTCACCGCCAAAGCGATGGATGTTGCGCCAAACCCAAGCGACGGCTTTGACCATTTGCAGACTGATTTGAGAAATTGTCACCGCTGGACATAGCGCGTAATTGGGCACCACCACACAGGCACCGGCTGCGGTGAACGCTGGCGCTACAAACGAATGCTCGGACTTGTCCAACGACCGCCAATAGCCGCCGTGGATGAACACCACCACAGGCGCACCCGCTTTGGGCGAAGACACCGAGGTTGGAAAAATATCCAAAGTTTCATTCAAACCACGACCGTAAGCAACGTCTTGAAAATGTCTGTGTTTGGCGCGGGCTTGGGCAGATGCATCGCGCCAATGCGCAAAATGCGCAGCGAATTCAGGCACCAAGGCACGGTTGTTGTACATGCTGTCATACCAAGCGCCGTCGCGTTGCGTCATAGTTTTTTCTCCAAAAGAATTTGTACGTTGGTCCAGGTGCGGTTTTGGGTCAGGCTGTTTTCAACCACGCCATTGCCACTGTAGGCGCTGCCCGTGTTGTAGTTGCGCGGATCCAAGTTACTCAAGGTCAAGCGCCATGCAGTGCTGCTGTCTATGCGCCACAAGCCGTAAAGGTCCATCACACGTTTTTGCGAAATGGTGGTCAACTGCTCGGCACTCAAACGGGTGGTGTAGCCGGGGTTGTAGTTGAGGTTGCCACCGATGGTAAGTGGCACAGCTTTCAACCGGTAGTCGGCCCCGAGATTGGCAGTCATGCTGGGCTGCTGATCTAGGCGGTTATCCGGCCCCATGATGCTGAGCACGCGTGAACGATAAAAGCTCACGTTGTTGCGCAAGTCGATGTTTGGGGCGTCAGCGATCCACTGATTCATACGAAACTTGCCTTCTAGCTCGATGCCTTCGGTCACGGCTTCGCTGATGTTTTGTGGGCTAGAAAGCCATCGGCCACTGCTTTCTTGCGTGGTCACATTGCGAATCAGGTTTTGTACGAGGCGGTGAAATACGCTGGCACTCAACACACCGCCTTGCGGCAAATAACGCTCAACGGCCACATCCACACCGGTGGCCACTTCGGGCTTCAAATTGGGGTTGCCTGACACATCGGGGTTGGTGGCACTGTTCTCGTCACGGGTGTAGGAGCGGCGCGCCAACAAAATGGGCATGGTTGGCGTTTTAAAACTGCGCGTGAGGCTCATGCGGACTTGATCGCGGCTGTCGGGGTTGGGTCGCCACATGGCGTGCAACAAAGGGGTGAACACGCTGTTGTTGTTGGTCACCAGACCGCTGCTGGTGTTGCCTTCGGTCGTCAACCCTTCGTAGCGAGCGCCCACATGCGAGGACCAATTGGGCGTGAGTTGCCACTCGTCTTGGGAGTACATCGCATAACGCATAGAACTTGCGCTGTAATCTGCGCTACCAGCCACCGCCTGGTAGGCGCCCACCACGCTCTGTGTGCGGCGCACGGACTCCGCTTCAGCACCACTCACCCACTGATGGCCGCCGCCCAACACGTTGGTGTATTTGCCGCTGAGGTTGACAGAGCGATCTTGCACATGGGAATTTTCTGCCAGACGCGGAATCAGCGAGGGGTTGGTGGAGCTTTGCTGAAATTCGTTGTGGCTGTTCCAGCCACCCACGTTAAATTTCCATTCCATATTGCTGTCCGCCGACAGCTTGCGTCGCCACTGACCGTTGATGCGAGCGACTGCAAAATGGTTTTGGTTTTCATTGTTCGCAGTGGCGGGACTGCCCACAACAGCCACATCGTTCAGAGTTTGGGTC
This sequence comes from Comamonadaceae bacterium, assembly GCA_947371915.1. Classification (GTDB taxonomy): domain Bacteria; phylum Pseudomonadota; class Gammaproteobacteria; order Burkholderiales; family Burkholderiaceae_C; genus Limnohabitans. Next base: position 4,699 of record CANBRM010000066.1, on the reverse strand, counting down.
GCTTGCATCACGCCCGGCGTGCGCCCTTGTGACAGCGCAACAAAGGGCATCAAGGTCAAGGTTTCACCCGGATCGCCTTTGAGCTGCAAACGTGCTGTGGCATTCATGCCTTCACGGCCGTAATGGCTGTCACTCACACGATGACGCACGGTGGTGCCTGTGCCGTCTGTCCGAGTCAAATCGTTCTGACTGTGGTCCGGTGCGGCATAACGGTTGACCGACAAGGTGTAGTTGGCGGTCCATTTTTCGGCATCGTGGTACTTGACCAACGAGGCGTTGGGCGACGCATAGCCGCCTTGAAACGATGAGCCCGCTTTCAACTCGGTGGGCATGCCTTTGCGGCCCTCACGCGTGATGATGTTGATGGTGCCCGCAATGGCTTGTGCGCCCGTCTCGGCCGTGGGTGCGCGGTAGATTTCGACACGCTCAATCATTTCCGGTGTGAGTGACTCCACGCTGAAGCCCGGCGGCACGCGTTGGCCATCGAGCAAAATTTGTGTGTAGCCTTGGCTCAAACCTCGCATGCGAATACCGCCACCGCGACCGGGTGCACCGCCCAAGGTGATGCCAGGCATGCGCTTCAGAATTTCGCCGAGGTTGGAGTCTCCCTGGCGCTCAATTTCTTCACGACCAATGACGATTTTGCTCGCGGTCGATTCGCGTCGTTGTTGGGTGTCGTTGTCGCGGCCACTGGTGACTTCCACGCGCCCCATATCGGTGGTGGGAGTGGTTTGGGCAGTGACCGACAAGGCAGTCAAAACCAGAGGAAACGAGGCAACCAGGCGGCGCGCAAAGAGAGAGGAATTCATACGAAAAAGTTTAATGGGGCAAGCAAGACCTTGCCGTGTAAAGTTCACCTTTTATTTTCTGCCGGTCTATTCATGAGCCAAGCCTCTGCGCCCCACGCCTACGAGATCAAAAGTGCCACCCTGCCCTTGGTCGCTTTTTTGCTCAAAACGCCTGACACCGCCACACTGAAAGCCGATTTAGTGCGTCGCCTAGGCGCTACCCCCGACTTCTTTGACAACGATGCCGTGGTGATTGATCTGAGCGGGTTGGATGACCCCAGCCACACGCTTGACCTACCCGCTGTTTGCGCATGTTTACGCACGCACCGCTTGGTGCCTGTGGCCGTGCGCGGTGCAAATGAGCACCAATTAATTAAAGCCAACGCCGCAGGCTTGTTTGAAGCGCGGGACGTGAACGTGCAAATGCCCGTCGCACCGCGCGTTGAAACCGTGGTGCAAGAGGTGATTCGCGAAGTTGAAGTCGTGCGAGACGTGGTGCGCGAAGTGCAAGCCCCCAGTCTGCCCGCGATGGTGGTCGACAAACCACTGCGCTCGGGCCAGCATGTGTATGCCAAAGGCCGTGACTTGGTGGTGTTGGCGATGGTCAACGCGGGCGCTGAAATCATGGCGGATGGGCACATTCATGTGTACGCACCCTTGCGCGGCAAAGCAATTGCGGGTGCGCGTGGCAACACACAAGCACGCATCTTCACCTCGTCGCTAGAGGCAGAACTGGTGTCGATCGCGGGCACTTACAGAACCAGTGGCGATTCACCGCTGCCCAAGGATCTGCTAGGGAAACCCGCGCAAATCAGCCTTCAAGATGACAAACTCATCATGCAAGCGCTGTAAAATTGAAAAATTGATATTTCGAACAAATTAGGGCTTTTCATGGCAAAAATCGTTGTGGTGACCTCTGGCAAGGGCGGCGTGGGCAAGACCACGACCAGCGCCAGTTTTTCCTCTGGCCTCGCACTGCGTGGCTTCAAAACAGTGGTCATCGACTTTGACGTGGGTTTGCGTAACCTTGACTTGATCATGGGCTGCGAGCGTCGCGTGGTGTATGACTTCATCAACGTCATCAACGGTGAAGCCACCTTGAACCAAGCCTTGATCAAAGACAAGCAATGCGACAACCTGTTTGTGCTGGCCGCGTCGCAAACCCGCGACAAAGATGCCCTCACCAAAGAAGGCGTCGAGACCGTGCTCAAAGAGCTGGCCGGCATGGGCTTTGACTACATCGTGTGTGATTCACCTGCGGGCATCGAAATTGGCGCCATGATGGCCATGCACTTTGCAGACGAAGCCTTGGTGGTCACCAACCCTGAAGTGTCTTCGGTGCGCGACTCAGACCGCATCTTGGGCATGCTCAGCAGCAAGACACAACGCGCGATCGATGGCGGCGAGCCAATCAAAGAACACCTGCTGATCACGCGCTACAACCCCAGCCGCGTTGAAGAAGGCCACATGCTGTCATTGGAAGACATTCAAGACATCTTGCGCATTCCATTGATTGGCGTGATTCCCGAATCAGAAACCGTGCTGACCGCCTCGAACCAAGGTTTGCCCGCTGTGCATCTGGCCAACACCGATGTGTCGGAAGCCTACAAAGACGTGATCAGCCGTTTCTTGGGTGAACAAGTGCCCATGCGTTTCACAGAACACGTCAAGCCAAGTCTGCTGAAACGTCTCTTCGGCGGGAAATAAGCCATGTCACTTTTGTCTTTTTTACTCGGCGAAAAGAAAAAAACGGCGAACGTTGCCAAAGAGCGTTTGCAGTTCATCTTGACCCACGAACGCACGGGTCGCAACACGCAACCCGATTACTTGCCGGCCTTGCAGCGTGACTTGGTGGCTGTGCTCTCCAAGTACGTGAACATCAATCCCAATGACATCAAGGTCAACTTGGAGCGTCACGACAACTTAGAAGTACTCGAAGTCAAGATTGAGCTGCCGGATGCTGCTTAATGCGGCTTGATGCAACTTATTGAGCGCCCACAAAAAAGCGACCTGAAAAGGTCGCTTTTTTTATGGGTCTTCGCAGACTCGGAGGAGTTAACCGCCTTTGGAAGAACGCTTGCCTGGGTTCTTTTTGCTACGCGTTGCAACACCACGCTCCAAGCTGATGCGCTGACCTTTGCCCATTGTTGGCAACGAGGTGCCAGGCAGAGCGATAGGCTTAGGTGAACGCTTGCGATCCGCTTCGGTGACGATTTTGTTTCCCATGAGATTTCCAAATAAAAAGTTAAAGCCCCTAATTAGGCCACATGTGCCTGCTATTTTAGCCCGAGCCGACTCATAATGACTTTGAATCGAGACCTTTATGAACCCAAAAATCGCAGAATTGTTAGATCGCATTGGACAAATGGAGTCCGAAATCGAGCAAGTCATGAAAACGCGACGCGCCGAGCTCCAAGCCGATTTCGAAGAGAAACGCATTCAGTTCGAGCACGAGATCTTGGCGCAACACAAGCGCTTCAAAACGGGTTTGCTCAAATACATGCTCAGCGCCAACTGGCTCAGTGTGCTGACTGCGCCCGTGATCTACAGCCTGATCTTCCCGATGCTGTTGCTGGACCTCGCCGTCACGATTTACCAACACATTTGTTTTCGTGCTTACGGCATCACACGCGTGGTGCGCAGTGACTATTTTGTGTATGACCGCACCCACCTTGCCTATTTGAATTTGATTGAAAAAATCAACTGCGCCTACTGTTCTTACGGCAACGGTTTGATGTCGTATGCACGCGAGGTGGTAGCGCGCACGGAGCAATACTGGTGCCCGATCAAACACGCACGCAAGGTGCTCATCGCCCATCCTTATTACACCGGCTTTGTAGATTACGGGGATGCAGAAGGTTACCAACGGGAACTCGAAAATCTGCGGGCCAAACTTGCAGCCATGGGCCCAAGTGATTCGCACAAGTGACGATAAAGCGCGCGGGTTTGATGTCCAATACAGCCATGGAAACACACACCGCCATTGACCAGCGCTTGATGGACCTTGAGATCAAGGCCAGCTTCACCGAAGACTTGGTGGAGCAACTGAACCAAATCATTTTTCGCCAACAAGAACAGATTGACGCCTTGCTTCGCGAGGTGAGCCAGTTGCGCTTGCAGACACCCGATGGTGGCAGCGGCTCATTCCGCAGTTTGCGTGACGAATTGCCGCCGCACTACTGATGACGTCTGTTGAATCCTCACCGGCCTATGCCGCCTTCGCGCTCCAAGACATCGCGACGGCTGTGCTTTACAGGTTGGCCACGTATGCCGTGATCAACCTGATTGACGATGCGCTGACCGTGCACAACCCGACCGAGCGCATGACCTTGGCCAAGCAATGGTTGCAGACCCATGGTGAGGGATGCTCGTTGCGGGACATCGCCGTACTCAAGTCGTCTAGTGGTGCGTGGTTGGGTACAGCGGATTCGCCAGTCATCCAGCAGATGTTTGATCACTATTACGAGAGCAAGGCCAAACTGGTTAAGGAAGTGCCTGTTGCAGTAGTGGCTGCGCCTGAGGCGGTGGTCGCGCCAGGGGCAGCCGTGGCTGCCAAGCCCAAGGTGCCGGAGCCTGTGCCGGCCGCGAAGGCGGCACCAGCAGCGGTGGCACCGGCCGTCGCGTCCGCAGTGGACACGGCGGCCGCTGTCAACAAGGGTGTTGAAGCGGCGATTGCTGCTGCGGCAACCGCCAAGATGTCCAGCACCTTGGCCAAGACATCAACTTCCAAGTAGGTCCAAGGCAACGGGGCTTGTGGCCCCGTGCCGTGTTTATTTGGTCGATGCTTCCCAGATGGCGTGCGAGTAAGCCGCGTTACCCGGGTCCTTTTTGATCACGGGTGAGCTGCCGCTGGACAGCAAAACCTTGACCGTGCGCTCAAACGCAGCCGGTTCGAGGTAGCCGATTTTGGC